>NZ_JBIVGV010000050.1:0-1232 GCF_044748865.1 Pseudomonas sp. NPDC089734 | reverse complement strand
ACCTTTAAGTCGAATGATTAGTCGCGGAAGATTCCGCATTCATGTCGCTCAACGGCGATGACTCGAGGCTCGTGGCTTTCACATGATTCAATGTTCCGCATCTGGAACACTTGATCTGGAGTTCAGTGTGCTCACCCACTCGGGCAAGAAGTCTTTTGCATTTCCCACACCGGCAATCTTTCAGCATCGGTATGAATCTCCGTATTTCGCTGACCTTTTCAAAAAAGAAAACCCGCACGGAGGCGGGTTTAATAAAAGGTCAGAATCTGTCTGCATGTGGTGTTCAACTGCGCGTTCCGAGTGGCTGTCCCCAGACGCAAATCGCATATCGTGGTGCCTTTGTACCCCTGTTCGGAAAGGAGGAAAAGGGCCTTTTTGGGGGTGGGTCGAGTTCGACCAGACTTCGACCTGAGTTCAGCCACACATCAACAATTGAGGCGGATGAACGGTAAAAAGCGTTGCTGATTTCGGGGCAAAGAATCTGGGATTGCGTTGGTTTTTTCGCGAATAAATTCGCTCCTACCGCCTGTGTAGGAGCGAATTCATTCGCGAAAGAGCGTGAGCGTCGCGTAAAAACAAAGCTCACACGCCATCTTGTCTTTAAGCAAGAAGGTCCCACGTAATGACAAGCGTACCCGAAGCCGTTCCACTCGAACCCCAGATACCACTGGTTACCCAAAGCCCCCGCCCAGCAGGAACAAACAACGGGTTGGGCAATACCACTTGCGAGTTGACCCCAGTGGCAGAGTTGCCATTCCCGTTGAAAACCATGGGAGTATTCATATCCCCAATACTGGCCGGGGCAGTTGCCGATGCGTATACATTGACATAACCGTTGGCCGGATTTATCGAAGCGGTCTGAATAATCAAACCGTCGGTATTCTCTTCAGGAGAGACGAGTTGCACGATCCCCTTCGGGCTCACACCACGGTAATGCTTACCAATTTTTACTGCGTTCATGTGCATGACCTTTAAGTCGAATGATTAGTCGCGGAAGATTCCGCATTCATGTCGCTCAACGGCGATGACTCGAGGCTCGTGGCTTTCACATGATTCAATGTTCCGCATCTGGAACACTTGATCTGGAGTTCAGTGTGCTCACCCACTCGGGCAAGAAGTCTTTTGCATTTCCCACACCGGCAATCTTTCAGCATCGGTATGAATCTCCGTATTTCGCTGACCTTTTCAAAAAAGAAAACCCGCACGGAGGCGGGTTTAATAAAAGGTCAGAA
>NZ_JBIVGV010000049.1:0-1257 GCF_044748865.1 Pseudomonas sp. NPDC089734 | reverse complement strand
CGCTGTGATAGGCCAGACCGGTACCTGCCGGCCAGTACGCGGTCAGCGTACCAAGACCAACGCGCGTACTCGCAAAGGTCCGCGTAAGCCGATCCGCAAGTAATCGCTCCAGCGTTTCGACAGGAATTTAGTCATGGCAAAACCTGCTGCTCGTCCTCGTAAAAAAGTTAAAAAGACAGTGGTTGATGGCATCGCCCACATCCACGCGTCGTTTAACAACACAATCGTCACCATTACCGATCGTCAAGGTAACGCTCTTTCCTGGGCTACCTCCGGCGGTTCGGGTTTCCGTGGTTCCCGCAAGTCCACTCCGTTCGCTGCTCAGGTAGCTGCCGAGCGTGCTGGTCAAGCTGCGCTGGAATACGGTCTGAAGAACCTCGACGTTAACGTCAAGGGTCCAGGCCCAGGTCGTGAATCCGCTGTCCGTGCTTTGAACGGCTGTGGCTATAAGATCGCCAGCATCACCGACGTGACGCCAATCCCGCACAACGGGTGCCGTCCGCCGAAGAAGCGCCGCGTGTAATCCAGGAGACTGTAAGAAATGGCTCGTTACATTGGTCCAAAATGCAAACTTGCTCGTCGTGAAGGCACCGATCTCTTTCTGAAGAGCGGCGTTCGCGCTATCGAATCCAAGTGCAACATCGAAGCAGCTCCAGGCATCCACGGTCAACGCCGCGGTCGTCAGTCCGATTACGGTACCCAGCTGCGTGAAAAGCAAAAAGTCCGTCGTATCTACGGCGTTCTCGAGCGTCAGTTCAGCGGCTACTACAAAGAAGCTGCTGGCAAGAAAGGTGCAACCGGTGAAAACCTGCTGCAACTGCTCGAGTGCCGTCTGGACAACGTCGTATACCGTATGGGCTTCGGCTCGACTCGTGCCGAATCCCGTCAACTGGTTTCGCACAAGTCGATCAGCGTCAACGGCAAAACCGTTAACGTTCCTTCCTATCAAGTACGTGCCGGCGATGTCGTCGCTGTCCGTGAGAAGGCGCAAAACCAGCTGCGTATTGTCCAGGCTCTCGAACTGTGTGCCCAACGTGGCCGCGTAGAATGGGTAGACGTAGACACCGCGAAGAAATCGGGCGTATTCAAAAGCGTTCCAGCTCGCAGTGATCTATCCGCCGACATCAACGAAAGCCTGATTGTCGAGCTCTACTCCAAGTAAGGGCTAGAAAGGTGCAACCGGTGAAAACCTGCTGCAACTGCTCGAGTGCCGTCTGGACAACGTCGTATACCGTATGGGCTTCGGCTCGACTCGTG
>NZ_JBIVGV010000048.1:0-1934 GCF_044748865.1 Pseudomonas sp. NPDC089734 | reverse complement strand
CGGGTCTTCACGCCCTTGACGTCGGTCACCTCCTGTTCGGCCTGCTGACCGTCCACCGCGCTGAGCACATAGCGGTAATGTCGGGTGGCTTCATAGGGCGTACCCGGTGCCACGGTTTCCTCGGTCACCCGACCCAGCGCATCGTAGCGGTAGGCGATTTCCACGTCGTTGTCGTCGCGTGTGAGCAACGGCTGGCCGTGGAGCAGCGAGTGTTGCAGGGTGTGGGTCTTGCGCACGTTGTCGAAGTCGGTGCTCAGGCTGATCTCGGTGTGCTGCACGGTTTCCCCGGCGCGGGCATTGCGGGTGCGGCGGTAGGCGTAATCGAGGACCGTGGTGCAGCCATTGAGGGTCTGGCTTTCCTGCAGCTTGCGGCCGTGCAGGTAGCGGTCGCCGGGTTGATCGATATAGGTGTAGGCCGTGTGCTGAAGCTCGGTTTCCTCGGAGCCGTCCACCTGCAACAGACGCTCGTCGGTCATGGCCAGCCAGCCGGGTGTTGCGCCCCCCACGCCGGTTTGCAGTGCGTAACGGTGCGCGGTGCGCAGTGTCGGCGCCTCGCCGGGCGCGCCCGGCGCCGGGGTGATCGTGCTGTCCTGCAGGGTGCGCACGAAGCCGTGGGGATCAGCCGGGCAACCATCGCCCCCGGCCGCCGAGTAGTAACGCCGGGTTTCCAGGGTGCCGTCGGGGTTTTCCTGGGTCAGCAGGTTGCCGAAGGCGTCGAAGGAGGTGCGGGTGGTTTCCTCGTGGGTCTGGCTGGAGGCGCTGGGGTGATACCAGATCTTCAGCACTTCACGGGGCAACTGGCACTGGGGTGGCTGCTGGGCGAAAGGCAGGCCGGGGGTGCCGTGGTAGAGGGTGCGGGTACTGAGCACATTGTCACGCTGGGTGACGGTTTCCTCCACCAGCAGGTGAAAGTTGTTGAAGGTGCGTTCGGTGGTGCGCAGGGCCTGGCCATCGACCCAGAGGCTTTCCGTGCTGGCGTAGGTGTAACGCGGATCGGCCTGGTAGAGGTTGTCCAGGCCGTCGTCGTCCCAGATCAGGCCGCTGGCGTTGAAGCCCAGGAAATTCTCGCTGGAGTAGGCGTAGCGCACTTCCACCGGTGGCTGGCCGAAACCGGGCTGCTGGCGGTGGTGCAACACCCGGGGCAGTGGCGGGTAGCGGTTCTGCGGAAATTCGTGGCCCTGGGCGTCGTAGGTGATGAGCTCCCGGCAGCCCAGCGGAGTGCGCAGTTCCTTGAGGCACAGGTATTCGTTCAGCCACTCGTAGGTGAAGTGCCAGCCGGCCTGATTGTCGCTGGGCAGGATGACGCGGCTGACCTCGCCGTTGTCGAGCACCAGGCTGAAACGGGCCAGAGGCTCCCCGCCACTGCCCTGACCGGGGTGCAGGTCGACATTGATCTGGGCACTGCCGAGGCGGGTGATCTCCAGGAGTGTGCCGTAGTCGTCGCTGAGGCGGCGCAACACGGTCTCACCGGCAAAGGTGTCGTAGGTCAGAGCGAGGCGATGACCTTCGGCGGAGTGGACCTCGGTGACCCAGGCCAGGGTGTCGCCACCGCGCAGGGTGAGGATTTCCGTCAGGCCGGATTTGTGGACCACCCGGTAGCGATCGCTGCCCTCGAAGGAAAAATGAAAGCTGTCGATCTTGCGTTCGGGCACGGTGGGCTGGGCCAGGGAACCTTCGATACGAAAGGTCTCGCCGGTGGACAGGGAAAGGATGCGCGAGACGGTGTCGAAGTGCGACAGGCGCAGGCTCCAGCCCTTGCCGAAGCCGGTGTCGCGGGGGCTCATGGGGCTGAAGCCCAGGGTCAGCGGCAGGCTGGGGCCACAGAGGTGGTTGGCCTTGAGTTCGGGCAGGGAGATGGAACAGGTGTATTGCCCGGTGCGCGGGTCGACACCGGCCTGGACGGCGCTGAGGAAGTTGAAGGCATTGGAGTGGAC
>NZ_JBIVGV010000047.1:0-1967 GCF_044748865.1 Pseudomonas sp. NPDC089734 | reverse complement strand
ACTGCGAGATGTCCTGCAACCAGCCCATACCTTCAGACTGGCCGAACCAGGAACCCAGCGAAGCCGGGAACAGCAAGATGCTGCTCGCGAAAATGGCCGGAATAACACCAGCCATGTTCACTTTCAGCGGCAAGTGGCTGGTCTGCGCAGCAAAGACCTTACGGCCCTGCTGACGCTTGGCGTAGTGAACAGCAATACGACGCTGACCACGCTCAATGAACACCACAAAACCGATAATCGCTACTGCCAGCAAACCGATGGCGACCAAAGCGAAAATGTTGATATCACCCTGACGTGCAGACTCGAAAGACTGCCCAATCGCTCTCGGAAGACCGGCGACGATACCCGAAAAGATCAACATCGAGATACCGTTACCAACACCGCGCTCAGTAATCTGCTCCCCGAGCCACATCATGAACATTGCACCAGCCACGAAGGTGGTAACAGCCACGAAGTGGAAACCGAGATCCGCAGAGAAAGCAACGCCCTGACCGGCCAGGCCAACGGACATGCCGATAGCTTGAACCAGAGCCAGGACGACGGTGCCATAGCGGGTGTACTGGCTGATCTTGCGACGGCCAGCTTCACCTTCCTTCTTCAACTGCTCCAGTTGCGGGCTGACGGCGGTCATCAATTGCATGATGATCGATGCCGAAATGTACGGCATGATCCCCAACGCAAAGATACTCATCCGTTCCAGCGCGCCACCGGAAAACATGTTGAACAAGCTAAGAATGGTCCCCTCATTCTGTCGAAACAATTCCGCCAGCCGATCAGGGTTGATACCTGGAACTGGGATATGCGCACCGATCCGATAGACGATAATCGCCAGGAACAGAAAACGCAGTCGAGCCCAGAGCTCGGACAACCCGCCTTTGCTGAGCGCTGAGAGAGCACCTTGCTTAGCCATTTATTCCTCGAACTTGCCGCCAGCTGCTTCGATAGCCGCACGCGCACCTTTGGTGGCTGCGATACCTTTGATGGTGACAGCGCGAGTAACTTCGCCGGACAGCATGATTTTCACGCGCTGTACGTTTTGGTTAATCACGTTGGCATCCTTCAGGGACTGCACAGTTACGACGTCGCCTTCCACTTTGGCCAGCTCGGACAGACGCACTTCTGCGCGGTCCATGGCTTTCAGGGAAACGAAACCGAATTTTGGCAGACGACGATGCAACGGCTGTTGGCCGCCTTCAAAGCCCGGAGCAATAGTGCCACCGGAGCGGGAGGTTTGACCTTTGTGACCACGGCCACCAGTCTTACCCAAACCACTACCGATACCACGGCCCGGACGATGCTTCTCGCGACGGGAACCCGGCGCTGGACTCAGATCATTGAGTTTCATCGATTAACCCTCGACTCGCAGCATGTAGTAAGCCTTGTTGATCATCCCGCGATTTTCGGGAGTATCCAGGACTTCTACAGTGTGACCGATGCGACGCAGACCCAGACCCTTAACGCACAGTTTGTGGCTAGGGATACGGCCGGCGGTGCTTTTGATCAGCGTAACTTTAACGGTAGCCATGATCAGATGATCTCCTCAACACGCTTGCCACGCTTGGCAGCAATGGATTCAGGAGACTGCATGCCCTTCAGACCCTTGAAAGTGGCGTGAACCACGTTTACAGGGTTAGTCGAGCCGTAGCACTTGGCCAATACGTTCTGGACACCAGCAACTTCCAGCACTGCGCGCATGGCGCCGCCAGCGATGATACCGGTACCTTCAGAAGCAGGCTGCATGTACACCTTGGAAGCGCCATGGGCAGACTTCATTGCGTACTGCAGAGTGGTGCCGTTCAGATCAACTTGGATCATGTTGCGGCGAGCAGCTTCCATCGCTTTCTGGATTGCAGCAGGCACTTCACGTGACTTCGTGATGCGCGCATCGGCCACACGCGTGGATGACACGGTGTTATCGGTGGCAATGTCGTCGGCACGAATCAGACCGGCAATACGAACCAGTTCAT
>NZ_JBIVGV010000046.1:0-2010 GCF_044748865.1 Pseudomonas sp. NPDC089734 | reverse complement strand
TGGAGCAACAACTGGCAGCGATCTGGGCGGACGTGCTGAAGGTCGAGCAGGTCGGTTTGAACGACAACTTCTTCGAGCTGGGTGGTCACTCGCTGGTTGCGGTGCAGATGCTGGTCCGTGTGCGTGAGCAATTGCAGCATGAGGTTTCGTTGAAAGAGTTGTTCGAGCAACCCTCTCTGGCGGGTCTCAGCGCGGCCATTCAACAAAAAAATGGCAAAAGTGACCACGCACAGGACGAATTGACTAAATCACTGGAGGCACTCAAACGTTTATCAGCGGAGGAAATTGATAATTTGATTGCTTAGCAGGAGATACCCCCGTGCAAGAGTTGCTTGAGTCCGTAAAATCGCTGTCCGCCCGTGAACGCAAGGCGCTGGCGGTACTGCTGAAGCGACAGGGGGTGAATCTTTACGGAGTCACGCCAATCTTCAAGAGAGAGTCGCAGGAGCCTTCTGCGCTCTCTTTTGCCCAACAGCGACAGTGGATCATCTGGCAACTGGAACCACAGAGCGCTGCCTACAACATCCCTCTGGCCTTGCGCCTGCACGGTTCCCTGAACGTCGAAGCACTGCGTCGCAGCGTCGAGTCGTTGATCGAACGTCACGAAACATTGCGCACCACCTTCCGGCAGCAGGGCGACGAAGCGGTTCAGGTCGTGCATCCGGCAGGGACCTTCACCCTGAACGTTGACCGGCTCCAGGCCACAGAAACGGTCGAGGCATACGTCGATCAGGCAGTGCAGCGCCCCTTCGATCTGGAGCAGGGGCCGCTGTTGCGCGTCAGGCTGCTGAGCCTGAGCGATAACGAGCACGTTCTGGTTCTGACCCAGCACCATATCGTCTCCGACGGCTGGTCGATGCCGATCATGGTCGAGGAACTGCTGCGTTTTTATGAGGCCTTCAGCCAGGGGCGCGAGATTGCACTGACGCCTTTGCCGGTCCAGTACGCCGATTACGCCCTCTGGCAGCGTAACTGGCTGGAAATGGGCGAGCAGGAACGTCAGCTGGCCTACTGGAAAGAACAGCTGGGCGATCAGCAACCGGTGCTTGAGCTGCCGACCGATCGCTCGCGTCCGGCGGTGCGCACCTATGGCGGTGCGCGCATCAATGTCGAACTCGACAACGCACTGCTGGGTCGCTTGAAGGACGTGGCCCGTCAGCAGGGCGTGACGCTGTTCATGCTGTTGCTGGCCTCGTTCCAGACCCTGTTGCATCGCTATTCCGGCCAGACCGATGTGCGTGTCGGCGTGCCGATTGCCAACCGCACCCGTGCCGAAACCGAAGGCCTGATCGGTTTCTTCGTCAACACTCAAGTGCTCAAGGCCGAGTTTTCGGCGCAGACCACCGTTGCCCAGTTGTTGCAGCAGGTCAAGCAGACCGCCTTGCAGGCCCAGGCCCATCAGGACCTGCCGTTCGAGCAACTGGTGGAAGCCTTGCAGCCAGAGCGCGACTTGAGCCGCAGCCCGCTGTTCCAGGTGGCCTATAACCACCAGACCCAGGGGCGCAACGAAGCGCGCCAGTTGTCGGGCCTGCGTCTGGAGTATCAGGTATCGGACAAACACACTGCACAGTTCGACCTGACGCTGGACACCTGTGAGCGTGACGATGGCCTGGGCGCCTCGCTGATCTACGCCACGGACTTGTTCGACAGGACGACCATCGAGCGCATGGCCGCTCACTGGCGCAATCTGTTGCAAGCCATGAGCGCCGATCTCCATCAGCGCATCGCGGACCTGCCGTTGCTGAGCAAGACTGAGCGCGAGCAGACGCTGCTGGACTGGAACCGTGATGTGGCGGTTTACCCCAGCGAGCAGTGTGCCCATCAGGTAATCGAAGCCCAGGCCGCTCGCGTGCCCCAGGCCATTGCCTTGACGCTGGGTACCGAGCAACTGACCTACGAACAGCTCAACCGCCGTGCCAACCCGCTGGCCCACAAGCTGCGCGAGCTGGGCGTCGGTCCGGACGTGAAGGTCGGGCTGGCGGTGGAACGCAGTCTGGAAATGGTCGTCGG
>NZ_JBIVGV010000045.1:0-2020 GCF_044748865.1 Pseudomonas sp. NPDC089734 | reverse complement strand
GTAAGCGCTCCATAAACCCCACATTCAAAGCCGCTGCTTGATCACGGATGCTGTGCTCCCGATTTCTTTCTGGAGCCCGCCAACCATGATGCGTCCCGATGCAAAAGTCGAAAAAGTGTATCTGTACCCCAAGCCCGTCGACTTCCGAAAATCCATCGACGGTCTGGCAGCCTTGGTCGAGTTAGACATTAAGGTCGCGGTGTTCGACCCCGTGCTTTTCGTCTTCCTCAACAAGCCACGCAACCGCGTGAAGATCTTGTACTGGGAGTGCAACGGCTTCTGCCTTTGGCTCAAGCGCCTGGAGTCTGAGCGTTTCAAAACATCGCCCGATCTGAGCGACGAAGCAATTGTCCTGACTGTCCAGGAGCTCAATTGGATGCTCGACGGCTTTGACCTTTGGCGTAACCGTCCCCATCAGGTTTTGACGCCGCGATTCGTGGCCTGATTCGGTATAATCCCGGGCATGAATTCCGTGCCCGACAACCTTCCTGATGATCCTGAATTGCTCAAGCAGATGCTTGCGAAGATGCAGTCCAGGATGGGCGTGCTCGAAGAGCAAGTTGCACTACTAAGGCAGCGCCTGTTCGGCCGAAAATCAGAACAGGCCGTCGATCCGGCAACGCCTCAAATGGCGTTGTTCAATGAAGCGGAGCACGAGGTCGAGTTGGCGTGCGAGACCACTGAAGAAGAGGTCGTTGCCCCCTCAAAGCGCCGAGGCAAGCGTAACCCATTGCCTGCCGATCTACCGCGCATCGAAGTCATCCACGAACTGCCCGAGCATGAGCTGACTTGTACCTGCGGTTGCCGCAAACACGCCATTGGCGAGGAAATCAGCGAGCAACTTGAAATCGTCCCGATGCAGATACGGGTGATCAAACACGTTCGTAAAGTCTACGGCTGCCGCGACTGCGAGACTGCACCGGTAACTGCGGACAAGCCGGCTCAGGTGATTGAAAAAAGCATGGCCAGCCCGAGCGTTCTGGCGATGCTGCTGACCACTAAATATGTGGATGGTTTGCCGCTTTACCGCTTTGAAAAAGTACTGGGCCGCCACGGCATCGATATCCCTCGCCAGACCTTGGCACGCTGGGTTATCCAGTGCGGCGAACACTTTCAGCCGCTGCTGAATTTAATGCGCGACAGCCTATTGGCCAGCCGGGTCATCCATTGCGATGAAACGCGGGTGCAGGTGTTGAAAGAACCTGACCGTGAGCCGAGCAGCCAGTCATGGATGTGGGTGCAAACCGGCGGCCCGCCGGATAAGCCGGTAATCCTTTTTGACTACTCCAGCAGCCGAGCGCAGGAGGTGCCTACGCGCCTGCTCGATGGCTATCGTGGCTACGTCATGACCGATGATTATGCCGGTTACAACGCACTGGGCGCCCAAGCTGGAGTTGAGCGTTTAGGGTGCTGGGCCCATGCGCGTCGCAAGTTCGTTGAAGCACAGAAAGTGCAGCCCAAAGGTAAAACGGGGCGCGCGGATATCGCACTGAATCTGATCAACAAGCTTTACGGCATCGAACGCGACCTAAAGGCTTGCTGCGACGATGAACGCAAGACCGGTCGTTACGAACAAAGCCTGCCGATACTGGCTCAGTTGAAAAGTTGGATCGAAAAGACGCAGCCACAGGTCACTGCTCAGAACGCCCTGGGCAAAGCCATCAGTTACCTCGCCAGTAACTGGAGCAAGCTGGAGCGATACGTCGAGGAAGGCTACTTACCGCTCGACAACAACGCCGCTGAACGCGCGATCCGCCCCTTCGTGATCGGAAGAAAGAACTGGTTGTTTAGCGACACGCTCAAGGGCGCGACGGCCAGTGCTCAACTTTACAGCCTAGTCGAGACTGCCAAAGCCAACGGCCAAGAGCCTTATGCGTGGCTGCGCCACGCACTGGAACGCCTGCCGGCGGCGGCATCGGTTGAAGATTACGAAGCGCTGCTGCCTTGGAACTGCTCGCCGGTCTCGCCTAGCTAAGCGCACCACCCATCATGAAGCTGGTGGGGTTTATGGAGCGCTTAC
>NZ_JBIVGV010000044.1:0-2081 GCF_044748865.1 Pseudomonas sp. NPDC089734 | reverse complement strand
GCCCAGCAGATCCAGGCTCGGGTGGCAGCAGGCACTTCACGTGACTTGCCACGGACGAAGCCAAGACGCCCTTTACCATCCCCCACTACGGTCAACGCAGTGAAAGTGAAGATACGGCCGCCTTTTACGGTTTTGGCCACGCGGTTAACTTGAACCAGCTTCTCGATGTAGCCTTCGTCGCGTTTTTGGTCGTTATTTGCCATAACTTAGAACTCCAGCCCGCCTTCACGAGCAGCATCAGCCAGCGCTTTGACACGGCCGTGGTACTTGAAGCCAGAACGGTCGAAAGCCACTTGCGATACGCCAGCGGCTTTTGCACGCTCGGCGACCAGCTTGCCAACCTTAGTGGCCGCGTCGATGTTGCCAGTGGCGCCATCACGCAGTTCTTTGTCCAAAGTCGAGGCGCTTGCCAGGACTTTGCTGCCGTCGGCCGAAATGACCTGGGCATAAATGTGCTGCGAAGAGCGGTGCACGCAGAGACGCACGACTTCGAGTTCGTGCATTTTCAGGCGTGCTTTGCGAGCGCGACGCAGTCGGGTAACTTTTTTGACGGTCATTTGCTATGCCCTACTTCTTCTTGGCTTCTTTACGGCGGACGACTTCGTCTGCGTAACGCACACCTTTGCCTTTGTAAGGCTCTGGACGGCGGAAGTCGCGGATCTCAGCGGCCACTTGACCAACCAACTGCTTATCGATACCACGAATCAGGATATCGGTTTGGCTAGGGGTCTCAGCGGTGACACCATTCGGCAGTTCGTAATCCACCGGGTGCGAGAAGCCAAGTGCCAGGTTCAGGACCGAGCCTTTTGCTTGCGCCTTGTAACCAACACCGACCAGCTGGAGCTTACGCTCGAAGCCTTGGCTTACGCCCTGGACCATGTTGTTAACCAGTGCACGAGTTGTGCCTGCCATTGCGCGAGTCTGTTGATCGCCATTGCGAGCAGAGAAACGCAGCTCACCAGCTTCTTCAACAATTTCAACGGACGAATGGACGTTCAGTTCCAGAGTACCCTTGGCACCCTTCACCGAAAGCTGCTGGCCTACGAATTTGACTTCGACGCCGGCTGGCAACTTAACGGGGTTCTTAGCTACGCGTGACATGCTTATCCCCCCCCCTTAGAACACAGTGCAAAGCACTTCGCCACCGACACCGGCAGCGCGCGCAGCACGATCCGTCATCACACCTTTGTTGGTGGAGACGATAGACACACCGAGGCCGCCACGAACTTTTGGCAGATCATCGGAGGACTTGTACTGACGCAAGCCTGGGCGGCTGACGCGCTTCACTTCTTCGATGACTGGACGGCCTTCGAAGTATTTCAGCTCGATGGACAGCAACGGTTTGATTTCGCTGCTGATCTGATAACCCGCAATGTAACCTTCGTCTTTCAGGACTTTGGCTACAGCAACCTTCAACGTGGAAGACGGCATGCTTACGACGGGCTTTTCAGCCATCTGGGCATTACGGATACGAGTTAGCATGTCCGCTAACGGGTCCTGCATACTCATGGGCTAGACGCTCCTAATACAAAATAATTAGCCTCGCGGCTACAGCTTATCGCCGAGAACTTCCGGGCAAGTAAAAACACGGGCTCGGGCGAGCCGGCAATTCTAGACCTACGCCAGAAACGAATCAAGCCCCAAAAGGGGCTTGATTCAAATTCAAGCTTCCTGCAACCCGGCATCGTGCGACGCCAGGTGCAGAAAACAAGATTTACGCCTTACCAGCTGGCCTTGACCAGACCTGGTACGTCGCCACGCATTGCTGCTTCACGCAGCTTGTTACGAGCGAGACCGAACTTGCGGTAAACGCCGTGCGGACGACCGGTGATGCGGCAACGGTTACGCATGCGCGAAGCGCTTGCGTCACGAGGTTGCTTCTGCAGAGCTACGGTAGCTTCCCAACGCGCTTCTGGACTTGCGTTCAGATCGACGATGATTGCTTTGAGCGCTGCACGCTTTGCGGCGTACTTGGCAACAGTGACCTGACGCTTCAGCTCACGGTTTTTCATGCTCTTCTTGGCCATTTTCCTACTCCAATCAGTTGCGGAACGGGAATTTGAAAGCACGCAGCAGTGCGC
>NZ_JBIVGV010000043.1:0-2314 GCF_044748865.1 Pseudomonas sp. NPDC089734 | reverse complement strand
ATGGTGCGTTTCAAGCGGCGTTTCCGACGTCTGTTCGTCGCCCCGTTCGAGGAGTTCGATGCGGTGATCACGCTGCTGCCCAGCGGCTACGGTTCACACGACTATGCGATCACCCTTTATCACCGCTACACCAACACCCGGCTCTGTCTCGCTACCAAGCTGCATACCCTGGGTCTGGATAAAGCCAATGCCCTGGCCTTCTGGGACTGCCTGCAACGTTACATGGACATCACTCAGCCCCTGCCCGACCTGCCCGTGCTGGAACAAAGCCGCCACCTGGACCCCGTCACGGTCGCCCATGACGCTCATACCCAACGCAAACCCCGCCGCTGGCGTGATCAGGCCACCCGAGGCTGGAAATCGAACGGAGAAAAGAGGCTGAACGAACAGTTGCAGCGCTACCCATGGCAACAGCACCCCTGCGTCATCAAGGCACGACTGAGCGAAGAACTGACCATCGAAGCCTGGTACCGCCGCCAGGAAGCCAAGGGCATTTTTGCAACGCCCAAAGCTGAGAACTTTGCACTCCACCTTGATGACGATGAGTGACAGATATGAACGCCTATGCCAATAGCGCCTACCGAAGCGACAGCCATGAACCCATGCCGCCCCCGACAAGGTACGTCCACCTCAACCGTAACGGCCTGTTCGACACCCAGATTGCCTTTGGCAATTACGCCGGACTGGACCCGGCCATGGAAATCACCCTACAACTGGAGTGCGAAGAGCATCGGCTTTATCAGCAGCAGGAAGAACACGGAGAAAAACAGGAAGTGTATTGCGATGCCAGGCGCTGGCGCTTTCAGAACTCCAGCAAGATTCCACACATATTATTTGTATCCCAAATAATGTGCTTTTTCTTTATATGGGTTCCATGGAGTACGTGGATTTTTCTTCCAATCCAAGTAGAGCTTGGATATGGCTATCCTGACACCGAAATCACATTGCTAATGATTTTTATATCGACAGTATTAATGTTCGGAACTTTAACTTTTCACATGACTGAAAATAAATATCTCCACCACGTGCTGATTGCAGGTCTCGTTATCTGCACAACCATCGTTCTCTGGCTAAAAGGCACCCTCTGGGGCAGCAGCGAAATGCATATCGCCTTCTGGCTCGGCACCTTTCTCTATTTCATGGGCGCCATCGGTTTCGATTGCCTGCTCTGGCTGTACAGCACAGTCAGCCGCCACGACGGCAGCGAGTTCAATCGGGTTGACGGGATGGTGCGTTTCAAGCGGCGTTTCCGACGTCTGTTCGTCGCCCCGTTCGAGGAGTTCGATGCGGTGATCACGCTGCTGCCCAGCGGCTACGGTTCACACGACTATGCGATCACCCTTTATCACCGCTACACCAACACCCGGCTCTGTCTCGCCACCAAGCTGCATACCCTCGGGCTGGATAAAGCCAATGCCCTGGCCTTCTGGGACTGCCTGCAACGTTACATGGACATCACCCAGCCCTTGCCCGACCTGCCCGTGCTGGAACAAAGCCGCCACCTGGACCCCGTCACGGTCGCCCATGATGCACGCACCCAACGCAAACCCCGCCGCTGGCGTGATCAGGCCACCCGAGGCTGGAAATCGAACGGAGAAAAGAAACTGAACGAACAGTTGCAGCGCTACCCCTGGCAGCAACACCCCTGCGTCATCAAGACACGACTGAGCGAAGAACTGACCATCGAAACCTGGTACCGCCGCCAGGAAGCCAAGGGCATTTTTGCAACGCCCAAAGCTGAGAACTTTGCACTCCACCTTGATGACGATGAGTGACAGATATGAACACCTATGCCAATAGCGCCTACCGAAGCGACAGCCATGAACCCATGCCGCCCCCGACAAGGTACGTCCACCTCAACCGTAACGGCCTGTTCGACACCCAGATTGCCTTTGGCAATTACGCCGGGCTGGATCCCGCCATGGAAATTACCCTGCAACTGGAGTGCGAAGAGCATCGGGTTTATCTGCGACAGGAAGAACGTGGAGAAAAACAGGAAGTGTATTGCGATGCCAGGCGCTGGCGCTTTCAGAACTCCAGCAAGACCCCACATATATTATTTGTATCTCAGATAATGTGTTTTTTCTTTATATGGGCCGCTTGGGGAACAGGCGTATTTGGCTCAATAAAACTTGAACTCGGCTATAAAACCATTGGCACCGAGACAGGAATACTAATAATTTTTACATCAGTAGCTTTAATGATGGCATCGCTAATTTTATACATGACCGAAAAGAAAGAAGTTCATTACCTTCAACTTTCTGGCCTATTGATCTGCGCAACCATCGTCCTCTGGCTAAAAGGCACCCTCTGG
>NZ_JBIVGV010000042.1:0-3278 GCF_044748865.1 Pseudomonas sp. NPDC089734 | reverse complement strand
CCAAGGACCAGTGGCGCAAGATGCACTCGATGCTGTACGAGACCGGCCACCCATGGCAGACCTTCAAGGACCCGTGCAACCAGCGCAGCCCGCAGCAGCACGTTGGCGTGGTCCACAGCTCGAACCTGTGCACCGAGATCACCCTGAACACCAACAAGGACGAGATCGCGGTCTGCAACCTGGGCTCGATCAACCTGCCGAACCACATCGTCAACGGCAAGCTGGACACCGACAAGCTCAAGCGCACCGTCGACGTAGCCGTACGCATGCTCGATAACGTCATCGACATCAACTACTACTCGGTTCCGCAGGCGAAGAACTCCAACTTCCGTCACCGTCCGGTCGGCCTGGGCATCATGGGCTTCCAGGACGCGCTGTACCTGCAACACATCCCGTACGGTTCGCAAGCGGCCATCGAGTTCGCCGACACCTCCATGGAGGCAGTCAGCTACTACGCCATCCAGGCTTCCTGTGATCTGGCCGACGAGCGCGGCGCCTACGAGACGTTCCAGGGTTCCCTGTGGTCCAAAGGCATCCTGCCGCTGGATTCGCAACAGATCCTGATCGAAGCCCGTGGCCAGAAGTACATCGATGTCGACCTGAAGGAAACCCTGGACTGGGCGCCTGTACGTGCCCGTGTTCAGAAAGGCATCCGTAACTCGAACATCATGGCCATCGCACCGACCGCGACCATCGCCAACATCACCGGCGTATCGCAGTCGATCGAACCGACCTACCAGAACCTGTACGTGAAATCGAACCTGTCGGGCGAATTCACCGTGATCAACCCGTACCTGGTTCGCGACCTCAAGGCCCGCGACCTGTGGGACTCGGTCATGATCAACGACCTGAAGTACTACGACGGTTCGGTACAACAGATCGAACGCATTCCGCAGGAGCTCAAAGAGCTTTACGCCACCGCGTTCGAAGTGGAAACCAAGTGGATCGTCGACGCGGCCAGCCGTCGTCAGAAGTGGATCGACCAGGCTCAGTCCCTGAACCTGTACATCGCAGGCGCTTCGGGCAAGAAACTGGACGTGACCTACCGCATGGCCTGGTACCGTGGTCTGAAAACCACCTACTACCTCCGTGCCCTGGCCGCGACCAGCACCGAAAAGTCGACCATCAACACCGGCAAGCTCAACGCCGTATCGAGCGGCGGCCACGGCCCGGACGACTCCGCGATCACCGCGCCACGTCCGACCGAAGCTGCACCGGCCGGCCCGGCTCCAGTGCCTAAGGCTTGCGCGATCGACGAGCCGGATTGCGAGGCTTGCCAGTAAGGCAACCCGGTCTTTGCGGATGAATTCGCTCCTGTGTAGGAGCGAATTCATTCGCGAAAGGCCACCATCTCCAAAAACCTCCACTTTTTAGCTACACTGACGCCTTTGAAGCACCCGAGGCGGCAAATATGCCAACCCTTTCCCTTCAGGCCAAAAAAGCCTACTGCGCCAAAACGCGCAAATCCAATTACTCAGCCAGCTTGCGTCTGGAAGGTTTCGACAGCACTCCACTTGATGCTGAGCGTCCCCTCCGGTCTCGTGAGGAATTGCTGAAAACCTACCGCAACAAACAGGCCTGATGCTCGATAAATATGGCACTGGACAAGATCCGTATTGCTACCCAGGCACATCGGTCCTACGTAACAGCTTGGGTTTCACCAGTGACAGGCTTCTAACTCAGGCAGAGCGAGCGCTTTCTGAGGTTGCAGCAAGCTCTATTGAGTTCGCCCCACCGCCTTACGATTTCCCCTACCTAAAAAATATCCATTTCCGGTTATTTTCAGATGTCTATGAATGGGCCGGTGAGCTACGAAGCGTAGATATCTCAAAAGGCGGCACCCATTTTTGTACCGCTAGTCGAATCGAACCTGAAGCTCAAAAACTACTTTCTGCCTTAGCCAAAGCTGACTGGTTTCAGAACCTGAATCGCGATGCACTGGTGCCTGCCATCGCAGAGCTATTCGGTGACCTGAATGTTGTGCATCCTTTTCGAGACGGAAATGGCAGAGCCCAACGAATCCTGTTTGAGCACATCATTGTGAATGCGGGATATGAAATCAGCTGGTGGGAGGTTGATATACAGGAATGGACGCAGGCGAATATTGATGCGGTCGTGTGCGATTACGCAGCACTGACCAAGGTGTTTGAAAAATGCATCGGACGGCCAATCAGCAACTGACTCTCGTTTTTCAAATTGCTTGCCAGGCATTGCCATTCGTCGATTGCCAGACCGAAAAATGAGCAGCATTCCCACGCATAAAATTTTCGCATGACCACAGAGGCCACAATCTACGGCAGGTGCAACTCTTGACCCAAGTCATGCTCTAAACAAACACTCCAAATCGTCCCCCAATGAATCGTTGCCGGAAAAGCCAAGGCACTATATGCTGCGTTTTAAATCGGCAAAAACACTACATAAGGTGTTTTCGCTTCACACATCGTCCATTTTCGGCGCAATGAAAATGGACGTAAAAATGTGAAAAAAGCGAAAAATCACACCGCAATTTCAATCACGGATGAACAAGCTCCGGGGAAAAATCTGTATACTCCCGCGCTTGCTCCAGGGTACTCAAATGACCATTTGCCAATGCAAAGCTGGCTCACCTGAAAGCAACCCCAGACACCCGTATTATTCGCCTGAAGGCCAATGCCGCAGGCGCGCTGAGCGACCGACAATTTTATAGATCGGCAATCACACAAAACTCCGAGTACTCCTCGAAAAATTACTGTCAGCGTGCCCATCGCACGTTGGCAATTCACACTTGAAAAATCCAATCGCGGTTGCCTCAGGCATCCTCACGCACAGGAGCTTTACCACCATGCTGAGCTGGGACGAATTCGATAAAGAAGATGGCGAAGTCGCCAAACCCAATCAGGCTGCACAAGCCCAGGAAGTCACCATGGACCGCCTGGACAGCGCCGGTGGTGCTGCCGCTCTGGAAGCACGCGCCATTACCGCCAATGACTCCGCAGCCCTGATCCGCGCCAAGAAAGCGCTGGATGCTCTGGACATTGCCGAAGGTCTGGCTGAACTGGAAGGCGCCTCGGCCCGTGTCGCGGTCGATGAAAAGCGCATGATCAACTGCCGCGCCGACCTCAACCAGCTCGTACCGTTCAAGTACGACTGGGCCTGGCAGAAGTACCTGGACGGTTGCGCAAACCACTGGATGCCGCAAGAAGTCATCCTTCACCGGAAATCACATGCAACTCAAGAACCCCATCCTCGGTCTGTGCCAACAGGCCACGTTCATGCTCAGTGCCGCCAAGGTCGATCAG
>NZ_JBIVGV010000041.1:2681-4149 GCF_044748865.1 Pseudomonas sp. NPDC089734 | reverse complement strand
ACGTCCCAGCGAATCGGGTATGTGATCGGTTTGTGCGCAAACTTTCGTCTGTCGTCTTCACTCACCATCAACCTGCGCTCTGCAGATTGCTTGGGTGTTATATGGTCAAGCCTCACGGGCAATTAGTATGGGTTAGCTCAACGCCTCACAGCGCTTACACACCCCACCTATCAACGTCGTAGTCTTCGACGGCCCTTCAGGGAACTCAAGGTTCCAGTGAGATCTCATCTTGAGGCAAGTTTCCCGCTTAGATGCTTTCAGCGGTTATCTTTTCCGAACATAGCTACCCGGCAATGCCACTGGCGTGACAACCGGAACACCAGAGGTTCGTCCACTCCGGTCCTCTCGTACTAGGAGCAGCCCCTCTCAAATCTCAAACGTCCACGGCAGATAGGGACCGAACTGTCTCACGACGTTCTAAACCCAGCTCGCGTACCACTTTAAATGGCGAACAGCCATACCCTTGGGACCGGCTTCAGCCCCAGGATGTGATGAGCCGACATCGAGGTGCCAAACACCGCCGTCGATATGAACTCTTGGGCGGTATCAGCCTGTTATCCCCGGAGTACCTTTTATCCGTTGAGCGATGGCCCTTCCATACAGAACCACCGGATCACTAAGACCTACTTTCGTACCTGCTCGACGTGTTTGTCTCGCAGTCAAGCGCGCTTTTGCCTTTATACTCTACGACCGATTTCCGACCGGTCTGAGCGCACCTTCGTACTCCTCCGTTACTCTTTAGGAGGAGACCGCCCCAGTCAAACTACCCACCATACACTGTCCTCGATCCGGATGACGGACCTGAGTTAGAACCTCAAAGTTGCCAGGGTGGTATTTCAAGGATGGCTCCACGCAGACTGGCGTCCACGCTTCAAAGCCTCCCACCTATCCTACACAAGCAAATTCAAAGTCCAGTGCAAAGCTATAGTAAAGGTTCACGGGGTCTTTCCGTCTAGCCGCGGATACACTGCATCTTCACAGCGATTTCAATTTCACTGAGTCTCGGGTGGAGACAGCGCCGCCATCGTTACGCCATTCGTGCAGGTCGGAACTTACCCGACAAGGAATTTCGCTACCTTAGGACCGTTATAGTTACGGCCGCCGTTTACCGGGGCTTCGATCAAGAGCTTCGCTTGCGCTAACCCCATCAATTAACCTTCCGGCACCGGGCAGGCGTCACACCCTATACGTCCACTTTCGTGTTTGCAGAGTGCTGTGTTTTTAATAAACAGTCGCAGCGGCCTGGTATCTTCGACCGGCATGGGCTTACGGAGCAAGTCCTTCACCCTCACCGGCGCACCTTCTCCCGAAGTTACGGTGCCATTTTGCCTAGTTCCTTCACCCGAGTTCTCTCAAGCGCCTTGGTATTCTCTACCCAACCACCTGTGTCGGTTTGGGGTACGGTTCCTGGTTACCTGAAGCTTAGAAGCTTTTCTTGGAAGCATGGCATCAACCACTTCGTGTTCCA
>NZ_JBIVGV010000041.1:1231-2585 GCF_044748865.1 Pseudomonas sp. NPDC089734 | reverse complement strand
AAAAGGTGATACCCGTAGCTTCGGTGCATGGTTTGAGCCCCGTTACATCTTCCGCGCAGGCCGACTCGACTAGTGAGCTATTACGCTTTCTTTAAAGGGTGGCTGCTTCTAAGCCAACCTCCTAGCTGTCTAAGCCTTCCCACATCGTTTCCCACTTAACCATGACTTTGGGACCTTAGCTGACGGTCTGGGTTGTTTCCCTTTTCACGACGGACGTTAGCACCCGCCGTGTGTCTCCCATGCTCGGCACTTGTAGGTATTCGGAGTTTGCATCGGTTTGGTAAGTCGGGATGACCCCCTAGCCGAAACAGTGCTCTACCCCCTACAGTGATACATGAGGCGCTACCTAAATAGCTTTCGAGGAGAACCAGCTATCTCCGAGCTTGATTAGCCTTTCACTCCGATCCACAGGTCATCCGCTAACTTTTCAACGGTAGTCGGTTCGGTCCTCCAGTCAGTGTTACCTAACCTTCAACCTGCCCATGGATAGATCGCCCGGTTTCGGGTCTATACCCAGCGACTAAACGCCCTATTAAGACTCGCTTTCGCTACGCCTCCCCTATTCGGTTAAGCTTGCCACTGAATATAAGTCGCTGACCCATTATACAAAAGGTACGCAGTCACCTAACAAAGTAGGCTCCCACTGCTTGTACGCATACGGTTTCAGGATCTATTTCACTCCCCTCTCCGGGGTTCTTTTCGCCTTTCCCTCACGGTACTGGTTCACTATCGGTCAGTCAGTAGTATTTAGCCTTGGAGGATGGTCCCCCCATGTTCAGACAAGGTTTCTCGTGCCCCGTCCTACTCGATTTCATTGACAAGAGATTTTCGCGTACAGGGCTATCACCCACTATGGCCGCACTTTCCAGAGCGTTCCGCTAATCTCAAATCAACTTAAGGGCTGGTCCCCGTTCGCTCGCCACTACTAAGGGAATCTCGGTTGATTTCTTTTCCTCAGGGTACTTAGATGTTTCAGTTCCCCTGGTTCGCTTCTTGCACCTATGTATTCAGTGCAAGATACCTGAGTTCTCTCAGGTGGGTTCCCCCATTCAGACATCTCCGGATCACAGTCTGTTTGCCGACTCCCCGAAGCTTTTCGCAGGCTACCACGTCTTTCATCGCCTCTGACTGCCAAGGCATCCACCGTATGCGCTTCTTCACTTGACCATATAACCCCAAGCAATCTGGTTATACTGTGAAGACGACATTCGCCGAAAGTTTGCATTCACAAACTTTACCTTAGCCTGAAGTCACACCAGTGAAAGTGCGCTTCAGTCTATCTTTCTATCACATACCCAAATTTTTAAAGAACGATTCTGATAAAGATCAGAAATCAACATTCAGGCACCGTGTG
>NZ_JBIVGV010000040.1:0-5780 GCF_044748865.1 Pseudomonas sp. NPDC089734 | reverse complement strand
AAGTCGTACGGGCCGCTGTAGTCCGGCAGGTCGAGCAGCTGGATCGGGCTCTGGCGAAGGGCCTGGGCCACGGGGATGAAGCTGCCCGGTTCGTAGAGGTAATGCACGGTGCGGCCGGTGCCGCTTTCGTGCGGTGCCGGGCTGCTTTCCCAGGCCAGGGTGAAGCCGTTAGCTGACCACAGCCCCTTTCGGCCCACTGGCAATCAGGCTCGCCCCACAAGCGGTTTTCATACCGTTCAGGGCAATGGGGGTTCCATCCACCGTGTAAGTGCTGCTTCCCTCTGCGATGGGAAAAATGCCTTTGCAGAGCGGGCAACTGACCTTGTGCCCAACCCCGGCAATGGGTTTGCCGTTGAGATTGGTTTGGGAAAAGGCTTCGAGGACTACGCCTCCGTGAGAGGTGGAGTCGCCTAGACGGATGATATCTTTCATTCAAGCACACCTATTGACAATTACTTGGTGGCATTAACAGCACATACCAAAACGTATCTAACACATAAATTTATCGAAATTCCAACACCCTTTCCCACTGATCAATATTACCAGCAAACTCCCTATCCACACGCAAAGCATCAAGTTCTCTCACATAAAGAGGATCGTTTTTAATCTTTTCTTCATCGCCCTCACTCAAAGCCACAGCTTTTCCACCTTTTTCATTGAGCAAGAAATTTTGAGCTGCAATATAATCATAAGCTTCAACAACAGAGCTCTCTGCCGCACTCAAACTTTCCTCCCCCTCAGAAAAAAACATCAAAAAGTCCGAAAGCGCATACATATATAAATTCCTATAAATCTCTTCAGTACTTGCATCCTGCTCATCCACAACAGCCGCATCTATAGCTTTAATAGCAGATTTAAAATTTATTTTTTTTGAGCCTGAAGCAAGGCATACCCAAAGATCATCTAAAAGAAATGTAATCTCGGCAGAAAGATCAACCTTCATCACCCTAAGCAAACCACCGAACCTATCGAATGATCTCAGCAGTACAAAAAAAGCGATTCTCTCAGAGTTATTCATTTGAATCTCCACTATTTCTTACGTTTAACAGGCGAAACAGGGTTTGCACCATGATTCATAATCGCCCCTTCACAAGAACAACATATAGGTCGACTTGCTGCAATATCAACAACTTTCAAATCATTTTGCGCTGCATATCGATTAATGATATTAACCTCAGCATGCCCCTCTGGACCTGAAACATTAGGCACTGAAATAGGTGTAACCCCCAGAACCCCCGCTTTTGCTCTCTGCGCCCCTGTCATTCTTCCACGGCTGGATGCAGCCACAGTCTGAGTCTCGCCGTTAGGGCTAGCCAGAACAGCTACAGCTATTGTTTCACTATTGAATGCCCGAGGCGATCCACCAGGTTTTAGAGATTCTCCATGTATGCTGTGAGCCATTTTTTCTAATGGATTCATATTTGAATCATATCGACAGCGTGGACTGAGACCTAACCGGTCAACCCATTCAACCGGATTCGGCGCATACGCATACAGGTTAGTCCCACCCGCATAACTGATCGGATCCTTGCTGACAAACCGCCCCACCCTCGGATCATAGTACCGATAGCGGTTGTAGTGCAGCCCCGTCTCGTGGTCATGGTACTGACCCTGGAAGCGGATCGGGTTGGTCAGGCCTCGTTACTGAGCAAAGTGTCTCAACCTCCCCTCACGCCTTGTTCAGCATGGCCTTATCAGCACTTTCAGTGCATCAAAAGACCATTCTATATTTTTCACGTTTTTAGGTATTTTAGATGTCTTCCCTATCAACTAGCTGCCCGGACTTCTGCTAAGGCTTTCTCAAGCATCTTCATGTCAGGCGGATTTTTCTGCCCAGCTTTAGAGCCTAGCCATCGTTGAACAGGGTTCTTGCGACCATGAGTGAGAAGTTTACCCTCCTCGGTTATTTCACTGTCCATAATTACCCTCTTAACCAACTCTCCACCTGAGTTGGTTACTCGACAAACGAGAAGATCATTTTTTTCCAAAAAAACGAAGAGACATGTCAATCCAACCTCCACGTTGTTTCTGAACTCAGGCTCATCTACATAGGCATCAAGAATCTGATCAATATCCCAAACTGCATAGTCCTTGCTCATTCAGTCCCTCCTTTCAACCTTGGAAATTCCGGTAACAGGTACCAACTCACCTGTTGAACGAACCTTAATAAAGGTGCCGCCATTAGCACGTATTCGTGCTTCTTTCGCGATTTGCTCGCGTTTATCGGCATTGTGACTCGTAACTTCATAGGTCTGCGCTTTCCCCTCCTCAATCACAGCGGTGTCGATTCGGCGCCGCTCGCCTGTTACAGGATCTTTTACCGATTTGCCTTTGGCATCTCTAAGGTAACACTCACATTGAATGGTCGCCGTTGGGTGCTTTGGGCGAATCTCGTCGTTGAAGTCCTGATGACGACGGTCTCCATCCACTGCGTTTTTAATCCTATTCAGCCCCCATGGATCAGCCCAGCTAACCGGGTTGGGCGCATAGACATAAAGATTCAGGCCGCCCACATAACCAATCGGATCCTTGCTGACAAACCGCCCCACCCTCGGATCATAGTACCGATACCGGTTGTAGTGCAGCCCCGTCTCGTGGTCGTGATACTGACCCTGGAAGCGGATCGGGTTGGTCAGGCCAAGCTGCTGCGCTGAGGTCGAGCGCTGTTCCTTGATCTCGCCCCATGCCTTGTACTGCGCACTCCAGGCGATCTCGCCGTGCTGGTCGGTGAGTTCCTGGGGCGTGCCCAGGTGGTCGCACTGGTACCAGGCCAGGGCGTCGAAGGGCTGGACCTCAGGTGTGTGGTGCCACAGCGGGTCGTCGTCGAAGTCGTACGGGCCGCTGTAGTCCGGCAGGTCGAGCAGCTGGATCGGGCTTTGACGCAAGGCCTGGGCCACGGGGATGAAGCTGCCCGGTTCGTACAGGTAGTGCACGGTGCGGCCGGTGCCGCTTTCGTGCTGCGCCGGGCTGCTTTCCCAGGCCAGGGTGTCGCCGTCCCAGCCATACAGGGTGAAGCGTTAGCTGACCACAGCCCCTTTCGGCCCACTGGCAATCAGGCTTGCCCCACACGCGGTTTTCATGCCGTTCAGGGCGATGGGGGTTCCATCCACCGTATATGTGCTGCTGCCTTCAGCGATGGGAAAAATGCCTTTGCAGAGCGGGCAACTGACCTTGTGCCCAACCCCGGCAATGGGTTTGCCGTTGAGGTTGGTTTGGGAAAAGGCTTCGAGAACTACGCCTCCGTGGGAGGTGGAGTCGCCTAGACGGATGATGTCTTTCATCACTCACTCCCCATAAAACTACAATCGAGAAACCTTTGTGGGTGTACCAACAAATATTGCAAGAAAAGCACTTTCAATTTCATCTCGCCCATTTAGTATTGAGGTGATTACAACCTCAACAACTTTCACAGCTTCACACCAACTACCGCCGCCCCCCAAAAAAGAAAAAACCAGTTTATCTTCACTAATGACAACCTCCTCTACACCACCATACCCCGCAAGACCTGCGCCACCTATTTCAATATAGTAGGTATCTTGATCAAGCTCTTCATCTTGGTCATCAGCCTCTTCAGCGCGCTGTAAAATCAGAAAATCCTGTGGTTCATCCTCATTATCTGCAAACCCAACTGTCAAAACGCCATCCTCCAAAGAGGAATCATAGTAATTTGCCGAAAACTTAATATTCATTATTTTTTTCCACTACCTTTTGGCTTGGCATTCCAGGTTTTGATTTCGCCGTTTTCAGGCCAAGTATATTGAATATTTGCTCCTGAAGCAGCTACAGCATTATTCATTTTTCCTTTGCATGATGGACAAGGAGGGTATTGTCCGTTGATGACCATCACATCCCCAGGAGCCAGTGGAATCTGCTTAACCGCTCTCGCCTCAGTATGGGTTGCAAGTGAGCTTCTGGGAAAACCAAGTGCTTTTTCCTCTGGAGTCATGTTTCCACTGTGCAAAGTACAAACGACAGTCTGTTCCCCACTAACATCATGCACTGTGATTTCAGCTGTATGAGTCCCTTTTCCACTACCGAATTTTGTAAGCCCTAGAGGGTCAATCCATTCCAAAGGATTCGGCGCATACCCATAAAGGTTAGTCCCCCCCGCATACCCAATCGGATCCTTACTGACAAACCGCCCCACCCTCGGATCATAGTACCGATACCGGTTGTAGTGCAGCCCCGTCTCGTGGTCGTGGTACTGACCCTGGAAGCGGATCGGGTTGGTCAGGCCGAGTTGTTGCGCTGAGGTCGAGCGCTGTTCCTTGATCTCACCCCACGCCTTGTACTGCGCGCTCCAGGCAATTTCGCCGTGCTGGTCGGTGAGTTCCTGTGGTGTGCCCAGATGGTCGCACTGGTACCAGGCCAGGGCGTCGAAGGGTTGGACCTCGGGTTTGTGGTGCCACAGCGGGTCGTCGTCGAAGTCGTACGGGCCGCTGTAGTCCGGCAGGTCGAGCAGCTGGATCGGGCTTTGGCGCAAGGCCTGGACCACGGGGATGAAGCTGCCCGGTTCGTACAGGTAGTGCACGGTGCGGCCGGTGCCGCTTTCGTGCTGGGCCGGGCTACTTTCCCTGGCCAGGGTGAAGCCGTTAGCTGACCACAGCCCCTTTCGGCCCACTGGCAATCAGGCTAGCCCCACAAGCGGTTTTCATACCGTTCAGGGCAATGGGGGTTCCATCCACCGTGTAAGTGCTACTTCCCTCAGCGATGGGAAAAATGCCTTTGCACAGCGGACAACTGACCTTGTGCCCAACCCCGGCAATGGGTTTGCCGTTGAGATTGGTTTGAGAAAAGGCTTCGAGGACTACGCCTCCGTGAGAGGTGGCGTCTCCTAGGCGGATGATGTCTTTCATAACTAACCACCCCAAATGCAAAAGCAGTTTAAATACGAGAAACTTTAGACCATTCCACTTCCTCAAGAGGAATATACTCTATTCCCTTCAGATATACCGCGGCGTCCTTGAATGCTTCCGAGCATATAAATGTATCACTCCCCCCTACAAGCCATTTGTATTTAAAAATATCTTTACACCACCCAGCGGGCAAAACCAACCTCTCGAAGCCACCTATAAGACCGGACCTTACATAAAAAGACGACGACTCATCGGTATTAGAAACGACATCAAGCTCTTCAAACAAAACCGCGCTATAGCATTTAGAGGAAATGCTTTTGCCAGACTGCGACACAACCTCAATCTTAGCCTGATCGACGACACCAAGTCCAAAATCTTTGCATAATGATAAAAACTCTTCACTGGCAATGTAAAAAAAATTTGAATCACTACGAATATCAAAATCAAAAAGCTTTTCTTTTGAAATCAATACCATCCCCTGAGGAAAGGGCGTGCGTGAAGCAGCTCTTCTAGACTCACTATACCAAGGAAAATAGCCATGCTTAACTTTTTTAATATCAGGATAAAACTTATCATAAAGCGCCGAGTTCGACAGACCTACAGGGCATCCACGCTCTTTTTTTTCAGACATCACATAAAATTTCATTCACACCTCGAACATTAATTAAGCCGCATCTGCACAGGTCCTAAAACAGATAACTCCAATCTCATTTCAGACTGCAATGCTGCAATTGCAGTACGAGCCTGCGCTCCAGCTAGAGGATTATCAGCAGATGTAGCTTCATAGACATCTTTAATATCTGCAATCTTGCCCTCAACTCTGCGACTATAATTAGCATGAGACCCACAATGATAAAACACTCTTTTCATTGACTTGGCCTTGTCAGCGCTATCAGGCATCAGCAGTCCATTTTCCTTTTTATC
>NZ_JBIVGV010000039.1:0-6713 GCF_044748865.1 Pseudomonas sp. NPDC089734 | reverse complement strand
AGTTGGGGTGGGCATGAAAAAATCCCCGGCAGAAAAGTGAAAGCCTCGGCCATTACGGTGACGGAACCGCAGAGCGCTCGATCTTGACGCATGACAGCTTCCCGCCTACCTGACCACTCGTGCTGCTGGAAATCATCATCACTCCCGGCACAACCACAGCGCCAACGGGTTTCTTGCCCGCCTCCTCGATCTCGAGAGCCTCCACCATATTGGTGGGCTGCTTGATGGTCTTGAACCGATAGGAAAAGCCCCCGCTTTCGCTGCAGTTCGGAGTGTCATGAAATGAAAAGAATGTCGCTGACGGTACATTCTCGAGCCTGAAGGCATAGGCATCATCATTCCCGCACCCCAATGAATTGTTCTGAAAATCGATGATGGAACTGACAAAGGGAATGCTGCAATTAATCGGGTACGAGCCATCGGCATTTTTCTTGTTCAGGATCACCAGTTGGCCATCGGCTTCACTGGCCTCAAGCCGTGGAATATAAACACTCGCGGATATGAAGGCCGCGACAAACACACTCAATGGCAGGTATTTAAAAACACGTAATGTCATGATAACGACTCCCGTTATAAGCCACAGGTCGCACGACCTGAAAGTTACTTATCACTTGCAACCGTCGAAAAACGTCAATCCGACAATATGATGAGATAAGTCATCCTAACAGCCATCGACTCACTGGCAACTGGCATTTCTGTCAGTAGACAACCCGCCAAGGATCACCGAAATTCCTCATCCACGCTTCATAGACACTTACCGTGATGCCATCGATATGGAAACAAAACGGTATTCATCATTCGATGGCATAAGTGCTTCAGGAAACACGGTGTCCCTTTTTATCGGGAGAACATCATGGCACTGCCAGACAACATGCCCACAACAACAGTAGGTGGTGACTCACGAGACGCCCTGCTGGACTGGCTACAGGAAAACCCCAAGACCCTCGGCTGGGATGCCATTGTGGTTTATAGCCGGGGTCGGGCCAACGCGTTATTGATGCAACAATATATAAAGAAACTGACTGCCGAGAACTACCTGACCCCCATCGATGGCCAGATAGAAGGGCCGGAAGGCTCGAAACTCAACTTCTTCGGTGTCCAGTTGGGACTGCCCCGGCTTTCATTCGAGAATGCCGATATCGAACACTCCAAAGCCCGTGTAACGCAGGCAATTACTGCCGGGCTGGCCATTCTGAAAAGCGAGCCGGTCGGCGGTTACAAGGGCATCCACTCGATCATGCGGCCCAACGGGGCGGCAGGCCCGACGTTATGGATGGACGTGGACCTGCTGGACGCACCGGGCGATGTCACCGATGCCGGAGTCGTGCAGATCGATCTCAAGAAAATGACCGGGTTCGACACCGATCTGTTCTCGGACCGGGTCAGCATCATCAATGCTCAGGAGTTTTTCCTCGAACGCTTCAAGGAAAAGCCCGAACTGCAGGTGTATACCCTCGGCGCTCTGAACAAGAGCGCAGACTCTACCCTGACCCCGCAGAACTTCATCGTCCGCACACAAGCCGCACCGGGGGCCAAGAGACGGGCAGCGCCCAATTATGGCGATGGAGCAGTGATATTGATGGTGACGCTCAAGGGCGGCACGGATGGCGGAGCACCGACCCAGAACAGTGATTTCAGGTACCTGATACCCAATGATGGTAACGGGACCCAATATTCGAGTGCCGTGTTGCTTTCAAATAAAGTGTTATTCAACAAACTGATTCTTCCAACGCTCAACCAGAGTTCGACCATCACCTATAAACTGGAGTCTCCGACGGGTGAAGATGGCACGCCACTGCATTTATATGCGCAGGGACTATCAGGAAATTATATAAAACCAAACGGCACGGTATTTACAAGCTCTTGGGGCGACCACAACAGCACATTGAGAGCGCTGGAAGATGCCGTTCTCAAAGTCACTCCCGATGGCCCGTATACTGGCCTGCAATTCAAAACGCTGAACAACACTCTGCATATCGAATGGAATGCCCATAGCAAAAACAGATGGAATCAGAAAGTCGATGTCAATAACGGCAACGATACGGATGTCGACGGAGACCTCGAGTTCAAGATCAATTCAAAAGCCGACATGACACTCGAACTGGACCCGGCAACAAGTATCATCCGGTTTTCGACAACTATCAGTGCCGAAAGCTGGTCCAGTCTATCCAACTATTCCTGGCTGGAGTTCTTCAGCAGCGATAACCGCTCGGAACTGTTCAGGTGGTGGTATGTAGAACTGGACGATCACTTCTTCAAGAACATCGCCAGTATCAAGCTTCCCGACATCGACACGTTCCTGCTGAGAAACCTGTTATTTCCCGACCATAACGCGATGGTCCTGACGGATGCCCATGTTCCCGGTGACCTGGCTGTTTTCGGGAATGTCGATCCGTCCCTGACCAGCTTCGTGATAGAACCCGAACAGGTCATCCTGAATCCGGGCAGCAGCAAGACACTCCGCGTCGAGCCTGCAGCCACCGTCACCTGGAGTGTAAAAGGCCTGCCGGGGAATACCCTGCCTGTCGGCTCCATCACCAACGCAGGCGTGTACACCGCACCGACCCCGGATGAACTTCAGGGTCATGATGCCCAACAGGTGATTGTCACCGCGACCGGCACGACAACACGAGGAATCGAAGCGTCGTCCTCGACCCTGATCTCGATCGTCAGCCAGACCATTTCCCTGAACCCGGTCTTTTCGGTGTGCGGCCCGGGTATTTCCCTCAAGTTCACCGCCGGCACCCTCGATGACCGCCCCTTGCAATGGGCACTGAAAAACCCCGGCCAGGGCGGTGCACTCAACCCCGCCTCCGGCCTGGAGACAACCTATACGGCCCCCGAATCACAGGGTACCGACATGTTCACGCTGGAAGTCATTCAAGTCACCGACGATCAGAGCAACATGGGGCAGGCCACTGTATTGGTGATCAACAAGACGCTCGGCGGGCAGGTGGAAGTGGACCTGGCACTGGCGGCGAATGGCAAGGCACAGTTGCGCTTCATGAAGGAATACAACGACGGCTCTCACGAAATTCCGCACGACCTGATGGTCTGGACATTGCTGGCCGGTGCCGGCTCGGTGGATGCCTCTGGCGTCTACACCGAGCCAGCACAGCAACTACCGGGCTTTGTCGTGATTACCGGTGCATTTTCCTACAGTATTCCTCCCCTCCCACCCCTCACTGATTACGGATACACCGTACTGCCCCTGCCCCTGGCGCAGTATCCGGACGTGGCAAGGGCCTTTCAGTAAGTACCCCGTCAGTGCATTTGAAGGGCCATGGCTGAAATGGCCCGAGACAGGACGTCAACCGAGGTGAGACATGGCAAATTCAAGGGACTCTCTCCTGCAGAAACTCAAAGGCCGGGCCAATACCCGAGGCTGGGGGGCCGTGGTGTCCTTCAACCGGACCAAGGTCAATCATCTGCTGGCACAACAGCATATCTCGCGGTTCAGCACAGACAGCTTTCTGCCCGCCATTCGCGGCACGGTGCAACTGGAAGGGCCGGAAACACTCGAACTGAGCGGCATCATTCTGAGTGCACCTCGCCTCTCCTTCGAGAATGCCTCATTGCGAGACTCCAGGGCACGCCTGAACATGGACATTGTGGGTGGCACCGTCACCCATTACAGCAACGCCCCCGGCTCCCCTGTCCGGGCGCTGTCCAGCTTCAACATTTCCGAACAACATGGCTATCGGCTGGACGCCGATATTGAACTGCGCAAGGTAATAGGCGGCATCAACAAGAACTCCGAAGTCATTCTTGACATCTCGAAGGCCACCGAATTCACGACCAATCTGATTGATTTGGGGGTCGGTCCCACGCTGATCGGCGACTTCTTCAAGGCCCGCTTCGAGGACCTGCCGGCACAACAACAGGTCTATTCGCTGGGTCTGCTGGACTTCAATGCGGACGACCTGCTGGCACCCAAGGACTTTTATATCCTGACCCAGGCAGCACCTGAAGGTAAAAACCTCAAGTCGGACAGTTATGGCGATGGCGCCGTGGTGCTGTTCGTCCGCACCAAGAACAATTTCTACGACGGGACGTTACCGGCAGATGAAAGCGAGTTTCCGTATCTGATTCCCGATGACAAGGTTTCGGGAGAAGACCGCTCGAAGTATTCCGGTTCGTTGCTGATCTCCCGTCAGGCCGTCATGTATTGGTTCATTGTGCCTTATATCAAACAGCACATCGGACGCGGCCTGAACTTTGAAGTCAAGGACGATGCCGAGCAGACATCCGACTACCAACTGGTGGCGGTGGCAGGCGAATATCAGGCGGAACCGATCGACATTCAGTATCAACATGCAACCCATCATCTCCACTTCATAAAAGACGATCTTCGCTTCACGTTTGCGAACAGACTGTCGCTCTTTATCAGGTCCGACTTTCGCCTTGAATTGAAATGGAGCGGGACCAGTAATGAAGTTTTCAGTTTCTGGGATGATATTGCGGGATGGTGGGACACCCATAAAGACGCACTTGCCACCTTTGAATATTCGCTCTCTATCGTTTTTGATAACCAACTGAACGCCAGCGAAAATACCCTCACGTTTGTGCAACAACCTTCTTCCGCTTACACGGCCAATGTCAGTATTCCAGGCTGGCTCCATGACCAATTGACGGTCAAGGCCCAGGAAGTTCTGGAAGACATACTCAAGGATATTATTCAGCTCTTCAAAACCATTGATATTCCCGAAATAAACTTCTTCGCCATCAACCATCTGCTGTTCCCGGAACACAACGCCCTGATCCTGAAGGAAGCGTACCTGCCCGGCGATCTGGCCATGTTTGGAGAAGTCGACCCGGCACTGACTTCGTTCAGCCTCAAACCGCTTTACACCACGGTCAAGAGCGGTGACGACCTGCAGTTTGAAATCGTGGAACTGCGCTATCGGGCGCGGGCGGCCAACATTACCTGGAGTGTGCGCGATATCGATGGGTCTCGCTCTCAGGGTGTCATCACTCAGGACGGGCTGTACTCGGCACCATCGGTAGGACAACTTGAAGACAAGACCACTCGCAATGTCGTAACAGCCACCTTTACCGATCCCCAGACGCAGGAAACCCGGACAGCGTCGGCCCTGGTGGTGGTGGTCGCCAGCTCCATGGCCATGACTCCAGCCTTGCATGCCATCGATCTGCGCACCCCACGCAATGTCACGTTCAAGGTCTCGACCCTCAGCGGCAATGCGGTGAGCTGGGCTCCGCTGCCGGCCGAACAAGGCTCTCTTGTCGGCAATGGTCAGGAGGCAACTTATAGTCCGCCCGCCACCTTGCCGTCGGGCAAGTTCCTGCCCGTGACCATTGAAGCGATCGACACCGGCACCCAGGCACGCTGCCCGGGGACCGTGCTGCTGATCAATGGCGTCATGCCCATGGATGTCAAACCGGCCTTCCACCCCGGGCTTGCACCCGCAGCCTCATTGCGTCTGTCCCTGCCCGGACAATTGAATGACGTCCGCAACCTGCAATGGAGCGTGGCCACCGGCAATGGGAGCATCGACGCGACAGGCAACTTCAAGGCACCGGACGTGATCACCCAACCTTATACGGTGATCCAGTGCAACTATTTCGACGGTATCGGTACGCTGTCGGGCTATGGGGTCATTCATTTATCCGAAATAGCGCCACGGGCGAAGTGGGAGCGTCTGACGGATTTCACCGTCAAGGAACAATCAGGGTCCCCGATACTGTTCGCCAATGGCCTGGAGCAGATCAAGTTAAGGGTCGCCGTCAAGACATTCGACGAAGACGGTAATGAGGTCTCACTCACCCCGTCCGAGTTGAACAGCATGCGCCTGATCGTGGCGGACACCGGCGATGACTTGCCCTATCTCGGTGAAGAGGGCGTACCCGCCAATGCACCGGAAAGCCGAAAATGGGGAGTCAACGAAGCGAAAAATCCTTATCAGTATTACCCCATCGAAGGGGGCCGAAGCGGAGAATCGCAAGCGCTGGATGGCAGTGGAAAGTACCTGTATATCCAGACACGCAGCGTCACCCCGTTGCGAATTGCCGTCGCCCTGACCCGCGCCGACCAGGTCGAATTCAACTCGACGGAAAATGGTGGTTCCGAAGAAAAAGACAACATCCTGAAAATCACACCGCAACCGGTACCCACCTATGCAAACGACAACTATGAGTTGACGCATGTACGGGTAGAAGGTGGTGCGGACAATGATTATGAGCTCAACACCGTCGACTATTACTACCTGAGGTTCAAATTGTCGGCCCGGTACATCAAGTTTCTCTCCGTCGAATTCGAGGGCCCCGCCAGCATGGTCCAGTGGGAAAGCCGTCAGTATGCCGAGCAAATGGGCAGCTATACCGGTCATGCCTTGTCCAGCAGCAGAACATTGCTGTTCGAGCCCTTGCTGATGCAGAGCATCGCGCCCGGATCACGCCCGAAACTTGATATTGTCCCCGGCAAGGAAGCACCGGAAGGGGCGATATTGTTCAGCCTGCATCGACGTTCGGATTTCACGTTCGACAACAACAGCGACTTCGACCAGCCAATGAAACTGAAGCTGATCGACGAATACGGGAACCTGCACAAGATTACCGTGCAGTTCCAATCCCCGACCGACCGCAATGTGTTGACGATCGTTGCCACCCACTGACGGCCCTTTTCGCCATCAAGGCCGATAGGCTTTCTGCCTGTCGGCCCGCTCCCTGGAGATTTCTCCATGCCCGCCCCCACC
>NZ_JBIVGV010000038.1:0-8295 GCF_044748865.1 Pseudomonas sp. NPDC089734 | reverse complement strand
CTGCTCGAAGGTTCTCGCCCGGCGTTGTCGCAATTTGTGGTCGACAAGGTTGCCGAGTATGTCGCCCGGTTGCGGCTGGCCATTTCACGCTACGACGCTCTTCCGATCTGTGATCAAAGGCAGCATGGTCGCGGACTTGATCGCGTACCTGGGTAGTATCGACTTCGTTATGGCCGACGTGGACCGCTAAGCATGAACAGCACGCTTATCCAGACAGACCGTTTCGCCCTGAGCGAAACCGAACGCTCGGCCATCGAGCACGAGATGCATCACTACGAAGACCCGCGCGCGGCGTCCATCGAAGCCCTCAAGATCGTTCAGAAGGAACGTGGCTGGGTGCCGGATGGCGCGATTTACGCCATCGGCGAAATCCTCGGCATTCCCGCCAGCGACGTCGAAGGCGTGGCCACCTTCTACAGCCAGATTTTCCGCCAGCCGGTCGGTCGTCACATCATCCGCGTCTGCGACAGTATGGTCTGCTACATCGGCGGCCATGAGTCGGTGGTCGGCCAGATCCAGAGCACCCTGGGCATCGGCCTGGGCCAGACCACACCGGACGGCCGCTTCACGCTGCTGCCGGTCTGCTGCCTGGGCAACTGCGACAAGGCCCCGGCGCTGATGATCGACGACGACACTTTCGGTGACGTACAGCCTGCTGGCGTTGCCAAACTGCTGGAGGGCTACGTATGACCCTGACTTCCTTCGGCCCTGCCAACCGCATTGCGCGGAGCGCAGAAACCCATCCTCTGACCTGGCGTCTGCGTGACGACGCCGAGCCGGTATGGCTCGACGAATACCAGGCCAAGAACGGCTATGCCGCAGCGCGCAAGGCGTTCGCCGACATGGCTCAGGATGACATCGTCCAGACCGTCAAGGATGCCGGCCTCAAGGGCCGCGGCGGTGCAGGCTTCCCCACGGGCGTGAAGTGGGGGCTGATGCCCAAGGACGAATCCATGAACATCCGCTACCTGCTGTGCAACGCGGACGAAATGGAGCCCAACACCTGGAAAGACCGCATGCTGATGGAGCAACAGCCCCATTTGCTGATCGAAGGCATGCTGATCAGTGCCCGCGCGCTGAAAACCTACCGTGGCTATATCTTCCTGCGTGGCGAGTACACCACCGCCGCCAGACACCTGAACCGTGCCGTGGAAGAAGCCAAGGCAGCCGGTCTGCTGGGCAAGAACATCCTGGGCAGCGGCTTCGATTTCGAGCTGTTCGTCCACACCGGTGCCGGGCGTTACATCTGCGGTGAAGAAACCGCACTGATCAACTCCCTGGAAGGCCGTCGTGCCAACCCGCGCTCCAAGCCTCCCTTCCCCGCCGCCGTCGGCGTCTGGGGCAAGCCGACCTGCGTGAACAACGTCGAAACCCTGTGCAACGTGCCTGCCATCATCGGCAACGGCGTTGACTGGTACAAATCCCTCGCCCGCGAAGGCAGTGAAGACCACGGCACCAAGCTGATGGGCTTCTCCGGCAAGGTGAAGAACCCTGGCCTGTGGGAGCTGCCGTTCGGCGTCACCGCTCGCGAGTTGTTCGAGGACTATGCCGGTGGCATGCGCGACGGCTACAAGCTCAAGTGCTGGCAGCCAGGCGGCGCCGGTACCGGCTTCCTGTTGCCGGAACACCTCGATGCACAAATGTACGCGGGCGGCATCGCCAAGGTCGGTACCCGTATGGGGACCGGTCTGGCCATGGCCGTGGACGACAGCATCAACATGGTGTCCCTGCTGCGCAACATGGAAGAGTTCTTTGCCCGCGAATCCTGCGGTTTCTGCACCCCGTGCCGTGACGGTCTGCCATGGAGCGTCAAGCTGCTGCGTGCACTCGAAAAAGGTCAGGGGCAAGCCGGAGATATCGAAACGCTGCTCGGTCTGGTCGGTTTCCTCGGCCCAGGCAAGACCTTCTGTGCTCACGCACCGGGAGCCGTGGAGCCATTGGGCAGCGCGATCAAGTATTTCCGTCCGGAGTTCGAAGCCGGTATCGCGCCTGTCAGCGCGGCCGTCCCGCCTCTGGCGAAACCGATCATCGTCGGCGCATAACAACTTTAAAAGGTGAAGGGTACGCCCTTCACCCATCGTGTGATGACGCCCTTCGGGGCTGTTCCGAATCGCACGACATAACAAGATTCCATTAGCCACGCCCGCTGACACCGGGCCAACGAAGAACTTTGAACCATGGCCACTATCCACGTAGACGGCAAAGCGCTCGAAGTCGACGGGGCAGACAACCTGTTACAGGCATGTCTGTCGCTGGGCCTCGACATTCCTTATTTCTGCTGGCACCCCGCTCTTGGCAGCGTAGGTGCCTGTCGCCAATGCGCGGTCAAGCAGTACAACGACGAGAACGACACCCGTGGTCGCATCGTCATGTCCTGCATGACCCCCGCCACCGACAACACCTGGATCTCCATCGACGATGAAGAATCCAAGGCCTTCCGCGCCAGTGTCGTCGAATGGCTGATGACCAACCACCCGCATGACTGCCCGGTCTGCGAGGAAGGCGGTCACTGCCACCTGCAAGACATGACCGTGATGACCGGCCACAACGAGCGCCGTTATCGCTTTACCAAACGCACCCACCAGAACCAGGACCTCGGCCCTTTCATCTCGCATGAAATGAACCGTTGCATCGCCTGCTATCGCTGCGTGCGCTTCTATAAAGACTACGCTGGCGGCACTGACCTGGGCGTTTTCGGCGCTCACGACAACGTCTACTTCGGCCGCGTCGAAGACGGCGTTCTGGAAAGCGAGTTCTCCGGCAACCTCACCGAGGTCTGCCCGACCGGTGTGTTCACCGACAAGACTCACTCCGAGCGCTACAACCGTAAATGGGACATGCAGTTCTCGCCGAGCATCTGCCATGGCTGCTCCAGCGGCTGTAACATCAGCCCCGGTGAGCGTTACGGCGAACTGCGTCGCATCGAGAACCGTTTCAACGGTTCGGTGAACCAGTACTTCCTGTGCGACCGTGGCCGTTTCGGCTATGGCTATGTCAACCGCGAAGACCGCCCACGTCAGCCACTGCTGGCCGACGGTAGCAAACTGAGCCTTGATCAGGCGCTCGACACCGCTGCCGACCTGCTGCGCGGACGCAACATCGTAGGCATCGGCTCGCCACGCGCCAGCCTGGAAAGCAACTACGCGCTGCGTGAGCTGGTGGGTGCCGAGCACTTCTACTCGGGTATCGAAGCCAGCGAGCTGGAGCGTATCCGTCTGGTGATGCAGGTCCTCAAGGACAGCCCGCTGCCGATCCCGACCCTGCGCGATATCGAAGACCACGATGCGATTTTCGTCCTCGGCGAAGACCTGACACAGACCGCAGCACGCCTGGCCCTGGCCCTGCGCCAGTCGGTCAAGGGCAAGGCTGAAGAAATGGCCGACGCCATGCGCGTACAGCCCTGGCTGAATGCTGCGGTGAAAAACATCGGTCAGCACGCGCTGAACCCGCTGTTCATCGCAAGCCTGGCTGAAACGAAACTCGACGACGTCGCCGAAGAGTGTGTACACGCTGCTCCGGACGACCTGGCACGCATCGGTTTCGCTGTGGCCCACGCCCTGGACGCCAGCGCCCCTGCCGTCGAAGGTCTGGACGCCGAAGCTCTGGAGCTGGCCAAGCGGATTGCCGACGCCCTGCTCGCTGCCAAACGCCCACTGATCATCGCCGGTACTTCCCTGGGCTCCAAGGCCCTGATCGAAGCCGCCGCGAACATCGCCAAGGCTCTGAAACTGCGCGAGAAGGAAGGCTCCATCAGTCTGGTGGTTCCGGAAGCCAACAGCCTGGGTCTGGCCATGCTCGGTGGCGAATCGGTAGATGCCGCCCTGCAAGCCGTGATCGACGGCAAGGCCGACGCCATCGTCGTACTGGAAAACGATCTGTACACCCGCACCGATGCTGCCAAGGTCAATGCCGCCCTGAGCACCGCGAAAGTGGTGATCGTGGCCGACCATCAGAAAACCGCTACCGGTGATCGTGCCCATCTGGTCCTGCCAGCGGCCAGCTTCGCTGAAGGCGACGGCACGCTGATCAGTCAGGAAGGCCGTGCCCAACGCTTCTTCCAGGTGTTCGATCCAACCTACATGGACGCCAGCATTCTGGTTCATGAAGGCTGGCGCTGGCTGCATGCCCTGCGCTCTACCCTGCTGAACAAGCCGGTGGACTGGACTCAACTGGACCACGTCACTGCAGCCTGTGCACAAAGCAATGCGCAACTGTCCGGCATCATCAATGCCGCGCCGTCTGCTGCGTTCCGTATCAAAGGCCTGAAACTGGCTCGCGAACCGCTGCGTTACAGTGGTCGTACCGCCATGCGCGCCAACATCAGCGTCCATGAGCCTCGTACTCCGCAAGACCAGGACACCGCGTTCGCCTTCTCCATGGAAGGTTACTCGGGGTCTGCCGAACCGCGTCAGCAAGTACCGTTTGCCTGGTCTCCGGGCTGGAACTCGCCACAGGCCTGGAACAAGTTCCAGGACGAAGTCGGTGGTCACTTGCGCGCAGGCGATCCAGGCACACGCCTGATCGAAAGCCAGGGCGACAACCTCGACTGGTTCGCCAGTGTTCCACGCGCCTTCTCGCCCGCTCAGGGCACCTGGCAAGTGGTGCCGTTCTATCACCTGTTCGGCAGCGAAGAGAACTCTTCCAAGGCCGCACCGGTTCAGAGCCGCATTCCCGAGGCCTACGTCTCGCTGGCCAAATCCGAAGCCGATCGCCTGGGCGTCAACGACGGTGCCCTGCTCGCCCTGAACGTTGCGGGCCAGACCCTGCGTCTGCCGCTGCGCATCAATGAAGAACTGGGTGCAGGCATGGTGGCATTGCCTGTCGGTCTCGCAGGCATTCCGGCGGCGATCTTCGGCAAATCGGTCGACGGTCTTCAGGAGGCAGCACAATGAGCTGGTTTACCCCTGATGTGATCGACGCCATCATCGCGGTCGTCAAGGCTATCGTCGTGCTGCTGGCCGTTGTGGTCTGCGGCGCGCTGCTGAGCTTCGTCGAACGTCGTCTGCTGGGCTGGTGGCAGGACCGTTACGGTCCGAACCGCGTTGGCCCGTTCGGCATGTTCCAGATTGCTGCCGACATGCTGAAGATGTTCTTCAAGGAAGACTGGACCCCGCCGTTTGCCGACAAGGTGATCTTCACTCTGGCACCGGTCGTGGCCATGAGCGCCTTGCTGATCGCCTTCGCAATCATCCCGATCACCCCGACCTGGGGCGTGGCGGACCTGAACATCGGTCTGCTGTTCTTCTTCGCCATGGCCGGTCTGTCGGTCTACGCCGTGCTGTTCGCCGGCTGGTCGAGCAACAACAAGTTCGCCCTGCTGGGCAGCCTGCGGGCCTCTGCGCAAACAGTGTCCTATGAAGTGTTCATGGGTCTGGCGCTGATGGGTGTCGTGGTTCAGGTCGGTTCGTTCAACATGCGTGACATCGTTGAATATCAGGCCCAGAACCTGTGGTTCATCATTCCGCAGTTCTTCGGCTTCTGTACCTTCTTCATCGCAGGCGTTGCCGTGACCCACCGTCACCCGTTCGACCAGCCGGAAGCGGAACAGGAACTGGCTGATGGTTATCACATTGAATATGCCGGCATGAAATGGGGCATGTTCTTCGTCGGCGAATACATCGGCATCGTGCTGATCTCGGCGCTGCTGGTAACCCTGTTCTTCGGTGGCTGGCACGGTCCGTTCGATATCCTGCCGCAACTGTCGTTCGTCTGGTTCGCCCTGAAAACCGCGTTTTTCATCATGCTGTTCATCCTGCTGCGCGCCTCCATTCCGCGCCCACGCTATGACCAGGTCATGGATTTCAGCTGGAAATTCTGTCTGCCGCTGACCCTGATCAATTTGCTGGTGACTGCTGCGGTTGTGTTGTTGAACACGCCGGCAGGCTCGGTTCAGTGAGGATTTGACCCATGTTCAAATATATTGGTGACATCGTTAAGGGTACTGGTACCCAATTGCGCAGCCTGGTGATGGTATTCGGTCACGGCTTCCGCAAACGCGACACCCTGCAATACCCGGAAGAACCGGTCTATCTGCCACCCCGCTACCGTGGCCGTATCGTGCTGACCCGTGACCCCGACGGTGAAGAACGCTGCGTGGCCTGCAACCTGTGCGCCGTGGCCTGCCCGGTCGGCTGCATTTCGTTGCAGAAGGCCGAGACCGAAGATGGCCGTTGGTACCCGGACTTTTTCCGCATCAACTTCTCACGTTGCATTTTCTGCGGCCTGTGCGAAGAAGCCTGCCCGACCACTGCAATCCAGCTGACACCGGATTTCGAGATGGCCGAGTTCAAACGTCAGGATCTGGTCTACGAGAAAGAAGATCTGCTGATCTCCGGCCCCGGCAAGAACCCCGACTACAACTTCTATCGCGTCGCCGGTATGGCCATCGCTGGCAAGCCAAAAGGCTCTGCACAGAACGAAGCCGAACCGATCAACGTCAAGAGCTTGCTGCCTTAAGGAAGTAAAGATGGAATTCGCTTTCTATTTCGCATCCGGCATCGCCGTCGTGTCCACCCTGCGGGTGATCACGAACACGAACCCGGTGCATGCCCTGCTCTACCTGATCATCTCGCTGATCGCCGTGGCGATGACCTTTTTCAGCCTTGGCGCACCGTTCGCCGGGGTTCTGGAAGTCATCGCCTATGCGGGCGCAATCATGGTCCTGTTCGTGTTTGTGGTGATGATGCTGAACCTGGGCCCGGCCTCGGTTCAGCAGGAGCGCACCTGGCTCAAACCCGGTATCTGGGTGGGCCCGGTCATTCTGGGCACCCTGCTGCTGGCTGAACTGCTGTACGTGTTGTTCGCCAACCAGACCGGCGCCGGCATCGGTCACACCACCGTCGACGCCAAGGCGGTCGGCATCAGCCTGTTCGGGCCTTACCTGCTGGTCGTGGAACTCGCTTCGATGCTGCTGCTTGCCGCAGCCGTCACCGCATTCCACCTGGGCCGCAACGAGGCGAAGGAGCCAAGCCAATGAATGCTATCCCTCTGGAACACGGTCTGGCGGTCGCCGGAGTCCTGTTCTGCCTCGGCCTGGTAGGCCTGATGGTGCGCCGCAACATTCTTTTCGTGTTGATGAGCCTGGAGATCATGATGAATGCCTCTGCTCTGGCGTTCATCGTTGCCGGTAGTCGCTGGGGTCAGCCGGATGGACAGGTCATGTTCATTCTGGTGATCAGCCTGGCCGCTGCCGAGGCCAGTATCGGCCTGGCGATCCTGATGCAGCTGTATCGCCGCTTCCACACTCTCGATATCGACGCTGCCAGCGAGATGCGCGGATGAACCTACTCTTTCTGACTTTCGTATTCCCCCTGATCGGTTTTCTGCTGCTGTCGTTCTCTCGTGGACGCTTCTCGGAAAACCTCTCGGCCCTGATCGGTGTCGGCTCCATCGGCCTGTCGGCCATCGTCACCGCCTGGGTCATCTGGCAATTCAACGTTGCACCGCCTGAAGGCGGCCACTACACCCAGGTGCTGTGGCAATGGATGGACGTGGATGGCTTCAGCCCGAACTTCGCCCTGTATCTGGACGGCCTGTCCATCACGATGCTGGGCGTGGTGGTCGGCGTGGGCTTCCTGATCCACCTGTTCGCCTCCTGGTACATGCGCGGTGAGGACGGCTACTCGCGCTTCTTCTCCTACACCAACCTGTTCATTGCCAGCATGTTGTTCCTGATCCTGGGCGACAACCTGCTGTTCATCTACTTCGGTTGGGAAGGCGTAGGCCTGTGCAGCTACCTGCTGATCGGCTTCTACTACAGCAATCGCAACAACGGTAACGCGGCCCTCAAGGCCTTTATCGTGACCCGCATCGGCGACGTGTTCATGGCCATCGGCCTGTTCATCCTGTTCCAGCAACTGGGCACGCTGAATATCCAGGAACTGCTGGTACGTGCCCCTGAGCACTTCAAGGTCGGTGACTTCTGGATCGTCCTGGCGACCCTGATGCTGCTGGGCGGTGCGGTCGGTAAATCCGCGCAACTGCCGCTGCAGACCTGGCTGGCGGATGCGATGGCCGGTCCTACTCCGGTTTCGGCACTGATCCACGCGGCAACCATGGTGACCGCAGGCGTCTACCTGATTGCCCGTACCCACGGCCTGTTCGCCCTGGCTCCGGACATTCTGCATCTGGTCGGTATCGTCGGTGGCGTCACGCTGGTTCTGGCTGGTTTTGCAGCGCTGGTTCAGACCGACATCAAACGTGGCCGGAAACCGGGACCAGCAAACCGCTGCGCGCCCGCCTGCCGAAAGAGGTTCAGGCACGCATCAAGCTGGTGGCGGACTGGAACAAGGACGA
>NZ_JBIVGV010000037.1:0-8941 GCF_044748865.1 Pseudomonas sp. NPDC089734 | reverse complement strand
CTCCGGTTTCTTGACCGGTTTGGGCTTTTCGACTTTCGGCTTTTCCACCGGTTTGGGCGGTGGCTTGACCGCGTCCGGGTCTGCTGATGGACATGACCCTGCGTGATATCGAGCGTGTTCTCTATTTCGAGAGCTATGTCGTTATCGATCCAGGCATGACCACGCTTGAAAAAGGTCAGCTGCTGAACGACGAGCAGTATTTCGAAGCGCTGGAAGAGTTCGGTGATGACTTCGACGCCCGCATGGGTGCTGAAGCTGTCCGTGAACTGCTGCACGCTATCGATCTGGAGCACGAGATTGGCCGTCTGCGTGAAGAAATTCCGCAAACCAACTCCGAAACCAAAATCAAGAAGCTGTCCAAGCGTCTGAAACTGATGGAAGCCTTCCAAGGTTCGGGCAACCTGCCTGAGTGGATGGTCCTGACCGTTCTGCCGGTTCTGCCGCCAGATCTGCGTCCATTGGTTCCGCTGGATGGTGGTCGTTTCGCGACTTCCGACCTCAACGATCTGTATCGTCGAGTGATCAACCGAAACAACCGCTTGAAGCGTCTGCTCGATCTGTCCGCTCCGGACATCATCGTGCGCAACGAAAAGCGTATGTTGCAGGAAGCTGTCGATGCCCTGCTCGACAACGGTCGTCGTGGCCGCGCAATCACCGGCTCCAACAAGCGTCCTCTGAAATCCCTGGCTGACATGATCAAGGGTAAACAAGGTCGTTTCCGTCAGAACTTGCTCGGTAAGCGTGTTGACTACTCCGGTCGTTCGGTAATTACCGTTGGTCCGACCCTGCGTCTGCACCAGTGCGGTCTGCCGAAGAAGATGGCTCTCGAGCTGTTCAAACCGTTCATTTTCGGCAAGCTGGAAATGCGTGGTCTGGCCACAACCATCAAAGCTGCCAAGAAGATGGTCGAGCGCGAGCTGCCGGAAGTCTGGGACGTTCTCGCTGAAGTGATTCGCGAACACCCGGTACTCCTCAACCGTGCGCCGACGCTTCACCGTCTGGGTATCCAGGCGTTTGAGCCGGTTCTGATTGAAGGTAAGGCCATTCAGCTCCACCCTCTGGTCTGTGCTGCGTACAACGCCGACTTCGACGGTGACCAGATGGCTGTTCACGTACCGCTGACGCTGGAAGCCCAGCTGGAAGCGCGTGCGTTGATGATGTCTACCAACAACATTCTGTCGCCAGCGAACGGTGAGCCGATCATCGTTCCTTCGCAGGACGTTGTACTGGGTCTGTACTACATGACCCGTGAAGCGATCAACGCCAAGGGCGAAGGTCGTGTGTTTGCAGACCTGCAGGAAGTCGACCGCGTATTCCGCGCCGGCGAAGCTGCCCTGCACGCCAAGGTGAAAGTCCGTATCCATGAAACGGTCAATGATCGTGATGGCGGCAGCGTCAAGAACACCCGTATTGTCGACACTACCGTTGGCCGTGCGTTGCTGTTCCAGGTGGTTCCGGCCGGCCTGTCCTACGATGTTGTCAACCAGCCGATGAAGAAGAAGGCGATCTCCAAGCTGATCAACCAGTGCTACCGCGTGGTTGGTCTGAAAGAGACCGTTATCTTCGCTGACCAGTTGATGTACACCGGTTTTGCCTATTCGACCATTTCGGGTGTTTCGATCGGTGTTAACGACTTCGTTATCCCGGACGAAAAAGCTCGCATCATCGACGCGGCTACCGAAGAAGTTAAAGAGATCGAAAGCCAATACGCATCGGGCCTGGTTACCCAGGGCGAGAAGTACAACAAGGTGATCGACCTTTGGTCCAAGGCCAACGATGAAGTCTCCAAGGCCATGATGTCGAACCTCTCGAAAGAGAAGGTTGTCGACCGTCACGGTGAGACCGTTGACCAGGAATCGTTCAACTCGATGTACATGATGGCTGACTCCGGTGCCCGGGGTTCCGCAGCACAGATTCGTCAGCTGGCCGGTATGCGTGGTCTGATGGCCAAGCCGGATGGCTCGATCATCGAGACGCCGATTACGGCGAACTTCCGTGAAGGCTTGAGCGTACTTCAGTACTTCATCTCGACTCACGGTGCTCGTAAAGGTCTTGCGGATACCGCGTTGAAAACCGCGAACTCCGGTTACCTGACTCGTCGTCTGGTAGACGTTGCCCAGGATCTGGTCGTTACCGAAGTTGACTGCGGTACCGAGCATGGCTTGCTGATGACTCCGCACATTGAAGGCGGTGATGTTGTTGAGCCTCTGGGTGAGCGCGTTCTGGGTCGTGTAATTGCCCGTGACGTATTCAAGCCGGGCACTGAAGATGTCATCGTGCCTGCTGGTACGCTGGTAGACGAGAAGTGGGTTGAGTTCATTGAGCTGAACAGCATCGACGAAGTGATCGTGCGTTCGCCAATCAGCTGTGAAACCCGTTACGGTATCTGCGCCAAGTGCTACGGTCGCGACCTCGCTCGCGGTCACCTGGTCAACATCGGTGAAGCTGTCGGCGTAATCGCTGCACAGTCGATCGGTGAGCCGGGTACCCAGCTGACCATGCGTACGTTCCACATCGGTGGTGCTGCAAGCCGGACCTCGGCCGCAGACAGCGTTCAGGTCAAGAACGGCGGTACTGTTCGCCTGCACAACCTGAAGCACGTTGAGCGAGTGGATGGTCATCTGGTCGCAGTATCGCGTTCCGGTGAGCTGGCCATTGCCGATGACTTCGGTCGTGAGCGTGAGCGTTACAAGCTGCCTTACGGTGCAGTGATTTCGGTGAAGGAAGGCGAGAAGGTCGACGCTGGTTCGATCGTTGCCAAGTGGGACCCGCACACCCACCCGATCGTTACCGAAATGAAAGGTACCGTGACCTACGTGGGCATGGAAGAAGGCATCACGATCAAGCGTCAGACAGACGAATTGACCGGTATGACCAACATTGAAGTACTTGACGTCAAGGATCGTCCAGCTGCCGGTAAGGACATTCGTCCAGCCGTGAAGATGGTAGGTCTGGATGGCAAGGATCTGCTGCTGCCGGGTACAGACGTACCGGCTCAGTACTTCCTGCCAGCCAACGCCCTGGTCGGTGTGGCGGACGGTGCGCAGATTGCGATCGGTGATGTTATCGCTCGTATTCCGCAAGAAACCTCGAAAACCCGTGACATCACCGGTGGTCTGCCGCGTGTTGCCGACCTGTTCGAGGCTCGTCGTCCGAAAGAGGCGTCGATTCTTGCTGAAGTCAGCGGCACCATCGCGTTCGGTAAAGAGACCAAAGGCAAGCGCCGTCTGGTCATTACACCGAACGATGGCAGCGATCCGTACGAAGAGCTGATTCCAAAGTGGCGCCATCTGAACGTCTTCGAGGGCGAACAGGTCAACCGCGGCGAAGTTATCTCCGACGGCCCGAGCGATCCGCACGACATCCTGCGTCTGCTGGGTGTAAGCGCGCTGGCCAAGTACATCGTCAACGAGATTCAGGACGTTTATCGTCTGCAAGGCGTGAAGATCAACGACAAGCACATCGAGACCATCCTGCGTCAGATGCTGCGTAAAGTTGAAATTGCCGAGTCTGGCGATTCGAGTTTCATCAAGGGCGACCAGATGGAACTGACCCACGTTCTGGTAGAGAACGAACGTCTGAGCACGGAAGACAAGTTTGTCTCCAAGTTCACTCGTGTATTGCTGGGTATCACCAAGGCTTCTCTGTCCACAGAGTCGTTCATTTCCGCGGCTTCCTTCCAGGAAACCACCCGCGTACTGACCGAAGCTGCTGTGACTGGCAAGCGGGATTACCTGCGTGGTCTGAAGGAAAACGTTGTCGTGGGTCGTTTGATCCCGGCAGGTACCGGTCTGGCCTATCACAGCGAGCGTAAGCGTCGCCGTGATATCGACAAGCCGTTGCGTGTCAGTGCGAGCGAAGTAGAAGCCGCTCTGACTGAAGCGTTGAACTCCAGCGGTAATTGAGAGTAAAGCCTCGGCATTTTCTTCTGGCGGACTGCAGCATTTTGTTGTGTCCGCCGGGAGGAGAGGTCGGGGCTTTGTCTTGACTGGGTGCAGGATCCTCTTTAGACTCTTGTACCCCTAAATTTGGCGGGGCTTCTGCCCTGTCATTTGCTTTTCTTGCAAGACAATAGCGTCGCAAGACAACAGTGGAGCTAGTAGATGGCAACTATCAACCAGCTGGTACGTCAGCCGCGTAAGCGTATCGTCGAGAAATCCGACGTGCCTGCGCTGCAGAACTGCCCGCAACGTCGCGGTGTGTGCACTCGTGTGTATACCACCACGCCGAAAAAACCTAACTCGGCATTGCGTAAAGTCTGCCGTGTGCGCCTGACCAACGGTTTCGAGGTTTCCTCGTACATCGGTGGTGAAGGTCACAACCTGCAAGAGCACAGCGTGGTACTGATCCGTGGCGGTCGTGTAAAAGACTTGCCAGGTGTTCGTTATCACACCGTTCGTGGTTCTCTGGATACTTCCGGCGTTAAAGGCCGTAACCAGGGTCGCTCGAAATACGGTACCAAGAAGCCTAAGTAGTAGTTGGCTTCTGTTAAAAATTGCAGATTTCTATTTTTCTGAGTCGATAAGAGTAAGGTCGGGCGCATTCTTAACCGAATGGTGGTTCCGAGCTAACCTGAAGACCGTTTGAGGGCTTATCCATGCCAAGAAGACGCGTAGCAGCCAAGCGCGAAGTGCTTGACGATCCAAAATACGGAAGCCAGATTCTGGCCAAGTTCATGAACCACGTGATGGAAAGCGGCAAGAAAGCCGTTGCCGAGCGTATCGTTTATGGCGCGCTGAAAAGGTTAAAGAACGTAAGAACAGCGACCCCCTGGAAATCTTCGAGAAAGCTCTCGACGCCATCGCTCCGCTGGTCGAAGTAAAGTCGCGCCGTGTAGGCGGTGCTACTTACCAGGTTCCGGTTGAAGTTCGTCCTTCCCGTCGTAATGCATTGGCAATGCGTTGGCTGGTAGACTTCGCGCGCAAGCGCGGCGAGAAGTCTATGGCTCTGCGTTTGGCTGGCGAACTGTTGGACGCCGCCGAAGGTAAAGGTGCTGCAGTTAAGAAGCGTGAAGACGTGCACCGTATGGCTGAAGCTAACAAAGCTTTCTCGCACTACCGCTTCTAATTCTGGCGTCACTAATTTTGCGAGGGCTTTATGGCTCGTACTACTCCGATTAACCGCTACCGTAACATCGGTATCGTTGCTCACGTGGATGCTGGTAAAACCACCACCACCGAGCGCGTCCTTTTTTACACAGGCGTAAACCACAAAATGGGCGAGGTGCATGATGGCGCCGCGACCATGGACTGGATGGTGCAAGAGCAGGAGCGGGGTATTACCATTACTTCCGCTGCAACCACAGCCTTCTGGGCTGGTTCTGCCAAGCAATTCGACAAGTATCGCTTCAACATCATCGATACCCCCGGCCACGTTGACTTCACTATTGAAGTAGAGCGTTCGCTGCGTGTACTCGACGGTGCTGTCGTTGTTTTCTGCGGTACTTCTGGCGTTGAGCCTCAGTCGGAAACCGTATGGCGTCAGGCCAACAAATACGGCGTTCCACGTCTTGTCTACGTCAACAAGATGGACCGTGCCGGTGCGAACTTCCTGCGCGTGATCGGTCAGATCAAGCAGCGTCTGGGTCACACTCCGGTGCCTATCCAGTTGGCAATCGGTGCAGAAGACAACTTCCAGGGTCAGATCGATCTGATGACTATGGAAGCTGTGTACTGGAACGATGACGACAAAGGTATGGCTGCTCGTCGCGAGCCTATCCCTGCTGAGCTGCAGGAACTGGCTGAAGAGTGGCGCAGCAACATGGTTGAGGCTGCGGCCGAGGCCAGCGAAGAGCTGATGAACAAATACCTCGAGGGCGAAGAACTCTCCGTCGAGGAAATCAAGGCTGCTCTGCGTCAGCGTACTATCGCTGGTGAGATCGTTCTTGCTGTTTGCGGTTCTTCCTTCAAGAACAAGGGCGTTCCCCTGGTTCTCGACGCCGTTATCGACTACCTGCCGGCCCCGACCGACATTCCAGCCATCAAGGGTACTGACCCGGATGACGAGACTGTCGAAATGGAGCGTCATGCAGACGACAACGAGCCGTTCTCGGCTCTGGCGTTCAAGATCGCTACCGACCCATTCGTGGGTACTCTGACCTTTGCTCGTGTTTACTCGGGCGTGTTGAGCTCCGGCGACGGCGTGATCAACTCGGTCAAAGGCAAGAAAGAGCGTGTGGGTCGTATGGTGCAAATGCACGCAAACACCCGTGAAGAGATCAAGGAAGTACGCGCTGGTGACATCGCGGCCCTGATCGGCATGAAGGACGTCACCACTGGTGATACTTTGTGCTCTCTTGAAAAGCCGATCATTCTTGTTCGTATGGACTTCCCGGAGCCGGTTATTTCGGTTGCCGTTGAGCCTAAGACCAAGGATGACCAGGAAAAAATGGGTATCGCTCTGGGCAAGCTTGCTCAGGAAGACCCGTCTTTCCGCGTCAAGACTGATGAAGAGACTGGTCAAACGATCATCTCTGGCATGGGCGAATTGCACCTGGACATCCTGGTTGACCGGATGCGCCGTGAGTTCAACGTCGAAGCCAACATCGGTAAACCACAAGTTTCCTATCGTGAGAAGATCACGAAGGCTTGTGAGATCGAAGGCAAGTTCGTTCGTCAGTCCGGTGGTCGTGGTCAGTTTGGCCATTGCTGGATTCGTTTTGCTCCTGCTGACGAAGGTCAGGAAGGTCTGCAATTCCTGAACGAAGTAGTGGGTGGTGTGGTTCCTAAGGAATACATCCCGGCTATCAGAAGGGTATCGAAGAGCAGATGAAGAACGGTGTTGTTGCCGGCTATCCGCTGATCGGCCTGAAGGCTACCGTTTTCGATGGTTCTTACCACGACGTCGACTCCAACGAGATGGCGTTCAAGGTGGCAGCCTCCATGGCGACCAAGCAACTGGCTACCAAAGGTGGCGGTGTTGTTCTTGAGCCGATCATGAAGGTTGAAGTTGTAACACCTGAGGACTACATGGGTGACGTGATGGGTGACCTGAACCGTCGTCGTGGTCTGATCCAGGGTATGGAAGATACGGTTTCCGGCAAGGTTATCCGCGCCGAAGTTCCGTTGGGCGAAATGTTCGGTTATGCGACCGATGTTCGTTCCATGTCTCAGGGTCGCGCGAGCTACTCTATGGAATTCTCCAAATACTCCGAAGCTCCGTCGAACGTCGTCGAAGCTATCGTTAAAAAACAAGGCTGATTCAGCCCCTTTAGGCTAGGAGTTCACTGTCGTGGCTAAAGAAAAATTTGAACGTAACAAACCGCACGTCAACGTTGGCACCATCGGTCACGTTGACCACGGTAAAACCACTCTGACCGCTGCTCTGACTCGCGTTTGTTCCGAAGTTTTCGGTTCTGCTCGTGTTGACTTCGACAAGATCGACAGCGCGCCAGAAGAAAAAGCTCGTGGTATCACCATCAACACTGCTCACGTAGAGTACGACTCGAACGTTCGTCACTACGCGCACGTTGACTGCCCAGGCCACGCCGACTACGTCAAAAACATGATCACTGGTGCTGCCCAGATGGACGGCGCGATCCTGGTTTGCTCGGCTGCCGATGGTCCGATGCCACAAACTCGTGAGCACATCCTGCTGTCCCGTCAGGTTGGCGTTCCGTACATCGTTGTCTTCCTGAACAAGGCTGACATGGTTGACGACGCTGAGCTGCTGGAACTGGTTGAGATGGAAGTGCGCGATCTGCTGAGCACTTACGACTTCCCGGGCGACGACACTCCGATCATCATCGGTTCTGCTCTGATGGCTCTGAACGGCCAAGACGACAACGAAATGGGCACCACTGCCGTTCGTAAACTGGTCGAAACTCTGGACACCTACATCCCAGAGCCAGAGCGCGCTATCGACAAGCCGTTCCTGATGCCAATCGAAGACGTATTCTCGATCTCCGGTCGCGGTACTGTTGTAACTGGTCGTGTTGAGCGTGGCATCATCAAAATCCAGGAAGAAGTAGAAATCGTAGGTCTGCGTGACACTACCAAGACTACTTGCACTGGCGTTGAGATGTTCCGCAAGCTGCTGGACGAAGGTCGTGCTGGCGAGAACTGCGGCGTTCTGCTGCGTGGCACCAAGCGTGACGACGTTGAGCGTGGTCAGGTTCTGGTCAAGCCAGGTACTGTTAAGCCTCACACTCAGTTCGAAGCTGAAATCTACGTTCTGAGCAAAGAAGAAGGTGGTCGTCACACTCCATTCTTCAAAGGCTACCGTCCACAGTTCTACTTCCGTACTACCGACGTAACTGGTAGCTGCGAACTGCCGGAAGGCGTTGAAATGGTTATGCCAGGTGATAACGTGAAAGTTTCCGTTACCCTGATCAAGCCAATCGCAATGGAAGACGGTCTGCGTTTCGCTATCCGTGAAGGCGGTCGTACCGTCGGCGCCGGCGTCGTAGCCAAAATCATCGCCTAAGCGTTGATTCAATAAAGAGCCCCCGCATTGCGGGGGCTTTTTTATTGGGTTGACACTCCCTTGGGTCGTCTATAGAATTGCGCCTCCTTTTAACGGGCGTATTGCGCTCGGTGGGAACAGCAATCTGGAGTCTGAAATCCAATGCAAAATCAGCAAATCCGTATCAGGTTGAAGGCTTTTGACCATCGCCTGATCGACCAATCAACCCAGGAAATCGTGGAAACCGCGAAACGTACTGGTGCTCAGGTGCGTGGTCCAATTCCACTGCCTACCCGTAAAGAGCGGTTCACCGTTCTGGTCTCCCCGCACGTCAACAAAGACGCGCGTGACCAGTACGAGATCCGTACTCATAAGCGCGTACTGGACATCGTCCAGCCAACGGATAAAACCGTTGATGCTCTTATGAAGCTTGATCTTGCGGCCGGCGTGGAAGTGCAGATCAGCCTCGGCTAAGACAGCGAAACCGTCGCGGTGTTGTGCCAGCGAAAGGTTTCCAGTGCCTGCTGAACGAACTCGG
>NZ_JBIVGV010000036.1:0-9332 GCF_044748865.1 Pseudomonas sp. NPDC089734 | reverse complement strand
GCCTTCGAGCTGAACGCAGGCAGCCACACCTCCAGCGTGGCCGGTTTCGGTTTCGACGCCATGGCCTGGGAAATCTGGCCGACCCTGTGCGCCGGAGCCACGCTGCACCTGCCACCGGCCGAGATCGGCAACGAACAACTGGATGCCTTGCTCGACTGGTGGCTGGCCCAGCCGCTTCAGGTGGCGTTTTTGTCCACGCCGGTGGCCGAATACGCCTTCAGCCGCGAGTTGCGCCACCCGACGCTGCGTACCTTGCTGATCGGCGGTGACCGGTTGCGTCAGTTCCATCGCGATCCGGGCTTTGCGGTGATCAACAACTACGGCCCGACCGAAACCACGGTGGTGGCCACTTCGGGCCGCTTGCTGCCGGAAGGCAGCCTGGACATCGGCAAACCGATTGCCAACACCCGCGTGTATCTGCTGGACGAACACCAGCAACTGGTGCCGTTCGGGGTGGCGGGCGAGCTGTACATCGGGGGTGACAGCGTGGCCCGTGGCTACCTGAACCGTCCGGAGATGACCGCCGAGCGTTTCCTCGACGACCCGTTCACCGCGACGCCGGGTGCCCGGATGTACCGCACCGGCGACCTGGCTCGCTGGAACGCCGACGGGACCCTGGAGTACCTGGGCCGTAACGACGATCAGGTGAAGATCCGGGGCGTGCGTATCGAACTGGGCGAGATCGAAAGCCAGCTGGGGCAGTTGCCGGGTATCGAAGAGGCACTGGTCGTGGCACGAGAAGACGAGCCGGGCCAGCCGCGTCTGGTGGGTTACTTCATCGAACGGGCTGGCAGCACGCCACTGATTGTCAATGAGTTGCGCACGGCGTTGCTCAGCCAACTGCCGGCCTACATGGTGCCGAGCGCGCTGGTACGCCTGGATGCCTGGCCTTTGACCGCCAACGGCAAGGTGGATCGTCGTGCCTTGCCGGTGCCTGATCGTGAAGCGTTGCACATCGGTGAATATCTGGCACCGGAAGGCGAGCTGGAAACGGCGCTGGCCGGGATCTGGAGCGAGTTGCTGCAAGTCGAGCGGGTCGGTCGGCATGATCGCTTCTTCGAGCTGGGTGGCCACTCCCTGCTGGCGATGCGCATGGTGTCTCAGGTGCGTCAGCGCCTGTCGCTGGAGCTGGCACTCAGTGATCTGTTCGCCGACAGCGCTCTGGCGGCCGTCGCGCACTGTCTGAGTCAGGCAGCCCGCAATGAACTGCCGCCCATCAAGGCTCAGGCACGTAGCGGGGCGGTTCCGCTGTCCTTCGCTCAGCAGAGAATCTGGTTCCTGGCGCAGATGGAAGAGGCCAACAGCGCCTACAACATTCCTCTGGGGCTGCAATTGACCGGGCAACTGGACAGCCGCGCCCTCAAGCGTGCGCTGGAGCGCATTGTGGCGCGTCATGACAGCCTGCGCAGCCGCTTTACCCAGGAAGACGGGGAAGCCCGGGTGCAGGCCGCATCCGCCAGCGTGATGCCGGACCTGTGCTGGCAGGATCTGCGCGGTCAGGATGCCCAGGCCTTGCAGGCCGTGGTCCGGGAAGAGGCGGAACAACCCTTCGATCTGAACCATGACTTGCCCATTCGCGGCCGTCTGCTGTGCCTGGCCGAAGACCGCCACGTCTTGCTGCTGACGGTTCACCATATCGTTGCCGATGGCTGGTCGCTGGGTGTGCTGACCCGTGAACTCACGGCCTTGTACAAGGCCTTCAGTCAAGGGCTGGAGGACCCGTTGCCGCCATTGCCTCTGCAATATGCCGACTATGCCGTCTGGCAGCGTGACTGGCTGGACAGCGAAAGGCTGAGCCGTCAGGGCGATTATTGGCAGCAGGCGCTCGCCGGGGCTCCCGTGCTGTTGACCCTGCCCACCGACCGACCTCGTCCTGCACGTCAGGACTACACCGGCTCCAGTATTCCGGTGCGTTTCAATGCGCGCCTGAGTGCCGAAATCAAGACCTTCTGCCAGCGCCATCAGGTGACACCGTTCATGCTCTTCATGGGCGCCTGGTCCGTGCTGCTTGCGCGCCTGTCCGGACAGAGCGAGGTGGTGATCGGGACACCGGTGGCCAACCGGCGTCGTGCCGAGATCGAAGGCCTGATCGGTCTGTTCGTCAATACACTGGCCGTGCGTGTCGATACGTCGGGCGAACCGGATGTCACGGCACTGCTGGCACGGATCAAGACCCGCGTGCTGGAAGCCCAGGAACATCAGGATCTGCCGTTCGAGCAAGTGGTGGAGCGTCTGCGTCCGCCTCGCAGCCTGGCACACAGCCCGCTGTTCCAGACCTCGCTGGCCTGGGACGGCAGTCAGGGGCTGGAATTGAATCTGGGCGATCTGCTGCTGGAACCGCTGGGTGATCAGCCGACCTTTGCCAAGTTCGATCTCACCCTGAGCATGGGGGAAAGCGAAGAGGGTTTCAGTGGTGCCCTGGACTACGCCACCGCCTTGTTCGACAAGACCACCGCCGAGCGCTATGTGGCCTATCTGGAACCGCTGCTGTGGAGCATGGTTGGCAGCGATCAGGCCGTACCGGCCCGCACCGAGCTGCTGAGTGCGCAGGAGCGTCGTCGCCTGCTGGTGGATTTCAATACCAGCGAGCAGGATTTCGAGCTTGAGCAGCCTTTGCCGGTGTTGTTCGAGGCTCAGGTTTCCCGTACTCCGGAAGCCATCGCTCTGGAGAGCGAGGGCGTGCAATGGAGCTATCGTCAGCTCAACGAAGCGGCCAACCGTCTGGCCCACCACCTGATTGGTCAAGGCGTACAGCCCGACAACCGGGTGGCGGTGTGCCTGGAGCGTGGTCCGAACCTGTTGATCGGCTTGCTGGCCGTGCTCAAGGCCGGCGGTGCCTACGTGCCGCTGGACCCTGGCTACCCCGTCGAGCGTCTGGCCTACATGCTGACCGACAGCGGTGCCCGTACACTGCTGGTCGATGCCGCGACGCAGACGCGCTTTGCCGACAGCCCGTTGCAGCAGATCAATCTGGACGCGGCCATCTGGAACGACCAAGCGGTCTCCAATCCGGTGGTGACGGGCCTGAGCGCCGACCATCTGGCTTATGTGATCTACACCTCCGGCTCTACCGGTCAGCCGAAAGGCGTGATGGTCGAGCACCGTGGCCTGTGCAACCTGGTGCAATGGAGTTCGCTGCTCATCCCGTCGAACGCTGAAGGCGCTCTGCTGCACAAGACCCCGGTGAGTTTCGATGCTTCTGTCTGGGAATTGTTCTGGCCACTGTGCGCCGGTCTTCGCCTGGTGCTGGCGCGTCCTGACGGGCATCGCGATCCGGCCTATCTGGCGCAGTTGATCATTGAGCGGCAGGTTACCGTGGTGCAGTTCGTGCCAGCCTTGCTCCAGCAGTTCCTGGAGCTTGAAGAAAGCAGTCAGTGCGTGTCCCTGACCGATATCGCCTGTGGTGGCGGCGAACTGACCGAGGCACTGGCCCGGCAGGTACGCCAGCGCCTGCCTGGCGTACGCTTGCATAACGTCTATGGTCCGACCGAAACCACGGTGGATTGCAGCGTCTGGACACTGGAGCCGCATGAACCGGTTCCGGGCAATGCATTGCCTGTCGGTCGTCCAATCAGCAATACCCGTCTGTATGTGCTGGACGACCATGACCAGCCGGTCCCGCAAGGTGTGGCGGGCCAGTTGCACATCGGCGGTGCCGGTGTGGCTCGCGGTTACCTGAACCTGCCACAGATGCAGGACGAGCGTTTCATCGACAGCCCGTTCGTGGCCGGGGACCGTCTGTATCGCAGCGGTGACCTGGTGCGTCAGCGTGCCGACGGCGTTCTGGAGTTCATCGGGCGCAATGACTTCCAGGTCAAGTTGCATGGCCTGCGTATCGAGCTGGGCGAGATCGAAGCCCGGTTGAGCGCGCACCCGGCCATCCGCGAAGCGGCCGTGTTGCTGCATGGCGAGCGTCTGGTGGCCTGGTTCAGTTGCCATGAAGGCCAGTCGGCTCCGGATATCCAGACCTTGCGCGAGCATGTTCTGGCGCAATTGCCGGACTACATGGTGCCTTCGGCCTATGTGGCGCTGCCAGCCTTGCCCCTGAGCCCCAATGGCAAGCTCGACCGCGCGGCCTTGCCAGAGCCGGGCGCACAGGCAGTGCTGAGCCGTGACTATGAAGCTCCGCAGGGCGAGACCGAAACGCAACTGGCCGGTCTCTGGGCCGAGTTGCTGCACGTGGAGCAGGTCGGTCGTCAGGACAATTTCTTTGAACTGGGCGGGCATTCGCTGCTCGCTGTGACCCTGATTGCGCGCATGCGCCGTCTGGGCATGACGGCGGATATCCGGGTGCTGTTCGCCCAGCCGACCCTGGCCGCTCTGGCCAGCTCGGTCGAAAACGGCAGTGGCCACGAACTGAAGGTGCCGGCCAACCTCATTGCCGAGGATTGCCAGTGCATCACCCCGGATCTGTTGCCATTGATTGCGCTGGAACAGGACGCCATCGACCGTATTGTCGCCAGCGTTCCCGGTGGTGCGGCCAATGTGCAGGATATCTATCCGCTGGGGCCGCTGCAGGCCGGTATTCTTTACCACCACCTGGCGGCAGGCGATCACGATCCTTACCTGTTGTTGCCGCAGTTCGCCTTTGCCGATCAGTCTCGTCTGGATGCGTTCAGCCATGCCTTGCAGCGTGTCATCGAACGCAATGACATTCTGCGCACGGCGTTGTTCTGGGAAGGGCTGGAGACGCCGGTTCAGGTGGTCTGGCGTCAGGCTCGCCTGAAGGTCGAAGAGATTGCGCTGGATGAACTGGCACATGCGCCCCGCATGGACCTGACCCAGGCTCCGCTGTTGCATCTGGTGCATGCCTTTGACCCGGCCAGCCAGCAGATTGCCGCTGTACTGCGCTTCCACCACGTGGTCATGGACCATGTCGCCCTTGAGGTGCTGGGCCACGAATTGCAGGCCATGTTGCTCGATGATGAAGCCGGGCTTGCGGCTCCTGTACCGTATCGCAACTATGTCGCGCAGGTCCTGCAAGGGCCGGGCGAAGAGGCCCACGAAACCTTCTTCCGGGAACAACTGGGCGATATCGACGAGCCTACCTTGCCTTATGGCCTGCCTGCCGCGGCGGGTGAAGGCGCGCTTGACGAGGCCCGTCTTCCGCTGGACGTCAGCTTGTGCCACAAGGTTCGCGATCAGGCCCGGCAGCTGGGTGTCAGTGCCGCAAGCCTGATGCACCTGGCCTGGGCGCAGGTTCTGGGGCAACTGTCCGGACGTGACAGCGTGGTGTTCGGCACCGTGCTGCTCGGTCGTCTGCAAGGCGGCGAAGGTGTGGAACGGGCCTTGGGCGTGTTCATCAATACCTTGCCGTTGCGCATCGATCTGGGCAGTCAGCCCGTGCGTGAAGCGGTACTGGACACCCATCGCCGCTTGACCGGGCTGCTGGCCCACGAGCATGCACAACTGGCACTGGCCCAGCGTTGCAGTGCCTTGCCGGCGGGCGCTCCGCTGTTCAGCACCTTGCTCAACTACCGCCACAGCGCAGCGCCTCAGGTCCGGGACGAAGCCGCTACCAAGGCATGGCAGGGCATTGAGGTGCTGCATGCCGAAGAGCGCAGCAACTACCCGCTGACCCTGAGCATCGATGACCTGGGGGAAACCTTCAGCCTGACGGCCCAGACGGCACAGGGCATCGACGCACAGCGAGTCTGCGCCTACTTGCAGGAAGCCGTGGCCAGTCTGGTCCAGGCACTGGAGCAGCAGCCCGACGAAAGCGTGCAGCAGTTGTCCGTGTTGCCGACTGCGGAGCGTCAGCGCCTGCTGATCGGCTTCAACATCACCCGTCGGGACTACCCGCGCGAACTGCCGGTGCATCGCCTGTTCGAGCAACGTGCAGCCGCTCATCCGCAGGCCGTGGCCGCAGCGCATGGCAGCCATTCGCTGAGTTATGGCGAATTGAACGAACGCGCCAACCGCCTGGCCCATTACCTGATCGGGCAGGGCGTCAAGCCGGGCGATCACGTGGCGATCCTGCTGCCGCGCTCCATGGACCTGTTGATCGGTCAACTGGCCATCGGCAAATGCGCTGCGACCTATGTGCCGCTGGACATCAATGCACCGGCCGAGCGTCAGGTCTACATGGTCGAGGACTGCAAGGCCGTGTGCCTGCTGACCCGCAGCGCGACTTCGATCGACTCTGCCGCCCGGCGCATCGATCTGGACCGCCTGGCGCTGGACGATCAGCCCGTTCACGACCCGGATCTGGTGCAAGGTTCGGATACCGTGGCCTATGTCATGTACACCTCCGGCTCCACCGGTGCGCCGAAAGGTGTCTGCGTGCTGCATCGCGGGATTTCCCGTCTGGTGCTGAACAATGGCTTCGCTGATTTCAACGAACAGGACCGCATTGCCTTTGCATCCAACCCGGCCTTCGATGCCAGCACCCTGGAAGTATGGGGCGCCTTGCTCAATGGCGGGCAACTGCTTGTCATCGATCACCAGACCCTGATCGACCCTGAGCGTCTGGGTGAGGCCTTGCGTCACGTCAGCGTGCTGTTCCTCACCACGGCATTGTTCAACCAGTATGTGCAGCTGATTCCCGAAGCGCTCAAGGGCTTGCGCTATCTGATGTCCGGGGGCGAGCGTGCCGATCCGGCCAGCTTCCGTGCCATGCTGGAACAGGCACCGGGCCTGCGTCTGGTAAACGGTTATGGGCCGACCGAAACGACCACCTTCGCCACGACCAACGAGGTCCGGGAAGTGGCCGAAGGTGCGGAATCGGTGTCCATTGGCCGACCGATCGGCAATACCAGCATTTACGTGCTGGATGCCCGTCAGTGCCTGGTGCCGCAAGGTGTCATCGGCGAGTTGTACATTGGCGGCGATGGCGTGGCTCAAGGCTACCTGAATCGTCCGGACCTGACGGCCGAGAAGTTCCTGGTCGATCCGTTCAGCGACCAGCCCGGAGCGATGATGTATCGCACTGGCGACCTGGGCCGCTGGCTGGACGATGGCCAGCTGGAGTGTCTGGGCCGCAATGACGACCAGGTGAAGATCCGTGGTTTCCGTATCGAACTGGGCGAGATCGTCAGCCGACTGCACGAATTGCCCGGTATCAGGGATGCGGTGGTGCTGGCTCGTGAGGACGAGCCAGGGCAAGTGCGTCTGGTGGCCTACTTCACCCGTCATCAGGAGGTCGAGGCGCTGTCGCCCGAGCAGATGCGCACGGCCCTGCAGGCCAATCTGCCGGAGTACATGGTGCCGGCGGCCTTCATCGAACTGGCGACCCTGCCTCTGACCGCCAACGGCAAGCTCGATAGCCGCGCCTTGCCGAAACCGGATCGCTCGTCGCTGTTCGGGCTGGCCTATGAAGCGCCGGAAGGCGAGATCGAAATCGCGCTGGCGCAGATCTGGGCCGACGTGCTGCAGGTCGAGCGTGTAGGGCGTCACGACCACTTTTTCGACCTGGGCGGGCATTCCCTGCTGGCCATGCGCATGGTGTCCCAGGTTCGTCAGCAACTGGGCGTTGAACTGCCGCTGGGTGAACTCTTTGCCCTGGGCGAACTGGCTGCCGTGGCTGCGGCCGTGGCCGGTATCGAGCGCACGGAGCAGGCACAGATTCACCTGGCACCCCGTGATCAATCGCTTCCCCTGTCGTTCGCTCAACAGCGGTTGTGGTTTCTGGCGCAGATGGAGGGCGGTAACGAGGCCTACAACATCCCTATGGCCCTGAGCCTGCGGGGTGCGCTTGATGTGGCTGCACTGGATCAGGCACTGGCCCGTGTCGTCGAGCGTCACGAGACCCTGCGCAGCCGGTTCGTTGCCCTGGAGGAAGGGGCCGAGGTGGTGTTTGCGCCGCTGTCCGACGAAACCACGCTGCACCTCGAGGATCTTCGTCTGAACCCCGAGAGCCTGGCCGAGCGTGTCCGCACGGAGGCCGCACGACCTTTCGACCTGAGCCGTGGTCCTGTGCTGCGTGCCTGTCTGTTGCAGGTGGCCGACGATCATCATGTGCTGTTGCTGACGGTGCATCACATCGTTGCTGATGGCTGGTCCATGGGGGTGCTGACCCACGAGCTGCTGGCGCTGTATGCGGCCATTCACCAGGGAAGTCGCGATCCATTGCCAGCGCTGGCGATCCAGTACGCCGATTACGCCGTCTGGCAACGTCAATGGCTGACCGGCGAGCGTCTGCAACAGCAGACGGCGTACTGGCGTCAGGCGCTGGAGGGTGCGCCGACCTTGCTGATGCTGCCGACGGACCGGCCTCGTCCGGCACAGCAGGACTTCAGCGGTGCCAGCCTGAGCGTTCATCTGGACGGGCAGCTCAGTGCCGGATTACGGGCATTGGCGCAGCGTCAGGGCGTGACCCTGTACATGACGCTGATGACCGCATGGGCCACGTTGCTGGCGCGCCTGTCCGGGCAGCACGACGTGGTGATCGGCAGCCCGATGGCGGGCCGTGGCCGCACAGAGCTGGAAGGACTGGTCGGTCTGTTCGTCAACACCCTGGCGGTGCGCATCGATACCTCGGGTGCCCCGACCGGCGAAGCCTTGCTGGCCCAGGTCAAGGCGCGGGTGCTGGAAGCCCAGGATCATCAGGACCTGCCGTTCGAGCAGGTGGTGGAAATCGTCAGGCCGGAACGCAGCCTGGCCCATGCGCCGCTGTTCCAGACCACCTTGAACTGGCTGGCTGGCGGAGGTCAGGCCCCGCAACTGGACGGGCTGGCCGTCTCGACGGTCGAGCAGACCAGTCAGGTGTCGAAGTTCGACCTGTCGCTGAACCTGGGCGAGCAGGGCGAGGAGCTGATCGGCACGCTGGACTATGCAACGGCGTTGTTCGATGAAGCGACGGTGCGCCGTTATGCCCATTACTTCGAGCAGTTGTTGCAGGCCATGGTGGCTCAGGAGCACGTGGTGCTCGATCAAGTCGCACTGGTGGGTGAGCAAGAGCGTCAGTTCCTGCTTGAAACACTCAATGCCTATGACCTCGATCAGGAAACCGTACTGACGATCCACCAGCGCATCGAGCGTCAGGCGCTGGAGCAGCCTGATGCCATTGCCGCGCAAGTGGGTGACCAGTGCCTGAGCTACCGCGAGCTGAACCGCCAGGCCAACGCGCTGGCTCATCACCTGATCGGCCTGGGTGTACGCCCGGACGACCGCGTGGCCGTGGTTGCTCGCCGCAGCCTGGATACCCTGGTCGGTCTGCTGGCCGTGTTCAAGGCCGGTGCGGGTTATGTGCCGGTGGACCCGGCGCACCCGGATGAACGTATCGCCTACTTGCTGGAAGACAGCGCGCCCGTGGCGGTGCTGACCCAGCAGGCGCTGCTGGCCGGTCTGCCGTCGCTGGACGTGCCGGTGATTGCCCTGGATTCGCCGGACTG
>NZ_JBIVGV010000035.1:0-10923 GCF_044748865.1 Pseudomonas sp. NPDC089734 | reverse complement strand
AATCCTTGACCGGGCCAAAGATCTTGGCGCAGAACAGGCCGTCACGCTCAGGCTTGAACGTACGGTAGTTGATGGTTTCCGGCTTTTTAACTTCACCGAACGACCACGAACGGATCATCTCAGGCGACGCGAGACCGATACGGATCGCGTCAAACTCTTCGACTTGACCCTGGTTTTTCAGCAAATTCAGTAGGTCTTTCAAGGCTTTCCCTCCTGGCGGAGCAGGGAGCAGGCCATATAGCCCTGCTCCCGATTCGCGTCACGTGTTATTCGGTTTCCAGATCGATATCGATACCGAGCGAACGGATTTCTTTGATCAACACGTTGAAGGACTCGGGCATGCCCGGCTCCATACGGTGATCGCCGTCCACGATGTTTTTGTACATCTTGGTACGACCGTTCACATCGTCCGACTTCACTGTGAGCATTTCTTGCAGAGTGTACGCAGCGCCGTATGCTTCCAGCGCCCACACTTCCATCTCCCCGAAACGCTGACCACCGAACTGCGCCTTACCACCCAGCGGCTGCTGGGTAACCAGGCTGTAAGAACCAGTGGAACGCGCGTGCATCTTGTCGTCCACCAAGTGGTTCAGTTTCAGCATGTACATGTAGCCAACGGTTACAGCGCGCTCAAACTTGTTGCCGGTACGACCGTCAAACAGTTGCATCTGGCCGCTTTCCGGCATGTCTGCCAGTTTGAGCATGGCCTTGATTTCACGCTCTTTCGCGCCGTCGAAGACCGGAGTAGCCATCGGAACGCCATTGCGAAGGTTCTTCGCGAGATCCAGTACTTCCTGATCGGACAGGTCTTCCAGGTTTTCCTGACGACCACCGATTTCGTTGTAGATCTCGTTGAGGAACTTGCGCAGTTCAGCAACTTTACGCTGTTCTTCCAGCATGCGGTTGATCTTCTCGCCCAGACCTTTGGCTGCGAGGCCCAGGTGAGTTTCGAGAATCTGACCAACGTTCATACGCGAAGGTACGCCCAACGGGTTAAGGACGATATCCACCGGCGTGCCATTGGCATCGTGCGGCATATCCTCAACCGGCATGATCACGGAGACCACACCTTTGTTACCGTGACGACCGGCCATCTTGTCGCCCGGCTGGATGCGACGACGAATTGCCAGGTAGACCTTGACGATTTTCAGAACGCCCGGAGCCAGGTCATCGCCTTGCTGCAGCTTGCGTTTCTTGTCTTCAAACTTGTCATCCAGCAGACGACGACGATCAACGATGTAAGCCTGAGCCTTCTCGAGCTGCTCGTTCAGAGCATCTTCAGCCATGCGCAGTTTGAACCACTGCCCATGCTCCAGACCGTCGAGGACTTCATCGGTGATTTCCTGACCTTTCTTCAGGCCGGCACCGCCTTCTACTACACGACCAACGAGCGCAGCACGCAGACGCTCGAAAGTAGCGCCTTCAACGATACGGAACTCTTCGTTCAGATCCTTGCGGATCTCGTCGAGCTGGGACTTCTCGATGGACAGAGCGCGAGCATCACGCTCAACACCGTCACGAGTGAAGACCTGAACGTCGATGACAGTACCTTTGGTACCGGTCGGTACACGCAGGGAGGTGTCTTTAACGTCGCTGGCTTTCTCACCGAAGATAGCGCGCAGCAGTTTTTCTTCCGGAGTCAGTTGGGTCTCGCCTTTCGGAGTGACCTTCCCGACCAGGATGTCGCCAGCACCGACTTCGGCACCCACATAAACAATACCGGCTTCGTCCAGCTTGTTCAGCGCAGCTTCACCCACGTTCGGGATGTCTGCGGTGATTTCCTCTGGGCCAAGCTTGGTGTCACGCGCCACACAGGTCAGTTCCTGGATGTGGATCGTGGTGAAACGGTCTTCCTGAACCACGCGCTCCGACAGACAGATGGAGTCTTCGAAGTTGAAGCCGTTCCAGGCCATGAACGCGATGCGCATGTTCTGACCCAGAGCCAATTCACCCATGTCGGTGGACGGGCCATCAGCCATGATGTCGCTACGCTGAACACGATCACCCTTGCTGACCAGCGGACGCTGGTTGATGCAGGTGTTCTGGTTCGAACGGGTGTACTTGGTCAGGTTGTAGATATCTACACCTGCTTCACCTGTTTCGACTTCGTCATCGGCAACGCGAACAACGATACGGCTGGCATCAACCGAGTCGATCACACCGCCGCGACGTGCCACGACGCAAACGCCGGAGTCACGAGCAACGTTGCGCTCCATACCGGTACCGACCAGCGGCTTGTCGGCACGCAGGGTTGGTACAGCCTGACGCTGCATGTTCGAACCCATCAACGCACGGTTGGCGTCGTCGTGCTCGAGGAACGGGATCAGGGAAGCAGCAACCGAAACTACCTGCTTGGGCGAAACGTCCATCAGGGTTACGTCGGCAGGGGCCTTGACGGTAAATTCGTTCAGGTGACGAACGGCAACCAGCTCGTCGATCAGTTCCTGCTTCTCGTTCATTGCAGCCGAAGCCTGTGCAATGACGTGGTCGGCTTCTTCGATCGCAGAGAGGAACACGATCTCGTCGGTGACCAGGCCTTCCTTCACAACGCGGTACGGGCTCTCAAGGAAACCATACTGGTTGGTACGGGCATAGGCGGCCAGGGAGTTGATCAGACCGATGTTAGGACCTTCCGGTGTTTCAATCGGACATACACGACCGTAGTGAGTCGGGTGTACGTCACGGACTTCAAAGCCGGCGCGCTCGCGAGTCAGACCGCCTGGGCCGAGAGCAGAAACACGACGCTTGTGAGTGATCTCGGAAAGCGGGTTGTTCTGGTCCATGAACTGGGAAAGCTGGCTGGAACCGAAGAACTCCTTGACTGCCGCTGCGACAGGCTTGGCGTTGATCAGGTCCTGAGGCATCAAGCCTTCGCTTTCTGCCATGGACAGACGTTCTTTGACAGCACGCTCGACACGAACCAGACCCACACGGAACTGGTTCTCGGCCATTTCGCCTACGCAACGAACACGGCGGTTACCGAGGTGGTCGATGTCATCGACAATGCCTTTGCCGTTACGGATGTCAACGAGGGTCTTGAGGACCGCAACGATGTCTTCCTTGCACAGAACGCCCGAACCTTCGATCTCGGTACGACCGATACGACGGTTGAACTTCATGCGGCCGACAGCGGACAGATCGTAGCGCTCAGGGCTGAAGAACAGGTTGTTGAACAACGTTTCAGCGGCATCCTTGGTCGGCGGCTCACCAGGACGCATCATGCGATAGATCTCGACCAGCGCTTCCAGTTGGTTGCCGGTGGAGTCGATCTTCAATGTGTCGGAAATGAACGGACCGCAATCGATGTCGTTGGTGTACAGCGTTTCGATCCGGACAACCTGAGCCTTGGCGATTTTCGCCAGGAGCTCGGTGTTCAGCTCGGTGTTGCATTCAGCAATGATTTCGCCAGTTGCCGGATGCACGATGACCTTGGCTGTAGTACGGCCCAGAACATAGTCCAGAGGCACGTCCAGCTCTTTGATACCGGCTTTTTCCAGCTGGTTGATGTGGCGAGCCGTAATACGACGGCCTTGCTCGACAATCACCTTGCCGTTTCCATCCTGGATATCCAGAACGGCAATTTCACCGCGCAGGCGTTGAGGCACCAGCTCCAGGCTCAGGCTCTCGCCACGGACATGGAAAACGTTGGTGGTGTAGAACGCCTCGAGCACTTGTTCGGTTGTGTAACCGAGAGCGCGCAGCAGTACGGAAGCGGGCAGCTTGCGACGACGGTCGATACGGACGAATACACAGTCTTTCGGATCGAACTCGAAGTCCAGCCACGAACCGCGGTAAGGAATGATGCGAGCGGAGTACAGCAGCTTGCCGGAGCTATGCGTCTTGCCACGGTCGTGGTCGAAGAATACGCCTGGCGAACGGTGAAGCTGGGACACGATTACACGCTCGGTACCGTTGATTACGAAGGTACCGTTCTCAGTCATCAGGGGGATTTCACCCATGTAGACTTCTTGCTCTTTGATGTCCTTGATCGCTTTGTTCGACGACTCTTTGTCGAAAATGATCAGACGGACCTTGACTCGCAGAGGTACAGCGTAAGTCACACCGCGCAGCACGCACTCTTTGACATCAAATGCCGGTTCGCCCAAGCGATAACCTACATACTCCAGCGCAGCATTGCCGGAGTAGCTGATGATCGGGAAAACGGATTTGAAGGCTGCATGCAGACCGACGTCGCGGAACTGATCTTTGGTCGCTCCCGCCTGCAGGAATTCGCGATACGAATCCAGCTGAATGGCCAGTAGATACGGCACATCCATTACGTCCGGCAACTTGCTAAAGTCCTTGCGGATACGTTTTTTCTCAGTATATGAGTAAGCCATCAGCGTTCCCCAGCTTGGTCACCTGCTTGTTTGGCTCCATCCCGACGGAAGCAGCCAGAAAATCGTGCAAACCCCTTGGTTTGCGCCACCCTTCTTGGTGGTACTTGCACGTTAGGAACGCTGGCAATGCCAATCGTCCGTAACGGAAAAAGGCCGGTGGCAAAAGCCACCAGCCATCAGCCTTTCGCTTAACGCTTGGGCTGGACGTTCAAAATCGATGCTTATTTCAGCTCGACTTTGGCGCCTGCTTCTTCCAGAGCAGCTTTGGCTTTGTCAGCAGCGTCTTTTGCTACTGCTTCCAGAACCATTGCTGGAGCGCCATCAACGACTGCCTTGGCTTCTTTCAGGCCCAGACCGGTCAGTTCACGAACTGCTTTAATAACGTTAACTTTCTTCTCGCCAGCGTCAGTCAGCATGACGTTGAATTCGGTTTGCTCTTCAACAGCAGCAACAGCAACAGCTGGACCAGCAGAAGCGGCAGCAGCAGTTACGCCGAATTTCTCTTCGAAAGCTTTGATCAGTTCAACAACCTGCAGAACGGACATCTCGGCTACGGCGTTGAGGATATCGTCTTGAGAGATAGACATGAATCTAATTCCTGAATTGGGGGACGGCCTACGCGACCATCGAAATAAACAAAAATACGCGAGAAAAAGAGCTCAGCCTTAAGCTGCAGCAGCTTCTTTCTGGTCGCGAACAGCCGCCAGAGTACGAGCCAATTTGCTGGTAGCGCCTTGAATCACGCTCATCAGCTGGGAAATTGCTTCGTCACGGGTCGGCAAGCTTGCCAGTACGTCGATCTGATTTGCTGCGAGGAACTTGCCCTCGAACGCAGCTGCCTTGATCTCGAACTTGTCCTGACCTTTAGCAAACTCTTTGAACAAACGCGCAGCAGCGCCAGGATGCTCATTGGAGAAAGCGATCAAGGTCGGGCCAGTGAACGCATCGTTGAGGACACTGTATTCAGTGTCAGCAACGGCGCGCTTGAGCAGGGTGTTACGTACGACACGTACGTAAACGCCAGCTTCACGGGCCTCTTTACGGAGTCCGGTCATCGCGCCAACTGTCACGCCACGGGCATCAGCCACGACAGCAGACAGAGCGACTTTGGCAGCCTCGTTGACTTCAGCGACGATGGCCTTCTTGTCTTCGAGTTTAATTGCCACGGGTTTAACTCCTGCTTGTTACCGTTTCATCTGGCCAGGGCCGGATGTCGTTTTGGTGTCTGATTCGGTAAGGAACCGGGAGCACCATCTGCGTAGGCTTGAGGTTTAAGGCTTTCGCCGCCTACGGTCTTGGATAGCCCCCGCCAGGCAGGGACCCCAATCTTTAGTAACACAAAAATGTGTTACGTCCGTCTTACGCGTCCAGAGAGCTCTGATCGATGACCAGACCTGGGCCCATAGTGGTGCTCAGGGTAACGCGCTTGACATAAATACCTTTCGAGGAAGCAGGCTTGATACGCTTGAGATCAGCGATCAGAGCTTCAACGTTTTCCTTCAGTTTGACAGCGTCGAAACCGACCTTGCCAACGGAAGTGTGGATGATGCCGTTTTTGTCGGTGCGATAACGAACCTGACCAGCCTTCGCGTTCTTGACGGCGCTAGCGACGTCAGGAGTAACGGTACCGACTTTAGGGTTAGGCATCAGGCCACGTGGACCCAGAACCTGACCCAATTGACCTACAACACGCATTGCATCAGGAGAAGCAATAACGACGTCATAGTTCAGATCGCCAGCTTTCATTTCAGCAGCCAGATCGTCCATACCAACGCGATCAGCACCGGCAGCCAGAGCTGCTTCAGCAGCAGGGCCTTGGGTGAAGACAGCAACACGTACGGTTTTACCGGTACCGTGCGGCAGAACAGTGGCGCTACGAACAACCTGGTCGGATTTACGAGGATCAACACCCAGGTTAACAGCAACGTCTACAGACTCGCTGAACTTGACGGTGGACAGCTCGGTCAGCAGAGCAGCAGCATCAACAAAGTTATAAACCTTGCCAGCTTCAAGCTTGCTAGCGATTGCCTTTTGACGCTTGGTCAACTTAGCCATTACACACCCTCCACGTTAAGGCCCATGCTACGAGCGGAACCGGCGATAGTACGCACGGCCGCTTCCATGTCAGCTGCAGTCAGATCCGCATTTTTTGCTTTAGCGATTTCTTCCAGCTGAGCACGAGTCACGGTGCCAACTTTAACGGTGTTCGGGCGAGCCGAGCCGCTGGTCAAACCTGCAGCTTTCTTCAGCAGAACCGAGGCAGGGGTACTTTTTGTTTCAAAAGTGAAGCTACGGTCGCTGTATACAGTGATGATCACTGGAGTCGGCAAGCCTGGCTCAAGACCCTGAGTACGGGCGTTGAATGCTTTACAGAATTCCATGATGTTCACACCGTGCTGACCCAGAGCAGGACCAACGGGTGGGCTTGGGTTAGCCTGAGCGGCCTTCACTTGCAGCTTGATGTACGCGGTTATCTTCTTGGCCATGAGGCACTCCAATTACGGGTTCAAACGCCAATCAAGGCTCCCCGGCTACTTACACGTATATCCCAGTGACGAAAAAACCCCACAGCCTTGGGCTGCGGGGTATGGGATTCCAGCTCAGTTATGCCTTTTCGACCTGACTGAACTCTAGCTCTACCGGAGTAGAACGACCGAAAATGAGCACTGCCACCTGGATGCGGCTCTTTTCGTAGTTAACTTCTTCGACCGTGCCGTTGAAATCAGCGAACGGACCATCGGTGACACGAACAACTTCACCCGGCTCGAACAATGTCTTCGGCTTCGGCTTATCGCTACCATCAGCAACACGACGCAGAATCGCTTCTGCTTCCTTGTCGGTGATTGGCGCAGGCTTATCAGCAGTACCACCAATAAAGCCCATCACGCGAGGAGTGTCCTTGACCAAGTGCCAAGTACCCTCATTCATTTCCATCTGGACAAGCACATAACCAGGGAAGAATTTACGCTCGCTTTTGCGCTTCTGGCCATTACGCATCTCAACCACTTCTTCAGTGGGAACCAGAATTTCGCCGAAGCCATCTTCCATGCCTGCCAGCTTCACACGCTCAATGAGAGAGCGCATAACATGCTTCTCGTAACCCGAGTAAGCATGCACTACGTACCAACGCTTAGCCACGGGACACCCTTAGCCAACTATCAAGGAAACAAGCCAGCCGAGCAGGGAATCAAGCCCCCACAACAGCAACGCCATTACAAGCACAACAGCCACCACAATCAATGTGGTCTGCGTGGTCTCTTGGCGAGTAGGCCATACGACTTTACGGATCTCTGCGCGGGCTTCTTTTGCGAGAACAAAAAATGCCTTGCCCTTGCCAGTCTGAAGAGCGACAAACGCAGCAACAGCAGCAATCACCAAAAGCACGAGAACGCGATACAGGATCGGTGAGGCCGAGTAATACTGATTACCGACAACACCCACGACAACCAGAGCGACTACCAAGAGCCACTTCAGCGAGTCAAAGCGAGAGTCTGATGCTTCAGCCTTGGGATTCATCTACGGAGATCCTGTGAAAAGAAAGCCAGATTACATCTAGGAAATCTGGCAGGTCAGGAGGGAATCGAACCCCCAACCTACGGTTTTGGAGACCGTCGCTCTGCCAATTGAGCTACTGACCTAAAACAAAATCAGGCCGACCATTATGCGGACCCGACAGAAGTTTTTCAACACCTTATTGAGCGTGCCAGCAAAGCACCGACAAACCCAAAGGCATTAGGCGAAACGCACTGAAAGCGCTACCACCTAAAATAAAGGCAGATATTTTCATATCTGCCTTTAACAATGGAGCTCTTGAGCGGATTTGAACCGCTGACCTCACCCTTACCAAGGGTGTGCTCTACCAACTGAGCTACAAGAGCGAAACACTTCGCATGAACCACAAACATGGAGCGGGTAGCGGGAATCGAACCCGCATCATCAGCTTGGAAGGCTGAGGTTCTACCACTAAACTATACCCGCGCAATTTTGCAGATCGCGCTAAATATGGTGGAGGGGGAAGGATTCGAACCTTCGAAGTCGTAGACGTCAGATTTACAGTCTGATCCCTTTGGCCGCTCGGGAACCCCTCCTAAGCGAGGCAGCATTCTCAACTCATGCTACCCTTCTGTCAACCTTTTTCTCATTAAAAACCTGAGGTTACATACGTTGACCACTATCGCATCGTTTGCGAGATTTACACCTCGCTGCGAAGCGGGCGCCATTCTATGCAAACTAATCGGCAGTTGCAATGCCTTCGCATGACATTATTTTGTTTTTTAATTGAGGAAAATCCTGGAGCATCTGATTGACTACGCCATCACCGACAAGACGTCGGCTTTCAGGAGCAATTTTAAGCCAGTAAGCGTTAACGCCCCCCGTAAGAAGGGGCTGAAACTGAGACTGTATATCCAGACTGTTAAGACGCTGCTCAACAGCCCGGGCATCCTCCTGGCGCACGAATCCCCCCAAGTAGAGGCAGCTGGTTTCGCCACCCTGCGAAGAGCGCCCCAGATCGGACTCGCTAAGCAACTGGATATCCTGCTGAGAAGCACGGTACAAAGACAAAGGAAGGACCTCTTTGGCACGAAGAGGAGCCTCCTGCTGATGCCAGATGTAATAAAAAGCATTCAGCATCAACAACAGAAGAAATAGCCAACGCATAAAAACCTCAGCGCAACGGACAGGCCAGAGCCAAGCCAACGAATACCAGATCAGGTACGACTCGAACACCAGGAATCACACTTTCGACCAACCCAGCATCACCGCCTGTAACAAAGACGCAAAAATCATCTTTCCAGTAGCTCCTGGCAAGCTCTACCTGCGTCAAGGCAAACCCCCTCAGCATCAAGGAGCAACCACGCTCAACCGCCTCTGAGGTCGCACGCCCGGGAACAAAGCTGACCAAGGCACGCTCGGCAGCAGCATCGTCATATCGGATACGCCGCGTATGAGTTCGCAACTGATTGCGCATCAACGGCATACCAGGGCATATAAAACCACCAAGATGCCGACCTTCTGCATCGACAAAGTCAGAGGTCACAGCAGTACCCAGATCAATGACCAGGCAAGCTTTACCGGCAACATGATAAGCCCCTACGACTGCGAGCCAGCGATCCAGGCCAAGCCGCTCGTAATCGTCATAGCCATTTGTAACGCCCGCCAGCTCCTGGGCAGGAGCCGCACAGACAGACTGGATAGAAAAGCCCTGGGCAAGGGCAGAAACCAGCTTTTCGGTCTCCTCCGGGCTACGGACACTGACCAGCCGACAAGCGCTCAATCTCAACCCTGAAAGCTGACTCAAATGCTCCAGCAGTGCCTCATCCGAATCAACGACACCACCCGCAAACAGCGATACCCCACCTACCCCTATGACACGCCACTTGATGAAGCTATTCCCACAGTCGAGTTCAAGTATCATCGCGTAACCTCAGGCTAAGCTCACCACCACTAAAGCTTCTCTCAGCACCATTCACATCCAGGCGCAACGCACCAAGCCCATCGATACCCAAGACAATACCCTCGACCACCTCTGCCCCCGAGAGCAATGTGACGGCACACCCCTGCCACAAATGCCCCTGCTCCCATTCAGCCTGAAAAGCCGCGAACCCACGTTCTTTATGCAAGAGCAACAAAGCCTCGAGCTTTTGACTCACACGAACAGCCAAATGATTCCGATCACAGAGAGCCCCCGTTTCAAGGCGCACGGATGTCCATGACTGATCCACATCTGCAGAAACCTGCATATTGACGTTGATTCCGATACCAATCACCACATGACACACATCCGCCGGATCACCAATCAATTCAAGAAGGATGCCTGCAATCTTGCGCCGCCCGACAAGAACATCATTAGGCCACTTAAGCCCTGCCCCCTTGACCCCCGAATCACGCAGAGCATGCATGACAGCCAGACCCACGAGGAGGCTAAGCCCCTCCAACTGACGCATCCCTCCGTCAATCCGCAGCGCCAGGCTGTAATACAGGTTTTCTCCAAAAGGACTCACCCATTTTCGGCCACGCCGCCCTCTACCTGCCGTTTGCCGCTCAGCCAACACCAGCATAGGCATAGACTCACCCGAACCGATCAGACGAACCGCCTCGGCATTCGTCGAATCGGTTGAGCTTGCGACATGGAGAGACCAGTCAGACGGGAGCTTCATTTCCGCGATAGCCGTCGGGGATAAAAGCGAGATGGGGGTTGCGAGCCTGTAACCACGGCCACGCACTTTATGAACCTCAACACCCAACTCAGCTTCAAGTTGTTGAAGCCTCTTCCAGACGGCACTTCGGCTAACACCCAGGACATCACCCAAAACCTGTCCAGAGTGGAACTCGCCATCAGCAAGGAGCTTTAACAAGGTCATCATGTAGATATCGCCTGACAATGAGGCACGCATGATAGCCACGCACGCCCATGATGCATAGGAAACGAATCAGAGTTTTTCAGAGGCGAAAAGACAAAACCCCAACTGCCTTCGCAGTTGGGGTTCCGCAAATGAATCTTGACGATGACCTACTCTCACATGGGGAAACCCCACACTACCATCGGCGATGCATCGTTTCACTGCTGAGTTCGGGATGGGAT
>NZ_JBIVGV010000034.1:0-11362 GCF_044748865.1 Pseudomonas sp. NPDC089734 | reverse complement strand
TTGCACAGGATGCAATGTAGGATTCGTTGGTCAGGTTATTGGCATTCACTCGTACATCGACACCCTTGAGCCCCACCTTGCCGAGATCGTACCCCTCGGATGCATCCAGTAACGTATAGGCGGGTACCTTCATGGTGTTCTCTGCATCGACGCGCTATCTGGATGATGGTGCGGTGCCCATCGACAACAATGCCGTGGAGAACCAGATCAGGCCGTGGGCGCTCGGTAGGTCGAACTGGCTCTTCGCCGGATCGCTGCGTAGCGGTAAACGGGCTGCGGCGATCATGAGCCTGATCCAGTCGGCGCGCATGAACGGGCATGATCCGTATGCCTATCTCAAGGATGTGTTGATGCGGCTGCCGACGCAGAAGACCTGTGAGATCGAGCAGTTGCTGCCGCATCAGTGGATGGCTAGCCTGCGCAAGGCGTGTTCCTGGTACGTTCACGTTACAGCGGCACACTCGCCGCCTTGAGCTGCCTAAGGACGAAGCTGGAGACCGAATGTCGTAGACCTGGGATCTTGTAGAGCTTTTCCCTGAGGAGCCTCTCGTAATCCCGTGTGTCCTTCACTGCGAGACGGAGAAAGTAATCGTATTCACCGGACACGAGATACGCTTCGATGACCTCAGGAATCTCAGCGAGGGCCTTCTCAAACGTGGCGAGCACTTCATCACCGTGCTGGTCGAGAGTCACCATAACTATCAGCCCTTCCCCATACCCGAGAGACGCCATGTCGATTCTCGCTTGGTATCCCTGGATGATCCCAGCTTCCTCCATGCGCTTGATGCGCTGCCAGCAAGGACTTGAGGACAGTCCTACTTGCTTCCCGATTTCCTGAAGACTCGCTCGGCCATCCTGCGTGAGAACCCCGAGAATCCTCCTGTCCATGCTGTCCAATTGATTGTTCTGCATGTTCTGCAAACCTCAGAAATATTTACTGAATGGTAGGCATTTAGCCGAACAGGACGAAAGCACTTTCTGTGGTCGGAGGGAGATAATTCCATTGCAGCCCAGTAGCGCAGCAAGCTACGTCATCAGTGCGCCGGAGTGTGCAATCCACCGACGGCAGACCACGAGAGGGCTGGACTCCCAAAAGGAATACAGCGAGATGCACAAAGTGAGATACGACATGCCAGAGGCTCTGAAGAGTCTTGAATTCATCCTTGAACAAGTCATCTACGGAACCGAGGTAATCATCGCTCGGGATGGCGTGGAGATCGCCCGCGTGACAGCCGTTGAGGGCCTCACGAAGCGCCGCTCGGTTTCATTGGAGGCGACACATGAGCACCAATGACAGCGCCCTATATCCTCGACACACGGCCCTTGATGACGCCTACGGCCTGTTTACTGGAATCGCCTTGGCCGCAACTGGAATCGCCATCCTGGGCAAGTCTGGGCTTATCACAGGGGGCATCGCTGGGATGGCCTTGTTGGGGTCATTCATTAGTCCTTATCCTACATCGACTCTTGTCCCGGCTATCAACGTCCCGTTCCTTCTATTTGCTCTGTTCACCATGGGCCGAGCGTTCACCCTCAAAAGTGTCCTTGTGAGTTTCGCCCTAGGTGCGGGCGTCAAGCTCATTACACCGGCTCTCAATGTCTCCGGTGTGGATCCTTCGGTCGGTTGGGTGATCGGCGGGACACTCCTGGGAATGGGCATCCTGTGCCTTGCGAGACACAATGCCTCCATGGGGGGAACCGGATCGGTCGTCCTCTGGGTACAGAAGCGCTTCGGGATTAACGCGGGTATCTCTCAGCTTGCTTGTGACTGCATCCTGTTCCTCATTGCGAGTTTCTACCTGCCAGTCGATAAGATGGTTTGGTCTCTGGTGGGAACTGTAGCGATGAACCTCGTGCTCATCATCTGGCACAAGCCTGGACGTTATCGCGGGTAAGCGAGCTGAATCTTCTTGCTCAGCGCCTCGACCCGGGACTGCAACTGCAATGCCTGTGTCGCAAAGGCACGAAGCTGTTCCGGGCGATGGTGGGGTTCGGTAGGTGTGTTCGGCAGCCGCTTACAAAAAAACCACCGTCAAGGTGGTTTTTAATGGGCGGGTATTACTCTCCGCGGTATTCACATCCACTGGTACAGGTTTCGTGAATGCGTACGGCCGAGAGTTCTGGCAGCAAGGGTTTCAATTCATCCCAGATCCATTTCGCCAGGTTTTCGCTGGTCGGGTTTTCAAGCCCTGGAATGTCGTTGAGATAGTTATGATCCAGGCGTTCATAGATCGGTTTGAAAATGGCCTTGATCTCGGAGAAATCGCGTATCCAGCCAATATGGGGGTCAACCTTTCCAGACAGGTGAATACCGACCTTGAACGAATGCCCATGCAGGCGCCCACATTTATGGCCTTCAGGTACGTGGGGGAGTCGATGCGCAGACTCAAAAGTAAACTCTTTGAAAATTTCCACTGTGTATAGGCTCTGGATAGATGGTGATGCAGAGGGCGAGTTTAACAGCAAAGGCTTGAAACACCACGCTCTGACAGGAGGAGGGCAGGCCTTTCTGTGGTGGCATGTAGCCAGATAGATTCAGCTTGAGTTAAGTTGATGCCTTTATCTTGGCTCTGTAGAAAGCATTTCTGCACAGGGAGCCTCATAATGAACGCGCTGACAACTTTGCTGACTGCCGCCACGCTTATGCTGCCCGCCGGACTGGCCATGGCACGAGACGTTGGGCCTGATGAAGCCTTGCGTCTGAGGGACGCGGGAACGATCCAGTCTTTTGAAAAACTGAATGAACATGCACTGGCCAAGCACCCCGGTGCAACCATTACCGAGACGGAACTCGAGAACGAATATGGTAAATACGTTTACCAGGTCGAGTTACGTGATACCCACGGTGTTCACTGGGACCTGAAGATAGACGCTGTTACTGGTCAGATATACAAAAACCATCAGGACAATTAATGAAGGTCGACAAGCGTCTCTACGCGATCCTTGGCTTGGGGCTGCTCTGTGTAGTTGCGCAGGCCAAGGACCTGAATCAGGATGAGGCACTCAATTTGCGACAGCGCGGTGTGATTCTGCCTCTTGAGCAATTCATCGAACAAGCATTGAGCCATCATCCAGGTGCCAGGCTGCTAGAGGCTGAACTGGAAGAAAAGAATGACCGGTACATCTATGAGTTTGAACTGTTGACCACGCAAGGGGTTGTTCGTGAGCTCAAGTTCGATGCGCGTGACGGCCGGCTTCTGGAAGACGAGGAAGATGATTGATGCGGCTATTACTGGTTGAGGATCATGTTCCTCTGGCAGACGAACTGATTTCGACCCTTGGCCGACAAGGGTATGCCGTGGACTGGCTGGCGGACGGCCGTGACGCGGTCTATCAAGGTGTGAGCGAGCCCTACGACCTGATTGTTCTGGATCTGGGGCTGCCTGGTCTTCCGGGGCTGCAGGTGCTTGAACAGTGGCGTGCCAAAGGCCTGGCGGTGCCTGTTCTTATCCTGACGGCGCGTGGATCCTGGTCCGAACGTATAGAAGGTTTGAAAGCCGGTGCGGACGATTACCTGACCAAACCTTTTCATCCAGAAGAACTGCAATTGCGCATTCAGGCATTGCTGCGCAGGTCTCATGGTTTGGCCAATCAACCGACCCTGGAGTCTGCCGGGCTTCATCTGGATGAAAGCCGGCAATGTGTCATCCGTGATGGTGTGGACATTCAACTGACTTCTGCCGAGTTTCGTCTGCTCCGTTATTTCATGCTTCATCCTGAGCAGATTCTTTCCAAAAGCCATCTTTCCGAGCACCTGTATGACGGTGAAAATGAACGCGACTCCAATGTGATTGAAGTCCACGTCAATCATCTGAGGCGCAAGCTCGGGCGTTCGGTGGTCACAACCCGTCGCGGCCAGGGTTATCTGTTTGGCGGTAATAACGGTTGAAGTCCATACAGCGACGTTTGAGCCTTGGCCTTATTGCGGTACTGGTCGTGGTGGGATTGGTCATGGCCCAGACCAGTCTGTATCTGTTCGAGCTGGGCCTGCAGCGTTATCTGGAGGCCGGGCTGCGCAAGGAAAGCGAAAGCCTGCTGGTTGCCCTGGTGCGAGGGCCTGTCGGAATCCAGCTGGATGAACAGCGACTGTCGGCGGCCTATCAACGTCCGCTTTCCGGTCATTACTTCCGCCTTGATTTTCCACAAGGCTCCTGGCGTTCCCGATCACTCTGGGATTTCGAGCTGCCAAAGCTTGACGGCCCGGGCTTGCGCGCAGACCTTGAGCTGGGACACACAGGGCAATCGCTTTTGTTGTTGACGGCCGATTACAGAAAGTTCGGGAAACAGATCACAGTGACTGTTGCTCAGGACTACACACCTGTCAGAGCCAGTTTTCAGCGCATGCAGCAGATTGGTCTGGGGTTGGGGCTTGCCGCACTCATACTGGTGCTTGTCCTGCAGCGGGTAACGGTACGCCGAGCCTTGCGCCCTCTGGAAAGGGTTCGTGAGCAGATATCGCAATTGCAGAAAGGCCAGCGCTCGCAACTGGATAATCAGGTGCCGCTCGAACTTGAGCCTCTGGTTGCCCAGATCAACCATTTGCTTGCCCATACCGAAGACAGCCTCAAACGCTCACGCAATGCGCTGGGCAATCTGGGGCACGCATTGAAGACCCCGCTGGCGGTCCTGTTGAGTCTGGCTTCCAGCGAGCAACTGGATGCCCATCCGGATTTGCGCAAGACCCTGCATGAGCAACTGGAAAACATCCGGTTGCGGCTGGAGCGGGAATTGAATCGCGCTCGTTTGTCCGGCGATGCATTGCCAGGTGCCCGCTTCGATTGCGATGCAGAACTCTCCAGTCTGTTTTCCACCTTGCAGATGATCCACGGTGAACATCTTGATCTGGTCAACGATGTTCAGAGTGGCCTGCATTTACCTTGGGACCGGGAAGACATTCTCGAGCTATTGGGTAACTTGCTGGATAACGCCTGCAAGTGGGCCGACAGTGAGGTCCGTCTGAACATCACGCGTCAGGGGCAAGGTTTCTGTCTGCTGATCGACGACGATGGTCCAGGTATTCCCGAAGCTCAACGTGCCGGCGTTTTCAGCCGTGGCACCCGCCTCGATGAGCAGATCACCGGCCATGGATTGGGGCTCGGAATCGTGCGCGATATTGTCGATGCCTGGGGCGGTGATCTGCACTTGCTCACCAGCCCGATGGGAGGTCTGCGCGTGCGTATCGACCTTCCCGAACGTACTTCGCCTTGATGCTTTTCTCGGACCTATCCTACAAAAAATAGAGAGGATCTTAATTCCTCAACCGGCTTGCCGATAAAGGGTGAAAGTGCTTCTCCTATAAAAATAACCGATAGGCCAATCTATGCGTCTGAGTTTGAAAGCCAAGGTATTGTCGTTGGCAGTCTTGCCAGTGTTGTTGTTTGCGCTTGTGATAAGCGCCACCACGGTATTTATCCTCCATCAACAGGCCGATAGAGAGGTCAGCGAGACACGGGAGCGTTTGCTGACGGAAGCCAGGACCACGCTGAAGAATTACGTAGATATCGCACTCAGTGGTATCAAACCCATCTACGATGCTGCTGCGCCAGGTGATGAGGCGCCCAAGGCCAATGCAATCAAACAAATGGCTTCTGTGAGCTACGGCAAGGATGGCTATCTGTTCGGTTATGATTCGGAGGTCGTACGGATTTTCAGAAGTACAAGTCCCGATGGTCTGGGCAAGAGCTTCAAGGAGGTCCGGGATCCCAATGGCGTTTATCTCAATCGAGAGCTGGTAGCCGCTGCCAAGACGGGCACGCATTATTCCTACTATTCTTCGGCGCTGCCCGGCAAGACGGAGCCTGTTCCGAAAGTGGGTTACACCGAATACCTGCCCAAATGGGATCTGGTGGTCGGCAGTGCCGTCAATCTCGACGGTGTCGAAGCTCAGATCGCTGTCGTCAGGCAAAGCGTCGATGCCCGTCTGCAGGGCATGCTGTACAGCATTGCGGGCATTACCCTGCTGGTACTCGTGATTATCGGTGCCATCGGTGTAGTGATGACCGGAACCCTGTTGCGACCTTTGCGTTTGATGAAAAACAACCTGGACGATATTGCCGCCGGCGAAGGCGACCTGACACGCCGTCTGGCTATCACCAGCCAGGATGAGCTAGGAGACCTCGCCGCGTCGTTCAACCGCTTTGTCGACAAGATCCATGGCATCGTTCGCCAGATCACCGAGATGACCACACAACTGACCGGGCTGGTCAGTGAGGTCTCCGATCAGGCGCAACGTTCGGAGCAGGCGATGGACCGTCAGCGCCATGAAACCGATCAGGTGGCAACCGCCATCAATGAAATGTCCGCCGCAGCCCAGGAAGTCGCGAAGAGTGCCCAAGGGGCTTCCATCGCCGCTCAGCAGACCGATGAGCAGGGGCGCACCGCCAAGCGTGTGGTCGATGGCAGTATCCGGCAGATTCACGTGCTGGTGGAGGACATCCGTAAAAGCGGTTCGTCGCTCGATAGCCTGCAGCAGGACGTGTCGTCGATTGTCAGCGTGCTGGACGTCATCCGGTCCATTGCAGAGCAGACGAACCTGTTGGCACTCAACGCAGCGATCGAGGCCGCGAGGGCAGGGGAGGCCGGGCGCGGTTTTGCGGTGGTCGCCGATGAGGTGCGGGCACTGGCCAGCAGAACGCAGCAAAGTACCCAGGAAATCCAGGGCATGATCGACCGTCTGCAAAAAGGCACTCAGGAAGCGGTGGGCGCCATGCGCCGTTCCAGTGAAGCGGGTGATGGCACGTCGACCCAGGCCAACGAGGCCGGGTTGTCACTGGTGACCATCAGTGAGCTGATCGCAACCATCAACTCCATGAACGCCCAGATCGCCAGTGCTGCCGAAGAGCAGACAGCGGTTGCCGAGGAAATCAACCGCAGTGTCCACCAGATCGCGACCGCCGTGGAAAGCGTGGCCGATGAAACCCGGCAAGGCGCACAGACGTCCCGCAGCCTGTTCGATCTGGGCAAGCGCCTGGGAGGGCTGGTGGCTCAGTTCCGCGTCTGATCCAGACGTGACAGGGATCGAACGGTCCCTGTCACGTTTCCATCTGGCTTTCTCTCTCGATCCTGATCAGCGCACAACCTGCACCGCAAGTTTTTCAGCGATTCTGGTCACTCGTTCGCCCAGCAGTTCAGCCGTTTTCAAATCGCCACTGCGGGGAGCCTCTTCGGTCGAGGCATCGGATGGCAAGATAGCCATCACACCGGCAAAGCTTCCTGTCCAGTTCACATCGTCAGGACCATGCACCTTCTTGTTGGAAGGCATCACGCCTGTTCCGACCCAGATCTGGCTATGTTTTTGAACTGCCATGCGTGACCGCCCATATAGGTGGGGGAGCCATAGATAATCGCATCTTGTTGCGCCAGAACGTCAATTTACCTCCACCGATCAGGACGTGTCCGTCGCGATTCGGGGAAGTCTGAGCACAAACGAAGCTTTGGTTCTCATGCGTGCTGCGCTTCAGGAGGCGGATGCTTATCGATTTTCCCATCCCTGATGACAGACCCAAAAAAAACCCTGCCGAAGCAGGGTTTTTCATTACCGATCGCTCTGTCTGTTACAGCACGGCGTTCAGTACCAGATCCAGCAACGGTTGTGGGTACACACCCAGCACGAAGGTCAGGATCGCGACAGCCAGCAGCATGACGCCACCGGTGCGCTGTGCCCAGTTGAAGGCCGCATCGTGGCGAGGCAGCTTGGCATCGACCAGATACATGGTGACCATCACCCGCAGGTAGTAGAACACGCCAATGGCGCTACCAATGACCAGAGCACCGATCAGCCACCACAGTTGCGACTCAACGCCGGTGGCAATGATGTAGAACTTGCCGATGAAGCCAGCGGTCAGCGGAATGCCCGCCAGGGAGAGCATCATCAGGGTCATGACGGCGGTCAGGTACGGACGACGCCAGAACAGGCCGCGGTACTCGAACATCGCATCGGCATCGCGGCCGCTGTACGGCGAGGACATCATGGTGATCACACCGAAGCTGCCCAGAGACGTCAGGACGTAGGTCGCCAGATAGACACCGATGGCCTCTACAGCCATACCCTTGCTGGCCACCAGTGCAATCATCAGGTAGCCGAAGTGGGCGATGGAGGAGTAGCCCAGCAGACGCTTGAGGTTGTTCTGGGTCAGCGCCAGCAGGTTACCGGCCAGGATCGAAGCCACGGCGATCACGGCCAGTACGTCGTGAAGCACGCCGCTGCTGGCTGCCGGGGAGATCTGGAACAGGCGCACCAGTACGGCGAAAACGGCCACCTTGCTGGCGGTTGCCAGGAAGGCGGCAACCGGGGCAGGAGCGCCCTCGTAGACGTCCGGTGTCCACAAGTGGAAGGGCACCAGCGACAGCTTGAACGCCAGACCCACAACCATCATGCCCAGACCCAGACTGGCGATCGGGCTTGGCATGCCGGTGGCGGCAATGGCCTTGCCGATACCGTCGAAGCTCAGGCTGCCTGCTTCTGCGTAGAGCAGTGCCATACCGAACAGCAGGAAGGCCGAGCCGGCGGCCGAGAGCACCATGTACTTGATGCCGCCTTCCAGCGAACGCTTGTTGAAGAAGGCATAGGCAACCAGACCGTAGACAGGAACCGACAGCAGCTCCAGACCGATGAACAGACCTGCCAGGTGTTTGGCACTGACCAGCACCAGACCACCGGCCGCAGCCAGCAGGATCAGCAGGTAAAGCTCTTCGCGGTTACCCGGATAGCCCGTCTTGTCGTCGCCCAGGTAGGCATGCGCCATGGTCACGCAGGCCAGGGTCGAGGCGAGGATGATTGCCATGTACAGGCAGGCGAAACTGTCGATTTGCAGCAGTGGCGTTACGGCCAGCGGCGCGACTTTCAAGGCCGGGTAGATCGACAGCAGTGCCAGGTTGAGCCCGGCTACCGACAGCAGGAATGTTTGCGAGTGATTGCGGCGCCATGCGATGGCCAGCATCACCACCACAATGGTGATGCTGGTGATCAGCAGCGGGGCAAGCGCAATAAAGTGTTGAATCGTCAGGTCCATAGCGCTCTTACCGGGCCGAAGCGAGTTGAGTGAAGGCAGTGCCTAGCCATTGCTGCACGCCGTGCATGGTCGCTGCCGACGTATCGAGGAACGGCTGCGGATAGACGCCCAGCACGATCAGCAATACAGCCAGGCCCAGCACCATGATCAGTTCCCGTCCATCCATGCCCTTGAGAATCTCTTCGGACTTGGCCGGGCCAAAGTAGGCGCGGTGGATCATGATCAGCGAGTAGACAGAGCCGAATACCAGACCGGAAGTGGCGATGGCCGTGATCCACGGAGCGCTGACGAACGTGCCCAGCAGAATCAGGAACTCGCCGACAAAGTTACCGGTGCCTGGCAAGCCCAGAGAAGCCGCGGCGAAGAACAGGCTGATGGCTGGCAGGTAGGCAATGCGCGACCAGATGCCGCCCATTTCACGCATGTCACGGGTGTGCAGGCGCTCGTACAACTGACCGCTGAGGATAAACAGTGCAGCCGCCGACAGACCGTGGGCGATCATCTGGATCACGACACCTTGCAAGGCTTGCTGGCTGCCGGAGTAGATACCGATGAGAACGAAGCCCATGTGCGAAACGCTGGAGAACGCGATCAGACGCTTGATGTCGGTCTGTGCGAAAGCCAGGAAGGCACCGTAGAAGATCCCGACCAGACCCAGGCCCATCGCAATCGGCGCGAACTCGGCCGACGCATTGGGGAACAGCGGAAGGGCGAAGCGCAGCAGACCGTAGGCCGCAGTCTTCAACAGAATACCGGCCAGATCGACGGAGCCGGCCGTCGGTGCCTGAGCGTGAGCGTCGGGCAACCAGGAGTGCAGGGGCACGACCGGCAGTTTCACCGCGAAAGCGATGAAGAAGCCCAGCATCAGAATGTATTCGGTGCCCGGTGCCAGTTTCGTCTTCAGCAGGTCCGCGTAAGCGAAGGTGATCACGCCGGTCTGGTTGAAGTGCACCAGTACCAGACCCAGGATCGCCACCAGCATGATCAGGCCGCTGGCCTGGGTGAAGATGAAGAACTTGGTCGCTGCGTAGATACGTGTCTTCTTGCCGTCCGACGAGCTATGACCCCAGAGCGCGATGAGGAAATACATCGGCACCAGCATCATTTCCCAGAAGAAGAAGAACATGAACAGGTCGATGGCCAGGAACACGCCAACCACACCGCCGAGAATCCACATCAGGTTGAGGTGGAAGAAGCCCACCTTGCGCTGGATTTCCTTCCAGGAGCACAACACCGACAGCACGCCGAGCAGGCCGGTCAGCAGGATCATCAACAGCGACAGGCCATCGAGCGCCAGATGCACGCTGATGCCGAAGCGCGAAATCCACTGCTGGTGGAATTCCAGGGTCCAGCTTGGATCGGCACCGGGAACCGGTGCGTAGCTGAAGTTACCGAAAGCCCACAACCAGAGGCCAAGGGCCAGTTCGAGGGACATGGTCAGCAGCGCAATCCAGCGCGGCAGTGTGGCGCTGACGCGCTCACACAGCCAGCACAGCAGGCCGCCGATAAAGGGGATCAGGATTAGCCAAGGCAGAATCATGACGGGCTCAATTCCTTTCGCAAATTCGCAAGGTTCATGTCAGACCGCAACCAGAACGACGGCACCCAGTACCAGAACGGCACCCACGGCTATCGAGGCAGCATACCAACGCAACTGGCCGGTCTCGGTGCGGCTCATGCTGTCATGACCCCCCTTGACCAGACGCGGGATCAAACCGATGGTGCGGTCGAACGGATCGCTACGCAGCACATGGCTGATCGCCAGATAAGGTTTGACGAACAGCTTGTCGTAGATCCAGTCAAAGCCCCATGCCGCAAACCACCAGGCCGAGAGAAGGCGTCCTGGACCGCTTTTGGCAATGGCCGTCACCAGACGACGCTTGCCCAGGAACAGCAGGGCGGCCAGCAGGATACCGGCCAGGGCGATGGCACCCGAAGCGATTTCCAGACTGTGCTTGGCTTCGCCGCCGGCATGACCGACGCTCTGTGGCAGTACATCGGCCAGTGGAGGTGTGATCATGGCGCCGACGAAGGTCGACAGTACGATCAGCACCGACAGTGGCAGCCAGTGAGCGATGCCATGACCGGCATGGGCTTCAGTCTTGGCTTCACCGTGGAACGCGATGAAGATCAGGCGGAAGGTGTAGATCGACGTCATGAACGCGCCGACCAGACCGGCATACAGCAGGCCTTTGTGACCGCTGGCGAAGGCTTCCCAGAGGATTTCGTCCTTAGAGTAGAAACCGGCGGTCAGCAGCGGCAGGGCAGCGAGTGCGGCACCACCGACGATGAAGCTGGCACGCCAGCAGCCAGTCCATCGGGCCGACGATGTGGGGCATCAGCACCCGCCC
>NZ_JBIVGV010000033.1:0-13647 GCF_044748865.1 Pseudomonas sp. NPDC089734 | reverse complement strand
GTGAGTAATCACGCTGTGTGCGCTTTACACCTTGCTCCATCTGACTCTCCGGAAATTCGGGATGGGAGGTGTAAACCTTATTCAGGACGGGACAGACGGTCCAAAAAAGCCCGCCGAAATCGGCGGGCTTATCCATCGTCTCCAAGGGGAGGCGTAGCGCCAACAAATCTCGGAGCCCGCCGAGACAGCATACACACGTTCGGCGGGAAGGGGGGTATCGCTGGTCGGCTGGCTGGCAGACTCCAGGCATCATGAAAAAGAAACAGGGGTTGGCGTCACGGGTCAGCCACCGTCGCGGAACCAATCGTTCCGGTTGACTAGTCCCAGTTCATCTTCGATAGCGTTGGGCTCACTGTCGAACAGATGCGCGGTACGCCGCTCCTGTTTGAGGTAGCCGAGGGTGGTGAAGAAGCACCGCTCGCACAGGTGCACTTCATAGTGCTCACCGTCGTGTGCTGCCCCATAGCCCCAATGTGCCTCCAGCGTCCCGTATTGCAGGTTGCCGTTCGCCAGCCGGGTGGACTCGGCGCAAATGTCACAGCGCACATCGGTTACCGCTTCGCTTTCCACGCGTCCCAGGATTTTCATGGTCCTGCCTCGCTCGCCACCGTCTTCTAAGCGTAGAAGTCTGTGGCAGCATCACTGGGCCATCGGTCGTGAGGGCGATGGGCTGTTCAAGCGGAGCGGCTCGGGGCGGCGGATGGCTACACTGAGAGTACCGGGCACAGGTCTTCGGTGCGTCGAGCTCTGTCAGGCAGGCACCATCGGTGACCCGACCGTTTAGGGCCTACATCACGCGGATTGGTTGTTACAGCTGGGCAAACGCTGTTACACCGCATTTTTTCGTACCGTTCAAGCGGTACGGAATTACACGTGTACAAACAACCACGAGGCGCGTCTCAGACCTTCAGTTCTGAGGTGTGAGAAGCCTGCATTCTCAAACGCCAGGCGGCCAATCACCGTTTAGTGACGTTCTGGGTGGTACGGAGGGCGGGAGATGAGCGATCCCGAACGCTATCGACAGGCCGGCCGGCGCGAGAGCACCGCCCGCCGCTATGCTCGGGTGATCGAGCATTTCGAAGGGGAGTGGGGCGGTCTGTTGCCGGCCAGCCACGCCAGTGTGGCGCGCTACCTGGCGGAACAAGCCGAGCATTTTTCACCCGTGACCTTACGGACCCACCTGGCGGCGTTGGCCCGGTGGCATCAAGAGCATGGTTTCGTTGACCCGACAAAGGCCCCTGCCGTGCGCGACGTGCTTCGGGGCATTCAGGCGCTGCACACCCGGCCGCCCCAGCAGGCCGAGCCGCTGCAATTGCGGGAATTGGAAGCGTGCATTGAGGTGCTGAAATGTGAGGAGCAGGGTGGGCAGCCTGCGAAGCGGTTGCGTGCTTGTCGCGATCGGCTTTTGCTGTTGCTGGGCTTTTGGCGCGCGCTGCGTAGTGACGAACTGTGCCGATTACGGATCGAGTTCATCCGGCTCGAACCTGCGCAGGGGCTGACGGTGTTTCTACCCAGCAGCAAGACCGATCGCGCTAACCTGGGGCGACAGCTCAATGTACCGGCGCTCAACCACATGTGCCCCGTCCAGGCCTACGAAGATTGGTTGGCCTGCAGTGGGCTATGCGAAGGGCCGTTGCTACGCAATGTCGACCGCTGGGGCAGACTAGGGGAGGGACTACACAGTTACAGCGTGCCCCGAATCCTCCGCCGGATCTTGCAGCGCTGTGGGCGTGAGGCGTCGGGTTACAGCGGACATTCGTTGCGCCGCGGCTTTGCGACCTGGGCCACTACCAATCAGTGGAGTGTTAAAGCGCTGATGGACTATGTCGGCTGGCGTGATGCGCAATCAGCAATGCGCTACATCGACGCGACCGGACCGTTTGGTGACCTCCGCCGCGAACCTCCATAGGTCGATTGGCAATGCTATTCGTAATGGCTTAGTGCCAGTTGTTAGGAGCGGAACGGCTAGGTAAAATAGCCTATTGCGTTTACTGCGGCACTGTAGTCCTGTAGGAAAGTGTAGCGCCGATTGACTGCGATGCACCCATTACGAGGAATCGAGTCGGCCCTTCGTCCAATTTCCGATTTACACATTCAAGGATCAGAATCCAGTGGCTACTTTTTCTGTTGCAGCCAGGACCCTCGTGCATCTTGGTGCGGAGCTCATTACTTCAGATGAGGTCGCCGTTAATGAGCTGGTCAAGAATGCCTTCGATGCGGAGTCCGCCAGGGTCAAAATAGTCATCAATCATCCGGTCCAGTACACCGTCATCGCTCATGAGCTTGAGCGGTTAAGGCCGATAAAAAGCAAGCTTAAGCTGACGGTTGAGGTAGCTAAAACCTGCGAGATACTAGTCGATGCCGTAGGTGCGCTGCCTGCGGGGCCAATGCGCGCAGAGGTTGAGAAGAAAATTACGCATTTGCGCGGTGTGGCAACATATGCCGAGGCCAAACGGTTACTAGAATCCATTAACTATCTATCGATTGAAGATGCCGGTGTCGGCATGAGTAAAAAAACTCTTGAATCAGTTTTTCTCACAATCGGTACTCCTTCCAAGCTGAATACACAGTTAGCTGGACAATCACATCGAAAGGTATTAGGGAATAAGGGTATCGGCCGGCTAGCCATGATGCGGTTAGGAGGAGCGGCCCAGGTGATCACCTGGCAAAGCAAGTCAGTAGCTCACCGGATCAAATTTGACTGGCGCTTGTTCGATGATCCTACTAAATCGATCGGTGACATCCCTCTTGGCGTTGTCCGCACTGTCCCTCCCCGTACTACTGAAACGGGTACGGTTATTATCATCTCAGCATTAAAAAATGACTGGACCGAGGATCGGGTCCGTACCGAACTGGTTGGTCAGTTTTTGCGTCGCCTTCAAAGCCCTTTTGCGACTGTTAAAACAGAGCAGGACCTGGTCAGTTTTCCCATTGACGTACATTTTAACGGCGGTAATAGGCTGCCAATTGAGGGGATGAAGAAGGTACTGACGGACCTAGTCCAGATTGATTTTGAGCTTAATTTTGACCCATCAGGAGTCGATGGGGTGTCGGGACGTATGCTCGAGACCAAGCTCATCGATTATCAGCGTGGCAAAGAGCCAGAGGTGACACATCGTAATGTAACTGAGATGACCACGAAGCTCGAGACTGATCAGGACTCGCTCGATAACATCGGACCATTCAAAGCCATGATTCGATGGTTCAACCGGGATAAGTTGAGGCAGCAGTCCACGCTTCATGGCAACTGGAAGGCGGCCAAGCAAGAGCTCGATCTATGGAGTGGTGGGATCGCAATCTACCGAGACGGTTTCCGTGTTGGTTTCTCGGGGCAGTCCACTGGTGAGGACTGGTTGGGCTTGGATAGCTCTGCCCTAAAACGTGGCGGCTTTGCGGTGAACCGTATTCAGGTCGTCGGCGCGCTGGACATCACGCGTGCTGAGAATCCCAATCTGATTGATCGATCCAACCGAGAAGGCCTGATCGACTCCAGGGAAACGATGCTGGTCAGAGAGATTCTAACCAAGTTCGCGGTAGATGAGCTCCGTCGGTACATCGATAAAGAAGGGCGCTTGGAAAAGAAGGCTGAGCTTGACGAGTTGGTCGAGAACGCGCCGGTTACGATCCTTTCAAGGATAAACCAAGCCGAGCAGGGGTTGTCCGACATCCGCAGCAAAGTGCCTGATGATGCAAAGCATACTGTCCAGTCGATTTCCAAGCATTTGCACTTCATACGCAATGAAGTTAAGAAGTTTGAAAATGCGAGTAAACAGGCTGGTGAGCGGCGTGAAGATATTCTTGAATTGGCGGGAGTGGGAACCGTCATGTCGGGTGTTCTGCATGAGCTGACTCGAACCACTGGGCATACGAGAGAACTTCTCAAAAAACTGTCGAAAGATGAGTCCCCTCAAACGAAGGCGCTGTTGCAGAAGCTAGATGCTGAAATTAAGGCAATTAACACTCGTCTGCGGCAGCTTGACCCGCTAACACCTTCCGGTCGTCACCGTAAAGAAGAGTTTGACCTCATGGCGTTACTTTCCACAATTGTGGAAGGCTACGCCGCTAGGTTTGAAAGGCACCATATTCACTGCCATCTGGCGATTGCTGATGAAGTGGGGCTGAGACCGGTTAAGGTCAACATGGTCAGGGGGTTCGTGAGCCTGGCTATCGAAAACCTGATTACCAACTCTATTTATTGGCTAAAGCAGATAAGCAAAAGCGCCAGCGATGAGTTGTCCATTTCGCTGGATTATGACCCTGTTGCCAAAACACTATCGATCCGTGATAACGGCCCCGGAATCTCACCTGCTGACAAGGATCGTATTTTTACTGCCGGATTTTCAATGCGTCCCCGTGGTCAAGGTCTGGGGCTATTTATCGCCGCAGAGGTTGCGACCTATCACAATGCTCAGCTTGCGCTTGATTCCGCAGACGAAGATGGCCGCTATCGCTGTTTTGTTCTAGAACTTCCTAGGGATTAAAATGGACCTTTCTACGATGTTGGCAGAGGCGAATATCTCCACTGTTGCGATTGTGGATGATGATTTGTCAATGGAGCTGAGCGTACATGACTTGCTGGCTGTGGACGGCGATCTTGAGGCGTTACTCGGAGACCCCCATGATCCTGATACTCAGCAGTACCGTGAATTACTCATTGCACATAACTACGATTTTGACGGATTGCCAGATCGAGCGTCTCCGCTTGCCGATGAGCGAGTTCGCAATGCAGCTCCGAATCGGTTGCGTGAAGCTGCCGAATCAGTACTGAACACCCGCCACGATAACGCGGCACCGGTGCGTCGGCTCCAGGATTTGCTGCAGGGCGCGGGTGTTGCCCCCGATAACATTCATACCTATTCCAAGCCGGAGATGCCACCCGAACACCAGTACGATCTGCTGATCGTTGACTATTATTTGGTGGACAATTCTGCCGAGAAAACTATCCCTTTCGTTAAGACCGTACTTGACGCCCATGTGGGACGGCCTCACCCGCTCCAAGTAGTGCTGATGTCTACCTATGAGGCCGAGATAAAACAAAAATTTAGTACTTTTCGTCCAGAACTGGGGGTCAGTAGCTCTCGCATGCGGGTTATGAGTAAGCCCGTGACTGACGATTATTTGACTCACTGGAAGCTCGCCCTATCACAGTTGGCGAATGATCGCTCCTATATCGGCGCACTGGAAGGTTTCATCAGAAACACTGGAGTATCGATCAAAAGGGCAGCGGAGCAACAGGCAGAGCATCTATGGGAGCTTGATTTGCAAGCCATGGATATTTTGCACGAGACCGCATGCAGGGATAACGACGATTACAGCCGCTATGTCCAGGAATGTATAAGCAGGCATCTCCTGACTCAGATTGAAGGGCAAGCAGCAATGCGCGGTTCCATTTCCACTCTGGAGGCGTTGCTCCAACGCCATCGGACTGAAAATGTCATCCCTCCGGTGGCGGAGATTGGCGATTCCAGGGCTGCAATCCGTTCCCTTATGCGCAGCATGGAGTGGCGGGGAGGTGGGGCGCCTACTCTTACGCCTTACCCGGCTCAAGGTGACAATCTTGATAAAGCGAAATGGGTGAAAAAGAACCTCCGATTTGGAATGGTTCTTAAGGATTCACTTGGAAAGGAGTGGCTAAATCTGACTCAGGCGTGTGATCTGGCCCAAGCGAAGGATCACGCGCTCGAGACGACGTCGTTGCTGCTGATTTGTGGCTATCGCACCCACCCTTCCACTGGCGCTGCTGAAAATGGGGGGCTAGTACAAATGAACTCTGCCATGACGGATGATGATGCTGAGGTTTTGGGTTGGAACATGCGTTATGTCCGTACACCATCGATCCAGGAGTTTGGTTTGGCTTTTGGGGATCATTGGCAGGTCATTGGCGAGTTGCGGTTGGATCTGACCCAGAGTATTGCCGAGCAATATGCGTCAAGGGCGGCGCGGGTTGGTCTGCAGAGAATGATGTGGAGTTGGAAACTTGAAGGTGTGGGGATACAAGTCAAAGCGCTGACGGAAGCAGCTCCGGACGCTGTAATGGCAGGGGTGAATCTTTCAGGCCACAGCATGACACGGAACAAAAAAGAAGAGTTGCATTTGGACTCTCAGAGTTTGACGCTGCTCGCCGAGGAGTTTCCAGGCATATATGGCGAAATGTTACACGCCCACCGAGGGGTTCAACTGAAAAAAGGTGAACGTCATGATGGGACCCCTCTGATGCTATTTTGTAAAGGCAAACCGCAGACGATGAAGGCCCTACGTGACGAACTAAACTACGAAAATTGGCTTGGCAGTCAAAAGAATGCTGAAAAAGTGATCGTAGCTCTGTGGTATGTCGAGACGATCTCAGACCACATAGAGTGAGACGAGTGCAAGTCGGGAAGATAGAATCGTCGTGCCGACCTGTCTCAGATAACTCTGGCTAGGGAGTGATGCACATCAAATATCGACCCTGGATGCTGATAACTCATCATCCAGGGTTTGGGTGCATCGTCCTCTAGTGTTAAATCAGGCCGTTGAGTGATCCTGACGATTATTTATGGCAGATAGCGCATGCGCCGTCTGCTTCATCCACTCCGTAAGTGTCGTCAATCTCTAGATTTTCCTCCCAGGGCCTAAGTGGGTTGCGGGGGCGACGTGCTTTAGTTCGTTGGAGTCGGTTCGCATATTCTCTATATATCAGTTCTACCCTTTCGGGTTTTTCCAGCTCGGTCAACGGCTCGCCTTTTGTCCAAGTAAAGGGAGAGCCATGTTCGATTGCTGTTTTCTCCAAGGCCTTTGCCTCTTCAAAGGCCTCAGGATGGCGCTCTCGTAGCCGTACCCATTCAATCTTTTGTTGGAAGAAGCAAAAAGTGCATCCACTGCGGCTACGCCATTCGTAGTACTTAGGGAGTCCGAGACCTGAAGACTCGAGCAGCTCAAGCACGCCTGGCTTGTCTATACCGTCTTCACGGAACGGCAATACCACTTTCAGGTTTTTGTTTTTGGACGAATAGCCCTCTCGGTACTCCTCGTCGGCCCTGATAGCAACATACGAGAAAATTTTCTCCCCGGCGGCCAACATCGGGCGTGTCCACTCTTCGAACGGCGCCAGTTTTAGTTGCCGTGTACACCACCGCGTTTGGGCTGAGGGCAAGAAATTGTTGTATTCTTTGAGCCAGAATTTAAAATCTCTTCGCGGGTTCAATCGAAGAATTGTTTGCCCGAGAAACCCCTCAAGACGTCCAAGGAATTCTTGAACCTCTGGAAGTTCCTCTCCGGTATCGGTGAAGAAATATTCTATTTCAAGATCGGGCCGGGTCTGTCGCATGTAAATGGCCAGGGCAGCACTATCTCGCCCCCCGGAAAGACCTAAAAGATGACGCTCACGCATCCTGGGCGTCTCCCTCAACAATTTTCTGACTCGCTTTGGCCAGCGCGGCGAGTAGTAAGTCTGTCTGCAATCCGGAGTCCTTCAGGATTTGCATGACTCGGTTTGCCGTTCCATGGACGGCGTCGTTGTCACGGCTGTTAACCTCAAATTCCCGTGTGATTACTTGTGTGTGCCCATTGGCGCCAATCACTAGCGAGTAAAGTTCTCGTCCGGCTGTTCTTCCTGCAACAGAGCCCAAGGCCTCGGCTTTTCGAAAATCTAGGGCCAGTTCGGCTATGGAGATAAAAGCCGTTTCGATATCTAAATCTGTCCAGTCTCTAGGGGGCTTGGTTAGTACCAAAGACAATACCCCTTCAATCCCCTCTTGAGTGCCGTCACGTTTGAGAAGCCGGGTGGCAAATCCTCTGACACGCAAGTCTCCACCTGTTAGAGAAACGAACTCGGCACGTCGTCTTAAATCTGGATCGTCACCGGGCTGAGCATCCAAAGCTTCTGCAAGCCGCCCATCAACGAGCCGTAGCATCGTAGGATAAGCATCCAGCAATTCAGCCAGTGGTGTCTGTAAATTTGCTGCCACTTCCGTTGGGGAGGAGGCTTCAAGTACGTCCGGCAAATCTATGAAGAGAAGTCGGTGAGGGTCCGATGCAGTGACCAACAAATCACGCAGGGCTCTGGATGTTGGAGATAGCCTATGGGTTCGCCTTGCCCATGGGGTCAACGAATAAGCCAGTGCCACTAAAGACCGTGCTATTTCCAGGGGTGTGCTTTTCTCAGGTTTCTGGCCGAGATCAGCCAACGTTGCAGCCAAACCTTTGAGAGTGCGCTTACGTTCATTAGTCTCTTCCACCCAGCGAAGTGAGAAGCGGCTGGGATCCTGCAATAACTCATCAACGTCAGCATCACTAACATGGGGCTCGAACATGTTGTCACGATACACTGCGATTTTGTTGAAGTGCGACAGGATGAATGCGAGCGCCAGTACTGGGCGCAATCCTGTTTTGACGCCATAAGGAGGCAAACTCCATGCGTTGTAAATGGCGTCCATGCCTACGGTGCCTGCGCCCGGTGCCATGAGTATTGCTTGGGCTTTTTCCCATAGGGGGAAGAGATTTCTTGGATTCGACTCCTTGGGAGGACAGAATTGCCATCCATGTTCCTGCGACTCTCCGTGCAGACCCGTTGAGGCAAGAAGTGTTTCATATAATCCACGTTCGGCGGGATAGCCCTCGATACCCAGGTGTTCTTCGCGTGCGTGGTGAACCATGCGGTGCATCAAGTCTCGGCGCGCTTTTACGCTATTGGCCGACGGTGCATCTCTGTTGATGAGCTCGCTCCATATTATCGGAGCGGCTTTAAAGATTTCATCTGCCAGTTCAGATGCGAATACCGACAAGCTGCTGGAGAGCCGGCGCTGCGATGAGGAAGTCCAGCTTGCATTGAGTACTGCGGACCTCAAGGCTTCCTCAAGTGCGCCTTTAACGGAGGATAAACGAGCGGAAACCTCTCGGCGTGCAACCGAGTCGCCCTCCAGCTCTGGACTGCCTTCATAAACTAAACTCAGGGCGATAAGCTCGGCGCCCAAGTCAGAGATCAGCTCGTGATTATTGGGCACACCAAAAATCAACGGCGTGGCAGGCTTAGATGATAACTCACTAAGGGCTTTAACGGTCTCATCAGCCGTCACTCCCCGTTCAGGCAGGACTAGCGCTAGTCGTCCGAATTCGCCTTCCTTGGGCTCATAGCTTTTTGATAAGCGATCCGCTTCATGAGGGGAATGCAGTGAGATACCCAGCCAACGGAAGGTTCCTGTGTCTGCGTAATGTCGCTTGGCGATGATCGGCGTGAGGCTAGCAAGCTCCGACAAGGTTTTCATGTCTGCTGATACAAATGTTGCTCTTGCCCGAGCTACTGCCTGATCAATGTCGAAGTCGCTTCCTTCAAAAATCGTCCAGGCGCCGATATGTTTCCTGAAGATTGCGACCCGCCAGGCGGATAGATGATTGAGGGCATCTGAAAGCGTACTGCTATCTGAGTTCGTAATGACTGTATTGAGAACAGCTTCATCTGCGGCCACTCCAGATGCGGAGCGGAATACATCGATCAATGCAACGGTCTTCGCTAAGGTAATCTCGGCTAAAGTGGCTCCTCTTGTGACCGCTCGTTCTACGGCTTCGACTGCCTGTGCCCACCGATGTCCGTCAGGTGAGGCGAGGATAGCCTGTTCAAGGTTCGACCTGAGATAGTCCCAAAAGCGGTCAGGACCGTAAGCTGTTTGACCGTCCCAAGTACTCAGGAAGTCTTGGAATCCCTGAGGCTCTAGTGAGGTCAAAAATCCGAAAACACTCCTTTCGTTTTGGCCGAACTGTCTCCGGGAAGTGGGGCCTAATAAGGCTGCAGTGATCGGATGTAGAGGCCAGCATTTATCAAGCAATTGCCCCATGATTTGCCCGACTGCTGGGCGTCGCTCAGAAATAGCCGCGCCGATCACTGAGCTTATTGTCGCTGTTGAGGGATGATCAATATCACACTCGATGGCTCGTCCGATGAGCTCGACCACTTCATCTCCATTTGCAACGAATGAGACGTCCGAAAAGCGGCCTTGGACCTTGGCCCATTCTTCCCGTGCCTCAATTCCTAAGCGAGACGCGTACTGTCGAAAAGCCTGATGAAGGATACCGACGATAACAAGCCGGCCTTTACATCGAGCTGCCATTTCTGCCAAGTCTTGGAAGAAGTGGACGTCGTCACCTCCAGCAGCGGATGCTTCCAAAAATTTCCCCATCTCATCAACGATGAGAAGGAGACCGCCGCATTCAGGGTTGCCCGCTGTTTCGGCGAGGTTTGCTATAAGAGAGTCGACATTGTGATTTTCGTCGCTATTTCCTAATGCTTTATTGAGCGCCTTGGAAACCTCTATTCGGACACTACCACGGCGTCCAACTACCGGCAGAACAAGCCAGTTTGCTGAGTCCACTGGGAATGCTTCGCGGAATTGCGGAATATCATCAAGTAAATGGGAACTAGATGGGGCGGGAGCACGAGTAAGGGCGGAAGCTAAGACCAAAGCCAAGGAGGATTTTCCTCCTCCGTATGGACCTGTCCATGTGAAGGCTCGCTGATTAGTGCCGGCGATCTGCCGAGACATTGATGCAATGGCTCCGCGCGCAGTTTCAGTCAGAACATAACCATCTACCGCATCGGGCCTGCCGAGGTCCGAGTCTATCCGTACGGATCGGCGATAATGTCTTACAATCCGTACCGCTTCATCGCGGGGGGTGATTTCGGAATTACTGTGCATAGGCTTGCCCTAATAGATTATTCATCAGTAGTTCGGCATCGAAATCAGCTCTATGGATTTGACGCATTCCTGAAGTGTCGGACCATCGAAGTTTTCCGTTAGTAAGATCCGACAATGAAAAAAGACGCTCTGCTATCGACTCTTCATCAAGTTTGAATACTCGGCCAGGAGAGCCTGCGGCATAGGCGATTGTTTCAAAAGTGAGTGATGTCTCGCCTTTACGGTGACGTGACCAATAGTCTAATAGAGCCCATGCAAAAAAAGCATCGGGTAATGTTGACTTAGGTCCTCGGCGAAACGAAAACACCCCTTTGCGTTCTTCTTGAAGCAGACCGAGCTCAGCAAGCATAGACTCAGCCGAGTCCTCTACAGAGGAAGTGGCAGCCCGAGGGGCATACCCCCTAAGACAGACATCAAGGTCTCGCGCAAGCGTTGCGCTGGAGAGCTTTTTTCCACCTGCTGCAGCGAGTGCAAACTTACTCAAGCTTGGCAGCGCTTCCTCTCGATTAAAAGAGTGAGCAGAAAATACGTTGAACAACCAATACCAAGTTGTTGAACGTATGCCTCTGCCTGCCAGACACCAATGGGCATACCATGCTGTGACTAAATTTTCCGAATATGGGTCAAGTCCACCTTTTTGGAAGACCTGCTTACCTACCGACGTAACATTGAAGTGGCGCCTTGATTTGTCTTCGGAGATGACGTCGCAAGCCAATGCCCAATGCTTGATGGCCGACACCATGTTCCTGCCTACGCCGAAGTCTGCGATTGCCCGTTCGTCGGTAAACGTTTCCTTAGAAAGCCGATCATGTGCGTCGGCTCTGTCCACCGCTTTCTTCAGCCACATCTGGCGCAGAGGGAACGTCTCGTGCCCTGAGAAATGAACGTCTATCTTTTCTGGTTGGGTCGCAGTCATCACTGTCCTTTCAAACTGGGGGCTTCCTCCAGTCTCTCAGTTGGCGCCCTGGAGAATCCATCCAGTTGGCGCGCTTGGCTTTCTCGCATTGTATCCGGGCACAGCTCCAATGTCTTCTCATCAGGCACAGGAGGGCCGCATCTCCTGATGCATCGCGAGGAGTGGGGGAGAGGTAAATCCTGGAGCTTCACGCGTTCGCGGCTAGCACGTACCGCCCCGCGCGCACGTTTTTGATATTGGTGATCCCTCGTAGAGCGATCCCCGAGCGGAAACGAAGATTACGACGCACGTTGGGAATGCCTTTTCAGGCTGCCGTGGGGACGCTTGCTGACAGGTCGATTGCCATTGCGGAATTGAGCGATCCAATCTTGAGCCAAGCGTGGGCCGCCGGTTGTGCGTGCATGCTTTCTGCTTTGAATGGCGTTACGCTGCCTAAGGTGGCTCGGGAGGAAATGCTATGTCTAAGCGCAGTAGAAATGTCGGTGTTGGCGAGGTGCCCGGCTACTCGCCGACGCCGACCGAACATCTGATAGGGATCCGTGAAGAGCCATTTCCCTCACTTGGACTGTATCTGTTGGTGCGTGAAGGCTTTCTTTTAGATCGCGTAATGGGGATGGTGTCGTCCTCAAAGTTGTTTGAGTCTAGGAACGTGTTAACACGAATTATCGGTAACTCGGGTCGTAGTATGAAGCGCCAAAGGAGTTCTGGTTGCGTAGTAAGGCTAGATGCTCGGCAAAGTACAATCGCTTTTCAATATGCACATGCGCTGGAGTATACGCTTAAGGTGTTTGGTAGCCCGCAAGCTGCTGAAGATTGGCTCGGGCGTCCTTGCAAGTATTTAGCTGATCAAGTTCCGCTGGATATGATCGAAAACTGGTACGGGTTTCAGGCTGTTAAGGATTATCTGGAGCGTATTGAGCTCGGGATCTATCAATGACAGTCTCTTTGGGCGCTCGCTCTTTCTGGTGTTTAGGGGGGGCTTAACATGCCTATGTTTTTGACTATGAAAAAAAACACCTCAGCTAGGGGCTGAGGTGTTCATTGTGTGTAGACTACTGTTTCAGCGGTTCCTGAAAAAATTTCAGTCGAACATGAAAACCTACGCCCAATCATCAATCCCAGCTCAAAGCCCCACCAGTCTGATACTCAATAACCCGAGTCTCAAAGAAGTTCTTCTCTTTCTTCAAGTCCATGATTTCGCTCATCCATGGGAACGGGTTGTTGGTACCTGGGTACTCTTCTTTCAGGCCGATCTGCGACAGGCGACGGTTGGCGATGAATTTGAGGTAGTCCTCCATCATCGCGGCGTTCATGCCCAGTACGCCGCGTGGCATGGTGTCGCGGGCGTATTCGATTTCCAGCTGGGTGCCTTGCAGGATCATCTGCGTGGCTTCTTCCTTCATTTCGGTGTCCCACAGGTGCGGGTTTTCGATCTTGATCTGGTTGATCACGTCGATACCGAAGTTCAGGTGCATGGATTCGTCGCGCAGGATGTACTGGAACTGCTCGGCGACGCCGGTCATCTTGTTGCGACGGCCCATGGAGAGGATCTGGGTGAAGCCGCAGTAGAAGAAGATGCCTTCCAGAACGCAGTAGTAGGCGATCAGGTTGCGCAGCAGTTCCTTGTCGGTTTCGACGGTGCCGGTCTCGAACTTCGGATCGGAGATGGAGCGGGTGTATTTCAGGCCCCAGGCTGCCTTTTTCGCGACCGACGGAATCTCGTGGTACATGTTGAAGATCTCGCCTTCATCCATGGCCAGGGATTCGATGCAGTACTGGTAAGCGTGGGTGTGGATCGCTTCCTCGAAGGCCTGGCGCAGGATGTACTGGCGGCACTCGGGGTTGGTGATCAGGCGGTACACGGCCAGTACGAGGTTGTTGGCAACCAGCGAGTCGGCGGTGGAGAAGAAGCCCAGGTTGCGCATGACGATGCGGCGCTCGTCGTCGGTCAGGCCTTCCGGGTTTTTCCTCCTGAACTTTGAAGGCTCCGGCGCTCAGGCCCGGGTGCAGGTCAACTTTGCCGAAGGCAGCAAGTGGTTGATGATGGGGTACGCGAAGCTGGTG
>NZ_JBIVGV010000032.1:0-15821 GCF_044748865.1 Pseudomonas sp. NPDC089734 | reverse complement strand
CCAGAGGGTGCCTTTTAGCCAGAGGACGATGGTTGCGCAGATCAATAGGCCAGAAAGTTGAAGGTAATGAACTTCTTTCTTTTCGGTCATGTATAGGGTTGTTGATATCAGCATCAAAGCTGCAATGATGAGTCCATTAAAAACAGAAAATACTATGCTGGTGCTCGTTGGTTCTGGCTCCAGATAGGGTGTAACTCCGGCTCCCCAGGCTGCCCATATAAAGAAAAAACACATTATTTGGGATACAAATAATATGTGTGGGATCTTGCTGGAGTTCTGGAAGCGCCAGCGTCTGGCATCGCAATACACTTCCTGTTTTTCTCCACGTTCTTCCTGCTGCTGATAAACCCGATGCTCTTCGCACTCCAGTTGCAGGGTGATTTCCATGGCGGGATCCAGCCCGGCGTAATTGCCAAAGGCAATCTGGGTGTCGAACAGGCCGTTACGGTTGAGGTGGGCATGCCTTTTTGGTAGCGGCATGGGTTCATGGCTGTCGCTTCGGTAGGCGCTTCGGGTATAGGGCGTATCGGTATTCGTGTTCATACGGCTAACTCGACGGTTTCTATTTGCCAATACAGGGGAGGGATATCCGGTGTGGGATGGCTGGATGGCATTCGGCGATGGAGGGGTGAGAAGGGTTTCCATCTTTTTGGATGGGGTTGTGGAAGTACCAGGGGCGGGCTGCCCGGTTCGGCGTGAAGTTCGATCTGTACGCTGACTTTCAGGCCTTCGGTCCTTTTGAAGCGCAAACCGGACGCAGCGGGTTCCGTGAATGACGGCAGCACATAAAGCACGCGGTCGTGATCCAGAGGGATGGCTGCCAGTTTGGGCGTGCTGGCGGATTGCCAATGATATTGCCAGGTGGCATAGGTCTGGCCGGTGTCCACGGCGGCCTGGAACTCGTGGGCCGATAGTTGAAGGTGGTTTTGCCCGGGGCCGGACATCGGCAGCAACGGCGAACTCAAGATCACCACCCAGTCCTGGTCGGACAGGGGCGTTTGATCGGGTTTAAGGGTTTTTAGATAAGCCTGTGCCGGGCGTTTGCGTTGCCGGTCGGCGGCCTGCAGGATGTGAAGCTGTCGAGCCGAAGCCTGTTTACGCCAGGAGGCAAGCCGTAGAACGGTAACCTTCGGTTTGCCCAGAATGCCTGCCAGTTGCTGATAGGCAATGAGCGGGTCTTTCAAATGCAGGAAAGCGTGCGGGCTATCCGTGGCCTGTTCCTGTCCGATAAGGGCATCAATGCCGAAAGGGCCGTAACGCACGGCAAGTTCGGCTTCATTGTCGCTCAGCAGATTGGCACTCACCATGCCGCCAATGACCATGATTACGCCAATCAGGAGAGCCAGGGGGTGGGCTACGATGCCCAGGGTATATAAGCCCCACAGAAAGCTTCCCGCAGCAATGACGGCGTAACTGGCGGAAAGTGCGTAATCGCCTGCTAGGTAAGCTCGACGACTGTCCATGATGCTTATGGTTATGCCAAACAGTGTCGCTCCGCCGCCAATGACGCGAAGAAGAGGCAGTTTGGTGCTACCTGTCTGCTCTTTGAGATTTCTTGCCCACTGGGGTGAGATTTTCGCGACGTTGAAACGAGGTTTGGCCAGATAGTTTGCAGTGGTCATTCCAAATAGAAATCTGCTGTGGTTCGCTAGCGCTGCCACCAAGTCGGCTAGCGCACTCCATACGCCAAGGTATCCTCGAGCGAACTCCTCATCAGCTTCAAAGGTTTTCACCGCATTTATCTGCACCACAAGGTTATAAATCGCCAACCCCAACATCGCTGTCGGCACAACCTTGTTCTTGTCCATGAATCGGGTGAAGGCGCCAAAGTTCATCCGGAAATGGCTGTAGTGCTGCAGTTCTGGATGTTCCTTGGGAAGGGCGATCACCAGAATATTGCGCAGCATCGAAGCACTTTTGTCGTTGCCCTTGGCGCTGGTGCTGCCCAGGGTTTCGCCGGACTGGCCGTGCAGCGTGGCGTAGCGATAGTGTTTGCGGGTCAGTTCTGCGCGTTCGGTGCCGGTCAGGCCTCCTCGCAAGCCTGCGCCTTCTACGCCGAGGATGACATAGTCCTTGCTCAGTGCTGCGCCCATGGGCATCAGGCGGATGCCTGCCATCTTTTTCGACAGGGCAGACAGGGTGGTGAAGGTCGGGGTGAAGAGGCGGTCGAGCCTGATGTTCGAGGCGCTGTTCGATAACCGGCTTATTTGTGTCACGACGCTGGCCCCGAAAATATCCAGCAGGTCGCCCATGAAGTAGGCAAAGCTTTTGGCTATTCCGGCGACATCCAGCTTGTCGATAAAGGAGGCACCGAGTATCAGGGTGCTCAGGCCCATGGCTTGCGGTTGAACGGGTTGGTCGCTGTCACGCAAGGCCATCAGGCGCTTGAGCAGTTCGGGAGGTTGATCGGGGGCCTTGGTCAGCAGCAATGACCCCAGAGGATGCTCGGACTCCAGCACACCCTTGACCAGTGAGTGGATGGAGGTTTCCAGATCCGTGATGTCATGGTCGGTACAGAGCGCATCGGCCTGACCGGGCATGTACTCAAGAGCACCGAAAACCTCTGTCATCAGGCTGTAAGGCTCCAGCAAGGCGTCGTCTTGACGATGCACCCAGTCCAGCAGTGCGGGATGCAGTTTCCTGTCGAGCGCTTTGACCAGCCGTCGAAGGTGTTCCGCCAGCCATTGGCGACCGAACCTGCGTTCCAGCTCGAAGACCGTTGCATGAAATTTCGGCAGGTCGATCTTGCCCTTCAGGTAGGCATGATCACCGCCGACAGCGCTATACAGCACCTGGGCGTAGCGCCCGTCGGGTTGATGGGCAATCAGGGCGTTCAGGGTTTGCAGGTAGTCGACGCAATGGCGTATCTGCGCAGCGGCGTGGCGAACGGCAAACAGTGGGTCTTCGAGAATGAGGCCGACCAGATGAGGGTTGTCCCGAAGGTTGTATCGTTCCAGCAGATCCTCCCCGGCTTCGATGTCGGGCAGCGGCGGGGGCGGTGGTTGTTGAAGGTATTGCGCCAGTTGTTCCTGTCGTACCTGTAGGCGTTTGATCAGGTGTTCATCGCTGAAGGCGGACCATTCAGGGGTAAAGCTCAGTGGCTCTTGAAGGGCGCTTTCAATATTGAAGTCCCTTGCCCGCAGGCCTTTTCGGATTCGGCTGACAGGCAGGCTCGGGTTGGTCTGGGTGGTTTTCCAGTGATCCGAACCCACCACGGCGGTGTCCCAGATCCGTGCAATATTCTGGCAACGGGCTTTGATCCGTGAAGCATCGCTTTCAAGCCAGTCGATGTACTCCCAGCTCCAGGGCAATTCGCTGTAGGCCATCAGAAACTGATCGGCGACAAAGCGGCCTTGCAACAGCATCGGCAGAAGCATCACATGCTGTTCGATGGCAACCGGGTCGCGTTGATCGGCATTGCCGGATTGGCGGGCAATTGCACGCCAGTGAGCGACGTCGATCTCGAACAGCCGGCCCTGACCATCGGTTTCCAGTTCCCGCCACAGGGCATTATTCCAGAACACATAAAGGCGGCCTCGGCGGGGCAGGCCGCCCTGAGGTGTTTCATGGGGCAGGTCATGACCCGGCAGGCGGGCCAGCGGCAGGACGGAGATCAGTGTATTGCGCTGGATGGTTTCCTCTTCTCGTGTACTTCGGGCACCGGAGAGCAGGGGGATTTGCAGCAGCCCGCCATCGGTGCGTTGAATCCGCAGGGCCAGTTGTGCGTTCCGGTCATTGAAGTATTCGACTTTCTTGCGGGTGCCTTGTGGAATGCTGCTATCGCTGAATCCGCTCATGGCCGGCTTTCCCTGTCCAGCACACTCAACTGGCTGCCCTGTCCGGGGTCACCCCAGACATCGACAATAAGAAGCTCGTCCTCTTGGCTGGAGGACGAGGGCCGGGGTGCGGTTTGGGGTTGAAGTCCGGTGTTCTTGCCGGTTGTCGATCGTTCCGCCTCCTTGGGGGAGATGGGCGACAGGGGTGTTGCAGCGGTCCCCATGCCGGGCCAGCCTCCGACATGTGCCTTGATCTGCGGTCCGTCGAGCGTCACGCCACTGTGATCGAGCCGGATGAAACTGCCGCCGACCTTGAGGGTGAGTTCCATCCCGGCATCGATGACCAGCTTGTCGCCGGACTTGAGATGAATCTCCCGGCCAGCCTCGACGAGCTGGGCATTGCCGAGCCTGACGTGCTGGGTCTGACCGACCGTCAGGTGATCGTTCATCCGCACTTCCACCTTGCGGTCGGCGTCGACGGTGCAGTGCTCTTCGGCCTTGAACCGGGTGTAGCTGTTGGCCATGACCTGTTCGTGCCGCTCGTGGCCGACATGGAGTTTCTGGTCGTGACCGATGGTCTGGTCCCAGTCGCGCTGGGCATGGATGAATATCTGCTCCTGGCCCTTGCGGTCCTCCAGGCGCAGTTCGTTGTAGCCCGCGCCGCCGGGGCTGCTCAGGGTCTTGAAGACGCTGCGGGTGCGGTGCTCGGGGAGGTCGTAGGGCGGCAGGTGTTCGGCGTGGTGCAGGCAGCCAGTGACCAGTGGCTGGTCGGGGTCGCCTTCCAGAAAGGTCACCAGCACTTCCATGCCGACGCGGGGCAGGCTGACACTGCCGTAGCGCTGCCCGGCCCAGCCGGAGGCCACCCGCAGCCAGCCACTGCTCTGGTCGTTCCGCTGGCCTTCGCGGTCCCAGTGAAACTGCACCTTGACCCGGCCATGGGCATCGCAATGGATCTCCTGGCCCGGCGGCCCGGTCACCACGGCGGTCTGGCTGCCCGCAATGCGCGGTTTGGGATGGTGCAGGGGCGGGCGGAAGAAGGTGTCCCAGGGGGTGGCCCGGAACCGGTTGCGATAGCCCTGGCGGAGCGTCTTGTCCTGTCTGCCCTGATCCCCGGACTCTTCCAGCACCTGGGGCTGTCGTCCCTCATGATGGACCTCGGTCAGCAGCCAGAAGTCGTTCCAGGTCGACTGGGGATGATCGACCAGAGGCAGGAAATGGCCACTGCGCAGCCCGGCCTGGTCGCTGTGGCCCCGGGCGAGCCGGTAATCATGACGATGACGCTCCAGGGCCCGCCGGGCCAGTTGCGTACCTCGTTCACGGTCGGTGAAGCGGCCGGGGTAATCGTAATCCTCCAGATGAAGCGGTGTATCGCTGCCGGCTTCGCCGCCCAGGACCCGATTCGGTTTCTGGAAGTGGTAGTCCCGGCGTGCGGTGTGGGTGGGACGGGTTTCCAGACGCACATTGAAGCGGGTGATCACCGCTTCATGGTCAAGGCTGTCGCCGTCCTGCCGATAGGTCACGGCCGCCAGTTTCGGAAACACGGTCTGGTCGTCACCGAATACCAGTCGATGCCCGGTCGGGCTGTGGCAGAAGTGGTAATGCAGGCCTTCTTCCTCGCACAGGCGCTGGATGAAGTGCAGGTCCGACTCGTTGTACTGCACGCAATAGTCCCGTGGCGGGCAGGGAGTGCCGAGGTGAAACTGAACGTCGTCGGTGGGCAGGCCGTGCTCTTTCAGGATCAGGGCGATGATCTCGGGCACCGGGCGATGCTGGAAGATGCGTTGATTGGTGCGGTGGGCCAGGCGCGCCAGATGGGGTCGCAGGGTCAGTTGGTAGTGGGTCAGGCGTCTGCTGGCGTCGCCCTGGGCGATGCGGTCGATCAGGCCGTGGATGCCGGTGCCGTCTGGGCTGAACTGGAGAAAGGCCGGGCGCTGCAACAGGCTGTCCAGATCCGGCGTGGTGCGTTCGCTGACCAGTTCAAGGTCGAAGCGGAAGGGCTGGCTGATGGCTTCCTTGCCGGTGAAGGCCAGGACCTGAAAGTCGTGCCTGACGCCGTCAAGGTGCAGGTTGAAAGATGGCTGCTGAATGGGGGTGGACATCCCTGATTCCTCCGTAGGGGCGGGCAAGCTGCCCGTTGAGCGGAGGGACGTCTGTCAATAACTGTGCCGATAGGCCTTTGCCCGGTAACGGCGGGCAAAGGGCGTGTTTCGGGAGGGGAAAGAGAGGGGCTATCCCTTGAAAAGTGCGCAAAGTCTTGCGCACCTTGCGCAATTTATGACCCGGCTATCAAAACCCTTGAAATGCCTGAGGTGTAGCGATTTTTCATCGTCTTGATAGCGCATGTTTTTGCGCATCGGCCCGATGGGCTGCCGCCCCTTAATTTCCGTTAAATATTTTGTTTCCAGTTCGTTCTTGTTCATACGACCAAGCCTTATGGTCAGGCCAATTCAGCAAGGACCCAATGCATGAATCCCGAACACGCCCATAAACTGGCTCGCCGTTTTGTCGAGCTGCCCCCTGAAAAACGTCGGTTGTTTCTCGACGGTATGCGCCAGGAGGACATGGACTTTTCGTTGTTCCCGATCCCGTCGTGCGTTGGGCTTGCTGAGCGTGAAGGGCTGTCCTATGCCCAGCAGCGCATGTGGTTTCTCTGGCAACTGGACCCTCAGAGTTCGGCCTATAACCTGCCGATGTCGGTGTGCCTGAACGGTGTGCTGGATCTGGCGGTGCTGGAGCGTGCATTCAGTGCCCTGGTCGAGCGCCATGAAAGCCTGCGCACGACCTTCGGTCAGGAGGGCGATCGTGCCTTCCAGCGGGTGGCCGAGCCTGCGCCGGTGAGCATCGAGCGGCTGGACCTGAGTGCCTTGCCGCTGGAGCAGCGCTGGTCGAAGGCCCATGAGGAAATGGCCCGTCAGGCCGAGCAGTCCTTCGATCTGGAACACGGCCCGCTGTTCAGCATCCGCCTGCTGCGCATGCAGGATCAGGAGCACATTCTGCTGTTGAACCTGCATCACATGATCACCGATGGCTGGTCGATGAACGTGCTGATCGACGAATGGTTGCGAGGCTACGATGCGCTGGTGGCTGGCAAGACGCTGCAACTGAGCCCGCTGGCCGTGCAGTACCGTGACTACGCGCTGTGGCAACGCAGCTGGCTGGAAGCCGGTGAGCAGGAGCGCCAGCTCGATTACTGGCGTGCGCATCTGGGGGACGAGCATCCAGTGCTGGAATTGCCCACGGACCGGCCGCACCCGGCGCTGCCAAGCCATCAGGGCGCACGCCTGGAAATTTCTCTGGATACCGCTTTGTTGCGTGATCTGAAAGGTCTGGCCCAGCGCCAGGGCGTCACCCTGTTCGTGGTGTTGCTGGCCTCGTTCAAGAGCCTGTTGCATCGCTACAGCGGCCAGAGCGATATTCGCGTCGGCGGGCTGATTGCCAACCGTACACGCAGTGAAACCGAAGGCCTGATCGGCTGCTTCATCAATACACAGGTGTTGCGCAGTGAAGTGACGGCCCGGACCCGCTTCGTGGACCTGTTGCAGACGGTGCGCCAGGCGGCGATGGGTGCTCAATCGCATCAGGAATTGCCGTTCGATGCCGTGATCGACGCCTTGCAGCCCGAGCGCAGTCAGAGCCACAACCCACTGTTCCAGGTGATGTTCAACCACCAGCCAGTGGTTGCCGATCTGGTCGACAAGCAGCTGGAATGCGGTCTGCGGGTGGCGAATCTGCCCGCCGAACAACAGGCGGCTGCCGGACGCGCCCATGCTGCGGCCAGCGACCTGATGCTGGCCACCAGTGGTGAAGGCGAACAGCTCAATGCCGCCTTTACCTACGCCACCGATATTTTCGACGAAGCGACCATCGTCCGTCTGGCCGGGCACTGGCGCAATCTGCTGGCGTCGGCCTGTGCCGATCCGCAGCAGTCGGTGGGCGAGCTGTCGATGCTGGCAGCCGATGAGCGTGAGCAGTTGCTCGACGTCGATTCGGCACCACGGGCCAGCACTGATACACCGGCGCATCGTCTGTTCGAGGCGCAGGTCAGGCGGACGCCACAGGCTCAGGCGTTGCTCATGGCAGGTGAAGGTGAGCAGGCCGGTCTGAGTTACGAGCAACTGAACCGGCTCAGCAATCGTCTGGCGCATCGCTTGCGCGCGCAGGGCGTTGGTCCTGACGTGCTGGTGGGGATTGCACTGGGGCGCTCGCTGGAAATGGCCGTGGCGTTGCTGGCGGTGCTCAAGGCCGGTGGGGCCTATGTGCCGCTTGATCCGAAGACGCCGGCCGAGCGTCTGCGCCACGTACTTCAGGACAGTGGTCTCAAGCTGCTGTTGACCCGTACTGAACTGTTGCCGGGCCTGCCGCCGCTGGACGATATCCAGTGCCTGTGTCTGGATCAGCAGGGCGACAGTGACGCTGTTTCCGAGGATGACCTGGACGTGGCCGTCGATCCGGCCAGTCTGGCGTATGTGATCTACACCTCCGGTTCCACCGGCCGTCCCAAGGGTGTGGCCATCAGTCATGCTGCGCTGGCCGAATTCGTCACCCTGGGTGCGGTGTACAGCGACCTGCGCGAAGGCGACCGCGTGCTGCAATTCGCGACCAACAGTTTCGATGGCTTTGTCGAGCAGTTCTATCCGCCGCTCTGCCATGGCGCTTGCGTGGTCTTGCGCGACGATCGTCTCTGGGACAGCGCCACCTTCCATCAGGCCGTGGTCGAACATGGCGTCACTCTGGCGGATCTGCCCGCCGCGTACTGGCTGACGCTGGTTCAGGATTACGCGGCCCGGCCGCCTGCCCACTATGGCGCATTGCGTCAGATTCACGTGGGGGGCGAGGCGATGGCGGTGGAAGGTCTGCGTTTGTGGCGTCAGGCCGGGCTAGGCCATGTGCGTCTGCTCAATACTTACGGGCCGACCGAAGCGACCGTGGTGTCGAGCATTCATGATTGCAGTGCCTTGACGCCTGAAGCGGTGTCCTGGCGCGGCGTGCCCATCGGGCAAGGTCTGGCGGGACGTCGTCTGTACGTGCTGGACGATCAGTTGAACCTGCTGCCCCAGGGCGCGGTAGGGGAGTTGTATATCGGCGGGCCGGGGCTGGCGCGTGGATATCACGCGCAGCCCACGCTCAGCGCCGAACGTTTTATTGCCGACCCGTTCGTGGTGGGTGAGCGTCTGTATCGCACCGGTGACCGGGCGCGGCTGCGGGCCGATGGCGCTCTGGAGTACATCGGGCGTGTCGACCATCAGGTGAAGATTCGCGGGTTCCGCATCGAGCTGGGCGAAATCGAATCGCGCCTGCAACAGTGTGCCGGTATCCGCGAAGCGGTGGTGCTGGCACTGCCGCTGGCGGGCAGTACGCAACTGGTGGCCTATCTGGTGCCTGAGGTGTTGGCGGCAGACGAAGCCGGACAAGCGGCGCTGCGTCAGGCCATCAAGGCGCAATTGCAGGCAACTCTGCCGGATTACATGGTGCCGACGCATCTGCTGCTGTTGTCGAACCTGCCCCTGACCCCCAGCGGCAAGCTTGACCGCAAGGCCCTGCCGGTTCCCGACCCGAGCCAGTTGCAAGTCACCTATCGTGCTCCGCAGACCGATCTGGAAATCTGCCTCGCCGACATCTGGGTGGAAGTGCTGCATGTACCGAAGGTCGGTCTGGACGACAACTTCTTCGAGCTGGGCGGGCATTCCCTGCTCGCGGCGCAAGTGATTGCCCGGATAAAGACGCAACGCGGCATCAGCCTGCCGCTGCGGGTTCTGTTCGAAAAACCTGTGTTGAGCGATCTGGCCGCCGAGGTGGCGCTGCTCACGGATAACACGACTGACAACGACTGGAGCGACATGGACCAGTTCATGGATTCACTGGAGGAATTTGGCGCATGACCGGGACTACTGCTGCACGTATCGCTAAACGGTTTGTCGGGTTACCGCTCGAACAGCGCCAACAGTTCCTCGCCCGGCTGCGTCAGGAAGGCAAGGATTTCAGCCTGTTGCCGGTGCCGGTCAGTCGTCATGACTTCACTGAAATTCCGCTGTCCTTCGCCCAGCAGCGCCTGCTGTTCCTCTGGCAGCTCGACCCACTGAGCGACGCCTACAAGATGACCACCGGGCTGCGTCTGCGTGGTGATCTGAACGAGGCGGCTCTGTTGCGCTCGTTCGATCATCTGATCGAGCGCCATGAAGTGCTGCGCACGGTGTTCCAGACCGAAGGCGACCAGCCCCGGCAAGTGATTCTGCAGCACCAGCGCGTGGCGCTGGAGTCCGTCGATCTTTCGACGCTGTCCGGGGATGCCCGTGACGCTGAACTGACCCGGCAGGTCGAACAGGCCACGTCTCGTCCGTTCGATCTGCTGAAGGGGCCGTTGCTGCGAGCCAATCTGTTCCGTATGGCCCCGGACGAGCATGTGCTGGTGGTGAGCATGCACCACATCGTCTCCGACGGCTGGTCGATGGATGTGATGATCCAGGAGTTCGTCCACTGCTATCAGGCCTACAGCGAAGGGCGTGAGCCTGCATTGCCCGAGTTGCCGCTGCAATACGCCGACTATGCAATCTGGCAGCGCAAATGGCTGGAGGCGGGCGAGGGCGAGCGCCAGCTCGATTACTGGCGTCAGCAGCTGGGCGACGAGCAGCCGCTGCTGGAGGCTGCCCACGATTTCCCGCGTCCTGCGACGCAAAGCTTTCAGGGCGAGCGCCTGAGCTTTGATTTCGGCATTGACCTGTCCCGCCAGTTGAACGCCTTTGCCCGCAGCCAGGGCATGAGCCTGTTCATGCTGGTGCTGGCCGGTTTCTCCCTGTTCCTGTCCCGCAAGGCCGGGCAGCGCGACATTCGCATCGGCGTGCCCAATGCCAACCGTGGCCGGGCCGAGACAGAGGGGCTGATCGGCTTCTTCATCAACACCCAGGTGCTGCGCTGCGAAGTGGACGAGCGTCTTAGCTATCTGGACCTGCTGGCCCGGATCCGGGAAACCTCCTTTGGTGCTCAGGCCCATCAGGATGTGCCGTTCGAGCAACTGGTGGATCAACTGGCACCGGAGCGCAGCCTGGGTCATAACCCGCTGTTCCAGGCCAAGTTCAACCAGAACGTGGTCCTGAAGCAGAAAATGGCCCTCAAACTGCCGGGCCTGGACGTCAGCGAGTACGAGTTTCAGAAGGATGGCGCGCATTTCGATCTGGCGCTGGACATCACGGACGATGGTTCGCTGATCCACGGTGAAATGACCTACGCCAGCGATCTGTACCAGCGTTCGACCATCGAAGGGTTCATTCCGGCACTGCTGGACCTTTTCAAGACCCTGCTCGATGCGCCCCAGGCGCCTCTGTTCAATCTGGGGGCGTTGCCGGTCCAAAGCCAGCAGGAGGCTCGCGAGCCTGCGCCGTCAGTGCTGCACCAGTGGAATGCCCAGGTCGAGAAACAACCTCAGGCACTGGCGGCCCGTTGTCTTGAACGCACCTTGAGCACTGTCGAGCTGGATCAGGCAGCCAACCGGCTGGCGCATCATCTGGCAAGCCTGGGCGTGAGCGAAGGCCAGCCCGTGGCGGTGCTGATGGAGCGTTCGCTGGACTGGCTCACGGCGGTGCTGGCGATCTTCAAGGCGGGTGGCGTGTACATGCCGCTGGACGTCAAGGCACCGGATGCGCGCCTGCAACAGATGCTTGAAAATGCCCGTGCCCGGGTGCTGCTGTGTGCCGAAGGCGATCAGCGCCAGACCTCGCTGGCCGTGGCCGGTTGTCAGGGGCTGGCCTATGCGCCAACGCTGTGGCAGCACCAGCCTGCCACCCGTCCTGTCACTCATGTTTCGGCGGATTCGCCGGCTTATGTGATCCACACTTCCGGTTCCACCGGTCAGCCCAAGGGCGTGCTGGTCAGTCAGGGGGCGCTGGGCAGCTACGTTCGTGGTCTGCTGGAGCGTCTGGAACTGGCTCCGGACGCCAGCATGGCGCTGGTGTCGACCATCGCTGCCGACCTGGGCCATACCGTGCTGTTCGGTGCCCTGTGTTCGGGGCGTACGCTGCATGTGCTGACCGAAACCCTGGGCTTCGATCCGGACGGCTTTGCCGAGTACATGGCCGAACATCGTGTCGGCGTGCTGAAAATCGTGCCGGGTCACCTGACAGCCTTGTTGCAGGCCGCCAACCCCGCTGACGTTCTGCCGCAGCACGCGCTGATCGTCGGCGGCGAGGCCTGCTCGCCAGCCTTGTTCGAGCAGGTTCGTCAGCTCAAGCCAGGCTGCCGTTTCATCAACCACTATGGCCCCAGCGAAACCACGGTCGGTGTGCTGACCCATGAAGTCCAGGCCATCGATTCGTCCCGTTCCGTGCCGGTGGGTGCGCCCTTGCCGGGTGCCCGTGCCTATGTGCTGGATGACGTGCTGAACGGGGTCGAAGACCAGGTCGCGGGCGAGCTGTACATCGGTGGCGACACTGTGGCGCTGGGTTATCTGGGGCAGCCCGGTCTGACGGCCGAACGTTTCGTACCCGATCCGTTTGCCGGGGAAGGCCAGCGCGCCTACCGCAGCGGGGACCGCGTGCGTCGCAATCGTCAGGGCTTGCTGGAATTCATCGGGCGTAGCGACGATCAGGTGAAAGTGCGCGGTTATCGCGTCGAGCCAGCCGAAGTGGCACGGGTGTTGTTGCGTTTCGAGGCGGTCGCTGAAGCCACCGTCGTTGCGCAGCCAATCGAAGGCGACGAATCGCGCCTGCAACTGGTGGCCTATTGCGTGGCGACAGCAGGCACGATCTTGCAGGTCGATGCCCTGCGCGAGCAACTGACCGCCTGCCTGCCGGAGTATCTGGTGCCGGCGCAGTTCGTGGTGCTGGAGCGCCTGCCGCTGACGGCCAACGGCAAGCTGGACAAGCGTGCCCTGCCCAAGCCGGGGGTGGTCAAGCAGCGTTACACCGCACCGGTGGGCGAGATCGAGGAAAAACTCGCGGCGGTCTGGGCCGACGTGCTCAAGCTGGAGAAGGTCGGCACTACCGACAACTTCTTCGAGCTGGGCGGCGACTCGATCCTCAGCCTGCAGATCATCGCCCGGGCCAAGCGTCAGGGCCTGAAGCTGAACCCCAAGCAACTGTTCGAGAAACAGACCATCGCCCAGCTGGCGACGGTGGCCAAACTGATCCAGAAGAAATCCGCAGCGGTGGTGGAGCAGGTCAGCGGCACCTTGCCGTTGCTGCCGATTCAGGCGCGTTTCTTCGAGATGGAGATTCCCGAGCGCCATCACTGGAACCAGGCGGTGATGCTCAAGCCGACCCGTGCCCTGGAGGCCAGCCATCTGCTGGCGGCCTTGCAGGCCCTGATCGAGCAGCATGACGCCCTGCGCCTGGGCTTTGCTCAACAGGATGGCCAGTGGCAGGCGACCTTCGGGGCGCTGAACACCCGTGACCTGCTGTGGGAACACGAACTCAATGACCTGTCGCGCCTGACCGAGCTGGCCGACGAGGCGCAACGCAGCCTGGACCTGAAGAACGGCCCGTTGCTGCGTGCGGTGCTGGTCAACCTGCCTCAGGGCGAACAGCGTTTGCTGCTGGTGATCCATCACCTGGTGGTGGACGGCGTGTCATGGCGGGTGCTGCTGGAAGACCTGCAACAGGCCTATGTCGCGCTGAACACCGGCAAGGCGCTGGCGCTGCCGGCCAAGACCAGTTCGATCAAGGCCTGGGCCGAGCAGTTACATCGTTATGCCAACAGCGAAACCCTGAATGCCGAGCGCGATTACTGGCGTCAGACCCTCAGTGGCGATATCCAGTCATTGCCCCGTGACAAGCCCGAAGGCGCACAGCGCAATCGCGATGTTGCCCATGCTTCGTCGTGGTTGAGCAAGGACCTCACCCACAAGCTGCTCAAGGTGGCTCCGGCCGCCTATCGCACCCAGGTCAACGACTTGTTGCTGACGGCCCTGGCACAGGTGCTGTGCCAGTGGAGCCAGCAGCCTTCGGTGCTGATCCAGCTCGAAGGACATGGTCGCGAAGACCTGTTCGACGACATGGATCTGAGTCGCACGGTCGGCTGGTTCAGCAGCCTGTTCCCGGTCAAGGTCACGCCGCAGTCGCAGACAGGTGCGTCCATCTGCAGCATCAAGGAACAACTGCGGGCGGTGCCGAACAAAGGGATTGGTTATGGCGTCCTGCGTTATCTGGGAGAGGAGTCTTTCAGGCGTGAGCTGGCGGCCTTGCCGCAGGCGCGGGTGACATTCAACTACCTGGGCCAGTTCGACGGCAGCTTCAGTGAACGCGACGGTGCCTTGTTCGTGCCGAGCGCAGACAGTGCCGGTCGTGCCTTGAGCGAAGACGGGCCTCTGAGCAACTGGCTGAGCATCAACGGTCAGGTATTCGATGGCCAGTTGCAACTGGACTGGGCATTCAGCGCCGAGGTGTATCAGGCTTCCACCGTCGAGGCCCTGGCACGTCAGTATGAACAGGCGCTGGCCGAGGTGATCGAGCATTGCCTCGATGGCCAGAAGGGTGTGACCCCATCCGACTTCCCGCTGGCTGCGTTGAGCCAGTCGCAACTGGATCGCTTGCCGGTGGCTGCCGGCAATATCGACGATATCTACCCGCTGTCTCCGATGCAGCAGGGCATGCTGTTCCATACCCTGTTCGAGCAAGAGGCCGGTAACTACATCAATCAGTTGCGGGTTGATGTCACGGGGCTGGACCTCGGACGCTTCCAGGCGGCCTGGCAGGCGACCGTGGACGCCCACGAAGTGCTGCGCAGTGCCTTCGTCAGCCATCTGGAGCACTCGCTGCAAGTGGTGCAGCGTCAGGCTGTCGTGCCGTTTGTCGAACAGGATGCCCGAGGTCAATCCGAGGCCTGGCTCAATGACTGGGCGCAGGCCGACCGGCAGAAGGGCTTCGACCTGGCTCAAGGCCCGCTGCTGCGTCTGGCGGTCCTGCGCACCGGCGACAACACCCATCACTTGATCTACACCAGCCACCACATTCTGATGGACGGCTGGAGCAGTTCCCGTCTGCTGGGCGAAGTGCTGCAACGCTACAGCGGCCAGCCGATGCCGGCGCAGAACGGTCGTTATCGCGACTACATCGAATGGCTGCAACGCCAGGACGCCCAGGTCAGCGAACGCTTCTGGACTGCCCAGGTGGCCGGGCTGGACGAGCCGACCCGCCTGGTTCAGGCCCTCAAGTCCACGGCAGGCGGCCAGGGCTATGGCGATTATTTCCACCTGATCGATGCGTCAGGCACCCAGCGCCTGAGCGAGTTTGCCCGCGAGCAGCGGGTGACGCTCAACACCCTGGTGCAATCGGCGTGGCTGCTGCTGTTGCAGCGCTACACCGGTCAATCCAGCGTGACCTTCGGTGCGACCGTGGCAGGGCGTCCGGCGGACCTGCCGGGTGTCGAGGAGCAGCTTGGCCTGTTCATCAACACCTTGCCGGTGATCGCCAGCCCGCGCCCCGAGCAGACGGTGGCCGACTGGGTGCAACAGGTGCAGGCCAAAAACATTGCCCTGCGCGAGCACGAACATACGCCGCTGTACGATATTCAGCGCTGGGCCGCTACCGCTGGTGAAGCGCTGTTCGACAACATTCTGGTGTTCGAGAACTACCCGATGTCCGAAGCCTTGCAACAGGCACCGGCAGGGTTGGCCTTCAGTGGTTTGCACAATCAGGAGCAGGCGCATTACCCGTTGACGCTGGTCATCGAGGCTACCGATGTGTTGTCGGTGCGCTTCAGCTACGACCGTCAGCACTTCGGCCCCGAAGCGGTTGCGCAAATGGCGAATCATTTCGACCACTTGCTGCAAACCCTGAGCGCGGGGGCGTCGACTTTCCTGGGCGAACTGACGCTGCCGACCGGCTGGACGCAGGCCGTGCAGGCCTGGCCAAGCGAGCAGTGCGCCCATCAGGTAATCGAAGCCCAGGCCGCCCGAGTGCCGCAGGCCATTGCCTTGACGCTGGGTGCCGAGCAGTTGACCTACGAGCAGCTCAACCGCCGCGCCAACCCGCTGGCCCACAAGCTGCGCGAGCTGGGCGTCGGTCCGGACGTGAAGGTCGGGCTGGCGGTGGAACGCAGTCTGGAAATGGTCGTCGG
>NZ_JBIVGV010000031.1:0-16758 GCF_044748865.1 Pseudomonas sp. NPDC089734 | reverse complement strand
TATGAAGCCACCCGACATTACCGCTATGTGCTCAGCGCGGTGGACGGTCAGCAGGCCGAACAGGAGGTGACCGACGTCAAGGGCGTGAAGACCCGGACCCTGCTCGACGGGCTGAATCGGGTGGTGGAAGAGCGACGTGAGGATGCCGACAGCGGCAGTCAGGACCCCGGTTTGCGCCAGACGTACACCGCCACCTATGACACGCTCGGGCAATTGATCGAGGAGATTGAGCTGGACTGGCTCGAACAGGATGATCTGCCCTTGAAAAGCACCTATCAGTACGACGATTGGGGGGCGCAACGCAGTGTCACCGGCCCGGACCTGATCGAGCGGCACAAGGTCGAGGATCCCGTCAAACGCACCACCACCGAATGGCAGGCGGGGATGGGCAAGACGGTTACCGTGAACAATCTGTTCGACAAGCCCGAGTCGATCGAGCGTCTGGCACTGGACGGTTCGCGGATCAGCCTGGAAACCACGGTCTACGATGGTCTGGGGCGTACCTTCGGACAGGTGGATGCCTTGGGTAATGACCGGGAATTTGCCTATGACGCCTTTGACCGGCTGCTTTCCAGTCGCCTGCCTGACGATGCGCTGATCGAGCGTACTTGCGCCTTGCACAGTCGTGAAGATTTGCCTGTATCGATTGCGGTCAACGGTGTGGTGGTGGGTGAACAGGCATTCGATGGGTTGAAGCGCATGACAGGCTCGATCACCGGAGGGCGCGCCAGCCGCTACGAATATGTGGGGCCTCAGCTACAGCCAGGCAAGGTACATACACCTGCTGGAGAAACCATCGATTATGTCTACCTGCCGCCATTGGGCGAGCAACCCGTCCAGCGCAAGATATCGAGCAGTACGGCCGATTACACCTACGATCCCCAGAATGCCCGTCTGTTGAGCAGCAAGGAACAGGATCAGGAACTGGAGCGTGATTACTACAGCACTGGCGAGATCCGAGAGGAGAGAAGGCTGCTGGCCGGCGAGGTTTATGCCATGCAATACCGGTACAGCCTCAAGGGACGGTTGCTCGGTTATACCGACGTGCTGGGTCAGACCCAGACCTGTGCCTATGACGCCATGGGACGGCTCGAAAAACTTCATGCCGATTCTCTGACATCGACTTTTGGTTACAACGTCCAAGGCTTGCTCGACCGTATCGACACCGTGGAAGGCAATCAGAATCTGGGTGTTGCTCTGGAGTACGACGATATTGGTCGGGAGGTCGTACGCAGCTTTATCCTGCCGGGAGGGGACACGCAGACACTGACTCAGGCCTATGACGCTGCCAGTCATCTGGAGCGGCGCACCTTGAGTGAAGGCAGTACGCTGCTGCGGGACGAAACCTTCGCTTACGATTCCCGGGGGCGGCTGGAGTTGTACACCGCTACCGGCCCCCGTATGCCGCTGGACCCGCAGGGTAAGCAGGTCCAGAGCCAGACATTCAGGTTCGATGCCTTCGATAACCTGCTGAGTGTCGAAACGGTGTTTCCCGGTGGCCACAATACGGCCCTCTACGAATATGCCGGGCAAGACCCGAACCAGCTCAGTGCCGTGAGCAACAGTCACACCGATTATCCCGCCCGTCTTGAATTCGATTACGACGCCGACGGCAACCTGATCCTCGACGAGGCCGGACGGGCACTGACCTACGACGCTCTGGGGCGATTGCTCGCCGTGTCCGCAAACGATGGCTCGCCTGTGGTGGATTATGGCTATGACGCACAGGACAGCCTGATCCGCGCCAGCGAGGCCGGTGTCCAGGAGCAGCGTTTCTATCGAGAGGGGCAACTGGTGAACCGGTTGCAGGGCTCGCAGCCACGCACCTTTATCCGAAGTTTCGACACGTTGCTGGCCGAACGGCAGGGCGGCACAACAGCGTCGACATCACTGCTGGTAACCGATGCCAAGAATACGGTCATGGCCGAAGCGGATACAGACAAGGTCACGCCCCTCGACTACACCGCCTATGGTCATTTTGCAGGGCCCGGCCTGTCGGCCTTCAATGGCGAACTGCGTGAGCCCTCCACCGGCTGGTACCTGCTTGGCCAGGGCTATCGGGCCTATAACCCGGTACTGATGCGGTTTCATGGCCCCGATAGTCTGAGCCCGTTCGATCGGGGAGGGGTGAACCCGTATGCGTACTGCCTGGGGGACCCGGTCAACTATCTGGACCCGGATGGGCATTTGCCGAGGTGGTTGATGCCGTTCATTGGTATTGGGCTTTCGGCCGTCGGTATTGTTGTTAGTGTTGCCACGTTGGGGGCGGCGGCAACTGCGGCAGGTACTGGGATAGCTGCCGCTTGGGCTGCGATGAGTACTTCTGCACAAGCGTCGCTTGTAGTTGGGATTGCATCTGGAGTGACGGGTATTGCCAGTGGCGTAACCTCGGCTCTCTCCCCCGATTCCGGCACTGGAGATATTCTGGGATATGTTTCGGCGGGATTGGGGGTTGTGAGTGCCGTAGCAGGGATCGGGACTTATATACAGACAGCGGCTCATTCTTATAGAAAAGTTATAGCTGCAACCCCGCGCATTCAGGGAGCTCCGAACGTGATCACTGCAGGTCCCAGGGCTATTGATCCTGCCGTGGCAGTACCGGGTTTGCCCATGCCTGCGGATGAGTTCGTTACTGGGGCTCAATTGAATGCTGCGAGGAATGTTCGACTGGCGGCGAGTCAAGCGGCTTCTGTTCGATCAGATACCCGTATATCTGATCTGGAAAGTGTTTTCCTCGATAATCCCGAACGGATGTACCAAGTCATTAGGTCAGGAAACCAAGCCGTTAGAACTCTTAAGCCTGTGTCCTATAAGCCGCAGACAAATATCGCTGTCAATCCTGACTTGCTCTAGCTCTAGTAAGTCTTGAATAACGAAAAAAAGAGTTATCTCACAAGCTCATGCCCAAACACCTCTTGTACGAATCGGACCCGTTCCTCAGGTGTTTCCTGAATCCCCTGGCGCGCCAGCTCTTCAAGGTGCGCCTCAACCGCCTGGGTCCTGTGAGTCAATCCGCAGTTGTTGGCGATCTGGATGTTCAGGCCGGGGCGGGCATTGAGTTCCAGGATCAGCGGGCCTTTTTCCTGGTCCAGCACCATGTCGACGCCTATGTAGCCCAGGCCGCATAGCTCGTAGCACTGGGCGGCGAGTTTCATGAAGCCGTTCCAGTAGGGCAGTTGTACGCCGTCCACGGCATTGGTGGTGTCGGGGTGCTTGTTGATGATGCTGTTGAGCCAGGTGCCTTCGAGGGTCACGCCGCTGGCCAGGCCTACGCCGACGCCAATGGCACCCTGATGCAGGTTGGCCTTGCCGCCGGACTGGCGCGTCGGTAGGCGCAACATGGCCATGACCGGGTAGCCCATCAGCACGATGATGCGGATATCCGGCACGCCTTCATAACTGATGCTCTTGAATATCTGGTCCGGGATGACCCGGTATTCGATCAGTGCCCGGTCGCGATGCCCGCCCAGCGAATACAGCCCGGTGAGGATGCTGGACACCTGATACTCGATGTCCGAGTGGGTGATGATACGGCCCGACACCGTCCGATAGTGCCCCTCGAAACGGTCGGCCACCACCAGGATGCCGTCGCCGCCAGCCCCTTGGGCGGGCTTGATGACGAAGTCGCTGTGCCGATCGAGGATCTCGCCGAGCCGGTCGATTTCCTTTTCCGTTGAAATGACGCCATACATTTCCGGCACATGAATACCGGCCTGCATGGCTCGTTCCTTGGTGATGATCTTGTCATCGACAATCGGGTACAGGCTGCGCTTGTTGTATTTGAGCACGTAGTCGGCGTTACGCCGGTTGATGCCCATGATGCCCTTGGCTTCAAGGGCTTTCCAGGTCTTCCACAAACCGATCATTTGGCGTCTTCTGTCTTGAGGAAGGCCTTGAAGCGCAGCAGTTCGGTCAGGCGATAACCACGGTACCTGCCCATTGCCAGCATGAAACCGACCAGCACCAGCAGCACGGCCGGGAAGGTGAACACGAAGTAGACCAGCTCCGGCACGGTCATGATCAGGTGCGCCAGGGAGGCGGCGAACAGCGTGCCGATGGCCACTTTCAGGGCGTGACTGGCACCGCGCTCTTCCCAGGTGATCGACAGACGTTCGATGGTCATGGTCAGGATCACCATCGGGAACAGCGCCACCGACAGGCCTCGGTCCAGGCCCAGCTTGTGACTGAACAGGCTGATGGCCGCAATCAATACCACGACAAAAGTCAGGACCACCGACAGGCGCGGCAGCATCTGGAGCTTCAGGTGCTCAAGGTAGGAGCGCAGCGACAGGCCCAATGCTGTGATCACAGTGAACAGTGCGATGCCAAACCCCAACTGGGTTTCCCGGAAGGCCAGGGCGATCAGCACAGGGGTGAAGGTGCCCAGTGTCTGCAGGCCGACCAGATTGCGCAGGATCAGGATGACCAGCACGCCAATCGGGATCATCACCATGATCATGAAGGTCTGCTGGGTTTGCAGCGGCAGGCCGTACAGCGAATAGGAGAGAAAGTCCGAATCGGTGCTTTCGTCGGTCAGCTTGGCCAGCCGCATGGCATTCATTTCGCTGTTGTTGAGGCTGAAGCTGACCGTGGCCTTGCGACCGCCATCGATGCTGATCAGGTTCTCGTCGCCGGTCCACCACAGCAGGCGGTCATCCGGCAGGCCGGATTCACCGGTATCCGGGTTGAAATACAGCCACTCCTTGCCGTTGAAACTGCGCAGCCAGAGTTCCGGGTTCTGCGGCTGGTCGGCGATCAGGCGGATGGTGTGGATCTTTTCCATGGGCACGTGGGCCAAGGACAGCAGCAGTTCAGTGATCTGGGCCTTTTTCGCGGCTGAAGTGTCGCCGCCCAGCAGCAGCTTGGCGTTGTCGTCGTTGAGGTTGTTGACGCGCTTGATGGCCTCGCTGATAAAGGTTTCGACGTCCGCGGAGTGGCGACGAATGGGAGCGACCAGGGCCTCGGCCGCGATTTTCTCGGCGCCTGCTACCGGGATGCTGTCGCGGAAGATCGGGCCCTTGCTCTTGGGTTTGTCCGCACCGTAGCGCTTGGTCAGCACCAGCCGGTAATACAGCGTCTGATTGCCGTTGGCGCGGCGTGAAGACCAGGTCACCTTGCGATTGCCGTCGACGCGGTTGACGCTTACCCCGTAATTATTGGAAATGAAGCTTTCGTTGAGGCTGATGTAGTCCGTGGTCAGGGGCGGGACGAACATCTGGATCTTGATCGATTCCCGGCTGTTGGCCTGGAACTCCACCTTGGCGTCGATGTTCCACAGGTCGTCGGTTTCATCCTCGGTCAGCGGAATGCCGAGGATGACGATCTGATAGGCCGTGATCGCGATGCCCAGCGTCACCAGGAACGTGATCAGGAGTTTCAGATGAAGGGTAAGAGAGCGCATGTATTTACTCTGCGTTTTGAACGACGGAGGCACAGGCGGGCTTGCCCGCCACAAATTTAAGGCTTGGATCGACCAGCGCATCAAAGCGTTTGAGGGCATCGGAGCCAATCAAAAGCGGGTATTGGAAAGCACTTCGGTCGGTCAAGTTCACTTCTATGGTGCGTAAAACTTCACCCATGCAGATATCGAGACTGATCACCGGTCGGGCGCTGTATTTCTTCTCGTCGTCCGGGTCGACGTCGTCCGCCCGTCGCTTGATCTGACTGATGCGGGTCAGGGGCTGCTCGATAGGGTGGGTATGGCTGTTGTCGATGGCCAGATAGAACCTGACCCAGGTCTCGCCGTTACGTTTGAAATGCTTGATGTCACGGGCACTCAACGAAGCGGTCTTGGCGCCGGTGTCGAGTTTGGCGGCGACCTCAAGATCAATGTTGAGGAGTCTGGCGTATTCGTTCAGGCCATAGACGGTCTTGCTGGAGGCGGTGCATATGGCAGGAAGAAACAGCAGACACAGTAGCGTGGTGAGGAATTCGAGTCTCATAGGTCCTTGCGCGACAGGCGTAAACTTCAGGGCCGCAGCGCAGGCTTTCATCCCGACGTATCTGGCAGGCCGTATCCTTTGAAGTGCTGCACTCGGCAGATGCGGCGGGCATTCTAACATGAAGGTCTCGGGATGCCAGTCATCCCTGCCTGTCGTCCGGCTGCAGGTCATTAAAGGCTGTCAGGCTTTTCCGAATGATTGTCGACAATCCTGAGTTTTCCTTTGACGGGATCTGCTGCATTTACTAGATTTGTCGACATGTAACTTTAAAGGTGTCGACAATATGCGGAGTGCAGTCGAAGCGCCCGTGGCTTGCGCAGACGATTCGGAAACCCTGTCCGAGAACGTCTTCCGGCGCATTCAGGCGGCCATCGTCAAGGGTGAGATCGCCCCGGGCAGCAAGATCTCCGAACCGGAACTGGCCCGGACCTACGGCATCAGTCGCGGGCCGTTACGCGAAGCCATCCACCGCCTGGAAGGGCAGCGGCTGCTGGTGCGGGTTCCGCATGTGGGCGCTCGCGTCGTGTCACTCAGCCATGCCGAGATGATCGAGCTGTACGAGATTCGTGAATCCCTCGAAGGCATGGCCTGTCGTCTGGCAGCCGAGCGGATGACGGTCGAACAGATCGATGAGTTGCGTCAGGTTCTCGATACCCACGAGCGCGATGCCGCGTTTCAGGCCGGGCTGGGCTATTACCAGCAGGAAGGGGATTTCGATTTCCATTACCGGATCATCCAGGGCAGCGGCAACAAGACCCTCAGCCAGATGCTCTGCGGCGAGCTTTATCAATTGGTGCGCATGTACCGCATCCAGTTTTCCACCACCCCCAATCGTCCGCGCCAGGCCTTTGCCGAACACCATCGCATTCTGGATGCGATTGCCGATCGTGATGGCGAACTGGCCGAATTGTTGATGCGCCGCCACATCGGCGCTTCCAGACGCAATATCGAGCGCCATTACCAGGCGGCTCCCGACCGAGGTGAAAAATGAGTCACGACAATAAAACTCCCGGCCAGCGTTTCCGTGATGCGGTTGCCACCGAGCAGCCGTTGCAAGTGGTCGGGGCGATCAATGCCAACCATGCACTGCTGGCCAGACGAGCCGGCTTCAAGGCCATCTATCTGTCCGGCGGCGGGGTGGCGGCCGGCTCCCTGGGGCTGCCGGATCTGGGTATCACCGGGCTGGACGATGTGCTGACGGATGTGCGGCGTATTACCGATGTCTGCGATCTGCCCCTGCTGGTGGATGTGGACACCGGTTTCGGTTCGTCGGCGTTCAATGTGGCGCGGACCGTCCGGTCGATGATCAAGGCGGGCGCGGCGGCCATCCATATCGAGGATCAGGTGGGGGCCAAGCGTTGCGGGCATCGTCCCAACAAGGAAATCGTTTCGCAGCAGGAGATGGTCGATCGTATCAAGGCGGCGGTCGATGCGCGGACCGACGACAGTTTCGTCATCATGGCGCGTACCGATGCCCTGGCGGTCGAAGGGCTGGAGTCGGCGCTGGAGCGGGCGGCGGCCTGCATCGAAGCCGGGGCCGACATGATCTTTCCCGAAGCCATTACCGAACTGAGCATGTACAAGCAGTTTGCCAACCGGGCCGGCGTGCCGATCCTGGCCAATATCACCGAGTTCGGCGCCACGCCGCTGTTCACGGTCGAAGAGCTGCGCGGCGCTGACGTATCGCTGGTGCTCTATCCTTTATCTGCATTCCGCGCCATGAACAAGGCGGCGGAAAACGTCTATGGCGCCATTCGTCGTGACGGCACGCAAAAGCACGTGGTCGACACCATGCAGACCCGCATGGAGCTGTATGACGCCATCGACTATCACACGTTCGAGCAAAAACTGGACGCGCTGTTTGCGCAGAAGAAGGGGTGATGTGAGGTCATTCGCGAATGAATTCGTTCCTGCACGGTTTGCTGGAGCGGATTCATCCGCGAAAAAAACGAATTGCCAATTTCCGACAATTTCAAGAACTGGAGAATGCAATGGCTGAAGCAAAAGTATTGAGCGGTGCCGGCCTGCGAGGCCAGGTTGCCGGACAGACTGCCTTGTCCACCGTCGGGCTTGCCGGCGCGGGGCTGACCTACCGCGGCTATGACGTTCGGGAACTGGCCGCCGAGGCGCGTTTCGAGGAAGTGGCCTATCTGTTGCTGTACGGCGAACTGCCGACCCGCACACAACTGACCGCTTACATGGACCGCCTCAAGGGGCTGCGCGACTTGCCCCAGGCCCTGAAAGAGGTGCTGGAGCGCATTCCGGCCAGCACTCATCCCATGGACGTGATGCGTACCGGCGCTTCGATGCTCGGCACCCTTGAGCCGGAGCAGAGCTTCGAGCAACAGCGTGATGCCACTGACCGTCTGTTGGCGGCCTTTCCGGCCATCATGTGCTACTGGTATCGCTTCACCCATGATGGCAAACGCATCGATTGCGTGACCGACGAGGCCTCCATCGGCGGCCACTTCCTGCACCTGTTGCTCGACAAATCGCCCAGCGAACTGCATCGCAAGGTCATGGACGTCTCGCTGATTCTCTACGCCGAGCACGAGTTCAACGCCTCGACCTTTACCGCCAGGGTCTGCGCCTCGACTCTGTCGGATCTGTATTCCTGCATCACGGCGGCCATCGGCAGCCTGCGCGGCCCGTTGCATGGCGGTGCCAACGAGGCGGCCATGGAAATGATCCAGCGTTTCGGCTCGGCCGAAGAGGCGACCAGGGGCACGCTGGGCATGCTGGAACGCAAGGAAAAGATCATGGGCTTCGGCCATGCGATCTACAAGGAGTCCGACCCGCGTAACGAGGTCATCAAGGGCTGGTCGAAGAAGCTTGCCGACGAAGTGGGCGATACGGTGCTGTTCCCGGTATCCGAAGCCATCGACAAGACCATGTGGGAGCAGAAGAAACTGTTTCCCAATGCCGACTTCTACCATGCCTCGGCGTATCACTTCATGGGCATTCCCACCAAGCTGTTCACGCCCATTTTCGTCTGTTCGCGCCTGACCGGCTGGGCTGCCCATGTTTTCGAGCAGCGTGCCAACAACCGCATCATCCGCCCGAGCGCCGAGTATGTCGGTGTCGAACAGCGCAGTTTCGTTCCCCTCGAACAGCGCTGACCGGGGAAGGGGAGCCGCTCATGAGTTCCCCTCTCCATTTACCCATTCCGTGATCGAGTCTCTGTGCCATGAATGCTGAATACCGCAAGCCGCTCCCCGGTACCTCGCTGGATTACTTCGATGCCCGTGCGGCCGTCGAGTCCATCAAGCCCGGTGCCTATGACCTGTTGCCTTATACCTCTCGGGTATTGGCCGAAAACCTGGTGCGTCGCTGTGAGCCCGCGACCCTGAAGGCCTCGTTGAGCCAGCTCATCGAGCGCAGGCGGGACCTGGATTTTCCCTGGTTTCCGGCTCGGGTGGTGTGCCATGACATTCTGGGCCAGACCGCGCTGGTGGACCTTGCCGGGCTGCGTGATGCCATTGCTTCACAGGGGGGCGACCCGGCGCTGGTCAATCCGGTGGTGCCGGTGCAACTGATCGTCGACCACTCGCTGGCGGTGGAGTGTGGGGGCTACGACCCACAGGCCTTCGAGAAGAACCGGGCCATCGAGGACCGTCGCAACGAAGACCGTTTCCACTTCATCGACTGGACCAAAAAGGCGTTCAAGAATGTCGAAGTGATCCCGCCGGGCAACGGCATCATGCACCAGATCAACCTGGAAAAAATGTCGCCCGTGGTGCAGGTCCGCGAAGGCGTGGCCTTTCCCGATACGTTGGTAGGGACTGACAGCCACACTCCCCATGTCGATGCGTTGGGCGTTATCGCCATTGGCGTGGGAGGGCTGGAAGCCGAGAACGTGATGCTCGGGCGTGCTTCCTGGATGCGTCTGCCGGATATCGTCGGGGTTGAACTGACCGGTCGGCGTGAGCCGGGCATTACTGCCACGGACGTGGTGCTGGCCCTGACTGAATTCCTGCGCAAACAGAAGGTGGTGGGTGCCTATCTGGAGTTTTACGGCGAAGGTGCCTCGAGCCTGACGCTGGGAGACCGGGCGACCATTTCCAACATGGCGCCGGAGTACGGTGCTACTGCCGCGATGTTTTCCATCGATCAACAGACCATCGACTACCTGCGACTCACCGGGCGTGAAGACGAGCAGATCCGCCTGGTGGAACTGTACGCACGGCATACGGGGCTGTGGTCCGACAGTCTCGGGCAGGTCGAGTACGAGCGGGTGTTGAGCTTTGACCTCTCCAGCGTCGTGCGCAACATGGCCGGGCCGTCCAACCCCCATGCCCGGGTCGCCACCACGGAACTGGCAGCCAGGGGCATTGCCGGGCAGTGGCAGGACGTGCCGGGGAAAATGCCCGATGGGGCCGTGATCATCGCCGCCATCACCAGTTGCACCAACACCAGCAACCCGCGCAACGTGATCGCGGCCGGTCTGCTGGCCCGCAACGCCAATCGTCTGGGGCTGAGTCGCAAACCCTGGGTGAAATCATCGCTGGCACCCGGCTCCAAGGCGGTTGCGTTGTACCTGGACGAAGCGGGCCTGACTTCCGAGCTTGAGCAATTGGGCTTTGGTGTCGTGGCCTTTGCCTGCACCACCTGCAATGGCATGTCCGGTGCGCTGGAGCCGAAGATCCAGCAGGAAATCATCGACCGCGACCTGTACGCCACAGCTGTGCTGTCCGGTAACCGCAATTTCGACGGGCGCATTCATCCTTATGCCCGGCAGGCGTTTCTGGCCTCGCCACCGCTGGTGGTGGCCTATGCCATTGCCGGCACCATCCGTTTCGATATCGAGAACGATGTACTGGGGATTGCCGATGGCCGGGAAATCCGTCTGAAGGATATCTGGCCGAGTGATGAGGAGATCGATGCGGTGGTTCGTGCCTCCGTCAAGCCGGAGCAGTTCCGCCAGGTCTACATTCCGATGTTCGCCCTTGAAGAGGACAGCGGCTCCCGGGTCGAGCCGCTGTATGACTGGCGCGCCATGAGCACCTATATCCGTCGTCCGCCTTATTGGGAAGGTGCGCTGGCCGGTGAACGAACCCTCAAGGGCATGCGCCCGCTGGCGGTGCTGCCGGACAATATCACCACCGATCACCTGTCGCCCTCGAACGCCATCCTGCCCGACAGCGCGGCGGGCGAGTACCTGGCGAAGATGGGCCTGCCGGAAGAAGACTTCAACTCCTATGCCACGCACCGGGGCGACCACCTCACGGCGCAGCGCGCTACATTCGCCAACCCGCAACTGGTCAACGAGATGGCCGTGGTGGACGGCAAGGTCAAGAAAGGCTCGCTGACCCGTATCGAGCCGGAAGGCAAGGTGACTCGCATGTGGGAGGCCATCGAAACCTACATGGAGCGCAAGCAGCCGCTGATCATCATTGCCGGTGCCGATTATGGTCAGGGCTCATCGCGGGACTGGGCGGCCAAAGGAGTGCGTCTGGCGGGTGTCGAAGCGATTGCAGCCGAAGGGTTCGAGCGCATTCACCGGACCAATCTGGTGGGCATGGGCGTGTTGCCCCTGGAGTTCAAGTCGGGCACCAATCGTTTGACCCTGGGGATCGACGGCAGCGAAACCTTCGATGTGATCGGCCAGCGTACACCCCGTGCCACGCTGACACTGGTGATCCGGCGCCGTAACGGTGAGCAACTGGAAGTGCCCGTGACCTGCCGCCTGGATACCGCCGAAGAAGTGTCCATCTATGAAGCGGGCGGCGTGCTGCAACGTTTCGCCCAGGACTTCCTGGAATCTGCACAAGCCTGACACGTCCTGTAGGAGCGAATTCATTCGCGAACGGTTTTTCGCGAATGAATTCGCTCCTGCGGGGTTCACCCTTCAAGGAAATCACCAATGAAGCCACAGATCAGAATTCCGGCCACTTACATGCGTGGCGGCACCAGCAAAGGCGTGTTCTTCAATCTGCTGGACCTGCCTGAAGCTGCGCAGGTCCCCGGCGCTGCCCGTGATGCCTTGCTGCTGCGGGTGATCGGCAGCCCCGATCCTTACGAAAAGCAGATCGATGGCATGGGGGGCGCGACCTCCAGTACCAGCAAGACCGTCATTCTGTCGCGCAGCAGCAAGGCGGATCACGATGTCGATTACCTGTTCGGGCAGGTTTCCATCGACAGGCCTTTTGTCGACTGGAGCGGTAACTGCGGCAATCTTTCCGCGGCCGTGGGATCGTTTGCCATCAGTCAGGGCTTGGTGGACGCTGCCCGGGTTCCGCGCAATGGCGTCGCTGTCGTGCGTATCTGGCAGGCCAATATCGGTAAGACCATCATTGCTCATGTCCCCATGACGGACGGTGAGGTGCAGGAGACCGGCGATTTCGAGCTGGATGGTGTGACGTTTCCGGCCGCGGAGGTGCAACTGGAGTTTCTGAACCCGGCCGCTGACGAGGAGGGGGCCGGCGGGTCAATGTTCCCCAGTGGTCAACTGGTCGATGAGCTGCAGGTGCCAGGCATCGGCACGCTGCGAGCGACCCTGATCAATGCCGGCATACCGACAGTTTTCGTCAATGCAGCCGATCTGGGCTACACCGGCACCGAGTTGCAGGGCGATATCAATGGCGACCCCCGGGCGCTGGCAAAACTGGAAGCCATACGGGCTCATGGAGCCTTGCGCATGGGGCTGATCAGCCGTGTCGACGATCCCGAACTTCGCCAGCATACCCCCAAGGTCGCTTTCGTGGCCGCACCGGCCGACCATGTGTCTTCCAGCGGAAAAAAGGTCAGCAAGGAGAGTGTTGATTTGCTGGTGCGGGCCGTGTCCATGGGCAAGCTGCATCACGCCATGATGGGAACGGCAGCGGTGGCCATCGGAACGGCAGCAGCCATTCCCGGTACGCTGGTCAACCTCGCGGCAGGCGGAGGTGAGCGTGAGTCGGTGGTGTTCGGTCACCCCTCTGGAACCTTGCGTGTGGGTGCCCAGGCTCGACAGGAAGCAGGCGAGTGGTCAGTCACCAAGGCCATCATGAGTCGCAGTGCCAGGGTCTTGATGGAAGGATGGGTGCGGGTCCCGCAATAAGAGGGGAAACCTTCAGTTGTCATGGAGTGGCCATGGAAGGCGGCTCGCTATTCTTTTATATGAACTCATGATGGCACTTTGAAATTACTTGATTGTGTTTTTCATACTCTCTGATGCGGCAGAAGGCATCACTTAAACGATAAAGTTATGAAGCCAGGCTGCGGAATCGGCAACGAGGTGAAACATTTTTCACTGGATATAAAAAGTTCATGCGGCGGGTGAAAAAGCAGGTTTTTTCCTCGAAAGGGTACGTGAGAAAACTTAATCGATTCACAACTTTGTGAAGCGTATATGACGAAAAGCATGTTCGGTTTATTGTCGATTCGAGGCGTTGTAGTTGTGGCTTGTCGAGTTTTTGACGTTGTTTTTTCAATGTGAATTGTGGGGGGGGTTTAGGTTTTTTCTTTGTTTTTCAAGGTGATGCAGGCATTTTTTAAGGTTTTAAGGCTGTTTTCTCAATGGCATCATGATCGGATATGAGAAAAGGCTGTATGCATAAAGACAGTAAGGATTGAAAGGTTATTGGCAAGCCAGGTTGTTGATTGTTGGCACTCGTACTTCGGTGTGAGCGCTGTTCATTTCTCTCCTGGAAACCCCGTCTAATCCCCGTCTGATAAGAATTTTTACTCTTTACATGCCGGTAGGAAGATTGCAAAGGGCTATTACGGCGGTATAGGATGCAAGCCGTTTTCATCGGGGCAGGATACTTTCGAGTAAGTATCGGTGGATTGCTCTAATGGTGTATGCCGTGTTTGCGAGTGGCGCAAGCGGATAGATCATCATCATTCAAAGGCCATGGATGTCCTACTCAAGCAAACTTTCGGCTCATTACCTCGAGCTCGCTAAAACCTCTGTTTCCAACGAGAGTTTTGCGGGTGAGGATGTTCGCTTTTCGGTTGAGTACGAGGCCCTGGAAAGCGAGCTGGGCAAGGCCCAGTCAGTCCATGAAAGCGGCCAGATCGACTGGCTGAAAATCCGCGAAAACAGCGAAGCGCTACTGCGTACCCAGTCCAAGGATCTGCGAGCGGCTGCCTGGTTGACCTGGGCGCTTTATCAACGTGAATCCTTCCCCGGATTGCTGGCCGGTATCGGCCTGCTGCAACACCTGTGCGAACACCACTGGAGCGAAATCCATCCTGGCAAGCCGCGTACGCGTGCTGCCGCGATCAGCTGGCTGGTGCCACGTCTCGAACAGGTGCTCAACGAAAATGTCGCGATCAAGGAGCAGCTTCCGCTCTTCCGTCGTCTGGTGGAGCATCTCGAAGGTCTCGATGCTGCGCTGACCGGGCACCTGGCGGACGATGCACCGCTCTTGCTGCCGCTCTGCCGCCGGTTGTCGAGCCTGGTCATGCGCGCTGCCGACAATCAGCCGGAGCCCGGTGTGGTCGGGGCCGCCGTGGCGCAGGTCAAGCAGGCCGCCACCCAGTTGTTGACCCCCGGCGCACCTGTCGAAAACGAGAGAGAGGCCCAGAAAGCGCTGCGTGGGTTGCAGGAAAACGCACGTCCTCTGGCAACCTGGTGGCTCAAGCAGAAAGCCACCGATGTGCGGGCCATACGGCTCGGCCGGACTCTCCTCTGGCTGCCCATCGAAGCGGTGCCCGAGCGCAATGCCGAGCAGATCACGGCTCTGCGCGGGCTGCCGGCCGACAAGCTCAAGTCTTATCAGGACCGCTTTGCCAACGGCCAGTACGCGGATCTGGTCATGGAACTGGAAGCCAGTCTTTCCAAGGCTCCGTTCTGGTTCGACGGCCAGCGTATGGTCTGGGAGTGCCTGCTGGAGCTGAACGCCGAGCACGCAATGCGTGAAGTGGAGATCCATTTCGCATTGCTGCTGCAACGATTGCCGGGTGTGGTGGAGCTTCGCTTCCACGATGGTGCGCCCTTCGCCGACCCGGCCACCCGCCGCTGGATCGGCACCAATGTGATGCCGCACCTGCAAAGTCCCGGCACGCCGCGCAAGGTGGAGGAGGTCGCTTCTACTCGCCCGGCATGGGAAGAGGCGCTGGACGAAGTCCTGCCGATCCTGCGCAAGGACGGCCTCAAGGCCGCCGTGCAGATTCTCAAGCAGGGGCTGCAGTCCGCCCGTGGTGGCCGCATGAAGTTTTTCTGGCAGTTCACGCTGGCGCGGCTGTGTTTCATGGCCAAGAAGTACGAGCTGGCCAAGACCCAGCTGGAAACCCTCGATCAAGAATTACAGAACTCAGGCTTGCACGCCTGGGAGCCTGATCTTGCACTGGAAGTGCTGCACCTCCTGCATAGCTGCTGTGAGTTGTTGCCGCAGAACCATGCAGTGCGGGAACGCAAGGAAGAGATTTATCGCAGGCTGTGCCACCTCGATCTTGAAGTGGTACTCGATTAGGCCCAAGGGCCACAACCGCAAGGAGAAAAGCCATGGCCAAAGAAGGCTCGGTCGCCCCCAAGGAACGCATCAACGTCACCTTCAAACCCGCCACCGGTGGGGCTCAGGAAGAGATTGAACTGCCGTTGAAACTGCTGGCAGTCGGTGATTACACCCAGCGTCTGGATGAGCGCAAGGTGGAAGACCGCAAACCGATCAGCATCGACAAGATGACCTTTGACGAAGTGCTGGCCAAACAGGAGCTGGGGTTGACCCTGAGCGTGCCTAACCGTCTGCAGGACGGTGTCGAAGGCGAAGAACTGGCTGTGAAGCTGCGCGTCAATTCCATGAAGGACTTCAACCCGGCCAGCCTGGTCGAACAGGTCCCTGAACTGAAAAAACTGATGGAACTACGTGACGCCCTCGTCGCCCTGAAAGGGCCGCTGGGTAATGCCCCGGCATTCCGCAAGGCCATCGAAGGCGTTCTCGCCGACGACGAATCGCGTACGCGTGTACTGGGTGAACTGGGCCTCGAAGCCCAGCCGCAGGACGCTTGAGCCCCATCAGCAAAGGAAGCAGAACCATGAGCACCAGTGCAGCACAGCAGAAGAGTAACGAGGCCGAGTACAGCATTCTCGACAGCATCATCGCCGAGACCCGCCTGACGCCTGACGACGAAGCCTATGACATTGCCAAGCGCGGCGTATCGGCTTTCATCGAGGAACTCCTCAAGCCACAGAACAACGGTGAGCCGGTCAAGAAGGCCATGGTTGACCGCATGATCGCCGAGATCGACGCCAAACTCAGCCTGCAGATGGACGAGATCCTCCATCACCCGGACTTCCAGTCGCTGGAGTCGGCATGGCGCGGCCTCAAGCTGTTGGTCGATCGCACCAACTTCCGTGAAAACATCAAGATCGAAATCCTCAACGTCTCCAAGCAGGACCTGCTCGACGACTTCGAGGACTCGCCGGAAGTGATGCAGGCCGGTCTGTACAAACACATCTACACCGCTGAATACGGCCAGTTCGGTGGCCAGCCGGTGGGCGCAATCATCGCCAACTACTACCTGTCGCCAAGCTCGCCGGACGTGAAACTGATGCAGTACGTTTCCAGCGTAGCCTGCATGTCCCACGCGCCGTTCATCGCAGCTGCCGGTCCGAAATTCTTCGGTCTGGAAAGCTTCACCGGCCTGCCTGACCTGAAGGATCTCAAGGATCACTTCGAAGGTCCGCAGTTTGCCAAGTGGCAGAGCTTCCGCCAGTCGGAAGACTCCCGCTACATCGGTCTGACCGTACCGCGCTTCCTGCTGCGTAACCCTTACGATCCAGAGGAAAACCCGGTCAAATCCTTCGTCTACAAGGAAACCGTTGCCAACAGCCATCATGATGAGCGCGCCGACCAGCAGGGTCCGGATGATCAGGTCGATTCCGAAGGCC
>NZ_JBIVGV010000030.1:0-18092 GCF_044748865.1 Pseudomonas sp. NPDC089734 | reverse complement strand
CCTTCAATTGCTGGAGTGGTTCGAGGTGACCGAAACCCGCGGGCACATCGAAAATGGCAAGGTGGCCGGTCTCGAACAGCATCGAGAGCATCTTGCGCCACAGGTCCTTGGCCTGGATGGTCTTGAACAGCTTGATCTTGCCTGGGTATTCGGTCAGGGCTTCATAGTACTCGTAACGTTCCTCGAAGGCCTTGCCGGTCAGGTCGTGCAGGTCCGGCACTTCCGATGGCGAGAACAGGGTCCACTTGCCGTCGTCGAAGACGCGCTTCATGAACAGGTCAGGGATCCAGTTGGCGGTGTTCATGTCGTGGGTACGACGACGATCGTCACCGGTGTTCTTGCGCAGCTCGATGAACTCTTCGATGTCCATGTGCCAGGTTTCCAGGTAGGCACAGACAGCGCCCTTGCGCTTGCCACCCTGGTTGACCGCAACGGCGGTGTCGTTGACCACTTTCAGGAACGGAACGACGCCTTGCGACTTGCCGTTGGTGCCCTTGATGTAGGAGCCCAGTGCACGCACCGGTGTCCAGTCGTTGCCCAGGCCGCCCGCGAATTTGGACAGCATGGCGTTGTCGTGGATCGCGTGGTAGATGCCCGACAGGTCGTCCGGCACGGTGGTCAGGTAGCAGCTGGACAGCTGTGGACGCAGGGTACCGGCGTTGAACAGGGTCGGGGTCGAGGCCATGTAGTCGAAGGACGACAACAGGTTGTAGAACTCGATGGCGCGGTCTTCCTTGGCTTTCTCTTCGATCGCCAGGCCCATGGCCACACGCATGAAGAAGATCTGCGGCAGTTCGAAACGCACGCCATCCTTGTGGATGAAGTAACGGTCGTACAGGGTCTGCAGGCCCAGGTAGGTGAACTGCTGGTCGCGCTCGTGGTTGATGGCCTTGCCCAGTTTGACCAGGTCGAAGTCGGCCAGCACAGGGTTGAGCAGTTCGTACTGGATACCGGTAGCGATGTAGGCCGGCAGGGCCTTGGCGTACAGGTCGGCCATTTCGTGGTGGGTGGCGCTGTCGGCCACTTCCAGGAAGCTCAGGCCTTCGGCACGCAGGGTGTCCATCAGCAGGCGGGCGGTGACGAACGAGTAGTTCGGCTCACGCTCGACCAGGGTACGGGCGGTCATGACCAGTGCGGTGTTGACGTCTTTCAGTGCAACGCCGTCGTACAGGTTCTTCAGGGTTTCGGTCTGGATCAGGTTGGCGTCGACTTCAGCCAGGCCTTCGCACGCTTCGGTGACGATGGTGTTCAGGCGGCCCATGTCCAGCGGCGCGAGGCTGCCATCAGGGCGGGTGATGCGGATCGACGGGTGAGCCTGGACTTGTGTTTCGCCAGCACGACCGGCGCGCTCCTTGGCGCGGGAGTCACGGTAGATGACGTAGTCGCGAGCGACTTTCTGCTCGCCGGCACGCATCAGGGCCAGTTCGACCTGGTCCTGGATTTCTTCGATGTGGATGGTGCCGCCCGACGGCATGCGACGCTTGAAGGTGGCCGTGACCTGTTCGGTCAGGCGGGCAACGGTGTCGTGGATACGTGACGAGGCGGCAGCGTTGCCGCCCTCAACTGCAAGAAACGCTTTGGTGATGGCGACGGTGATCTTGTCATCGGTGTAGGCAACGACAGTGCCGTTACGCTTGATCACGCGCAGTTGACCCGGAGCGGTCGCGGACAGGTCCTGTTGGCCCTGGCCGGATTGCGGCGCCTTGGTCGGCGAGTTCTCGCGAGTTGTGTCTGTTTGCATGGGTGTCTCCACGTTCTTTAAGTTTGTTTGGGCAGCAGAGCCGCCCACCGTTCCGTCTTGAGGCATTCAGTCGCCAAATGGGGCAACTCAAGGACTTCAAAACGGAGTCAGGAAGGGTGTGATCGCCATTCCCGGGCTTTGAAGTCAAAAAGGGGCCGGCTCAATGCCGATCCCCTGGAAAATCTGGTGAAGAGTGCGCGTTCGATGTTGCAAAACGTGTACCGGGCCGGTCTGTTTTCGGCGCGGTCGCTTGGGCCATTGAACACGTCTTAAAGTTCAACCTTGCAGACTCAAGAAAAATGCTTGAATTTCTCGATTGAGTTGTGCTGGTGTTTCTTCAGAAAACCCTACATGTAGGGTGTCTCTGTGGTTCGGGCTACAAGATAATGCGTTTTGGATAGCAATTGCAACGCACGACCTGTGGATAAGCTTGTGTGTAGTTTGTGTATGAAACGCCCGTATCGCGTGTAGGCCGCATAACTACTGAGCCGGACCGTTTGTCATTGTTTTTTACATCTCTCAGCGGCGCGAGGCCGATTTTTGCGGGCGCGAACCCTATCACAAAAAACACATCGTGCAAGGCCGTTCTGGCATGTCGTGTGCTTGGCCGGGCGATTGCTACAATCGCCTTCACCGATGCGAGAGAACATGCCCTTGAATAACAACAACAGGAGGCTGCGTGTGGAGCGAGAAAACTGGCGGGTGCTGATCGTGGAAGACGATCAGCGATTGGCCGAGTTGACCTGCGATTACCTGCAGGGCAACGGTCTGGATGTGAGCATTGAAAGTCATGGCACCCGGGCGGCGGCACGCATCATCGATGAGCAGCCGGACCTGGTGATTCTGGATCTGATGCTTCCCGGCGAAGACGGTCTGAGCATCTGCCGCAAGGTGCGTGACCGCTATGACGGGCCGATCCTGATGCTCACCGCGCGCACCGACGACTCCGATCAGGTTCAGGGCCTGGACACCGGCGCGGACGATTTCGTCTGCAAGCCGGTTCATCCGCGGGTGTTGCTGGCGCGTATTCACGCCCTGCTGCGGCGCAGCGAGGCCCCTCAGGTGCCTGCCGCCGAGCTGCGCCGTCTGGTGTTCGGCCCGCTGGTGGTGGATAACGCCCTGCGCGAGGCCTGGCTGCGGGGTCAGTGCATCGAGTTGACCGGAGCCGAGTTCGACTTGCTGTGGTTGCTGGTCGCCAATGCCGGGCGCACGCTGTCCCGGGAAGAAATCTTCACGGCCCTGCGTGGGGTGGGCTATGACGGGCAGGACCGTTCCATCGATGTACGGATTTCGCGCATCCGCCCGCGAATCGGCGACGATCCCATTCATCCGCGTCTGATCAAGACCGTGCGCAGCAAAGGCTATCTGTTCGTGCCTGAAGCGGCGCAGGACATGAACAGCTTTGTCCTGAACGGCTGACCCCATGAACTCCATTTTCCTGCGCATTTACGGCGGCATGCTGAGTGTTCTGGTGCTGGTGGCCTTGCTGGGCGTGCTGGCGCTGCACCTGCTCAATCAGGAGCGCAGCGGCCAGTATCGCGAACGGCTGGCTCACGGCACCTTTACCGTGATGGCCGATAACCTGATCCCTCTGAACGATATCGAGCGCCGTCGTGCGCTGGCGCTCTGGGAGCGTTTGCTGGGGATTCCGCTGGCATTGCAGAGCGTCGAAGAGGCACACCTGGACAGCAGCGCTCGTAGCCGTTTGCAGCGTGGGCAGGTGGTGGTCGAACAGATCGGCCCGCACGCGGCCAGGGTCTATCGTCAGCTCAGTGATCAGGAACCGCTCTTGCTGACCGGTGAAGTGCAGCAGATCACCGAGCAACTGGCGCGGGCCACCATTTATCTGTTGATCGACGAACTGGTGCGCCTGCCCGTCGATGAACAACCGGCGCGCCTGCAAGCCTTGCGGGTGAACAAGGGCTTCGGGTTCGACCTGAACCTGATTGCGCTGGATCAGGCGGATCTGGACGACGACCAGCGTCGGCGAGTCTATGAAGGCGACACGGTCATGGCGCTGGGCAAGGGCGGCGACTCCATCCGCGTGCTGTCCGGGATCGTCGATACCAACTGGGTGCTGGAGATCGGCCCGCTGTACCAGATGAATCCTTACCCGCCGCAATTGCTGGTGCTGATTGCGTTGGTGGGGCTGTGTTTCATCGGAGTGGTGGTTTATCTGTTGGTGCGGCGTCTTGAGCGACGAGTGCAGGCTTTGGAGGCCGCTGCGACCTTGATCGCGCAAGGCAGTCTGCAAACGCGGGTGCCGACTGAAGGCAGTGATTCGGTCGGTCGTCTGGCGGCGGCGTTCAACAGCATGGCCGAGCATTTGCAGCGTTCGCTGATGATCCAGCGCGAATTGGTGCGGGCGGTGTCCCATGAGCTGCGTACGCCGGTATCGCGCCTGCGTTTTGGTCTGGAAATGATTCAGGATGCGACCACGCCTGAGGCGCGACATAAATACATGGCGGGCATGGACAGCGACATTCAGGACCTCGACAAGCTGGTGGACGAGATGCTGACCTATGCCCGGCTGGAGCAGGGCGCTCCGACCCTGAGTTTTCAGCGTATCGATCTGGATGCCTTGATCAATCGGGTCATCGCTGAGCTGGCCCCTCTGCGTGCCAATGTGCGGGTTTCTCGCGGTGAGTGCGTGATCACGACTCAGGGCGAGGTGGCCTGGGTCGATGCCGAACCGCGTTATCTGCATCGTGCCGTACAGAATCTGGTGAGCAATGCGCTGCGCCATGCCGAATCGCAGGTCAGTATCCGTTATCGGCTGGAGCCGGGGTGTTGCCGTCTTGATGTGGAGGACGATGGACCCGGTGTGCCGGAAAGCGCCTGGGAGCAGATCTTCACGCCATTCATGCGTCTGGACGACAGCCGGACGCGGGCTTCCGGCGGGCACGGCCTGGGGTTGTCCATCGTGCGCCGGATCATTCACTGGCACGAAGGCCGTGCTTCCATCGACCGCAGCGGCAGCCTGGGCGGTGCCTGCTTTACGCTGACCTGGCCGCGCACTCAGGTGTCACGATGAGCGTTCTGTTCACCGGACCTCTGGAGCCGTTCGGGCAGACGCTGCTGACAGCGGACGACCCGCGCCCGGTGACGACATTGGCGGAACTGCTTCAGCCGTCACGCATGGATGCGCTGCTACTGGGGCTTTACGGGCCTGATCTGATGCCTGCTCATTTGCCGGTGCTGGTGTCGCAATGGGCCAAGTATTACTTCATGCAGGTGATTCCGCCGTTGATGGCGGCGGGGCTGGTCCAGGAGTGGTACTGGCCGTTGCATCTGGATCAGGTGGCGGTGGCGCTGGATGAGCGTGGTGTGCCTGCGGGCGTGAAGCTACTGGCGCGTGGTGAGTCTTTGCGTGAGCGCCCCGTCGACCCTTTTCAGCGCTTTGCCGGTTTGCTCGATGACAATCTGCAGCCTGTCATCAAGTTGTTGAGCGTTTATGGCCATGTGTCCCGTGGCGTGCTGTGGGGCAGTGCCGGGGATTATCTGGAGGCCTGTCTCACGCAGTTGGGGCGATGCAGCAATGTGCCTCTTGAAAAGGGCTGGGCGTTGCTGACTCACCCTCAACGTCCGGATGGACGGCGTAATCCATTGTTTCAGGCTGTGAGTTATGTCGAGCAGGCGGACGGTTCGGCACCGCGTCGGCAGCGCCGCACCTGTTGCCTGAGCCATCGGGTCGAGTGGGTCGGGCGCTGCGAGCATTGCCCGCTGCCCGCCTGATCAGGCAGGAATGCTCACCAGACTCAGCAAATGCTGGTCGTGCAGGCTGAACTGGCCTTCGAGTTCCTTGCCGCTGTGCCACTCACTGGACAGGTCCATCAATAGGCGCAGGCGCACGTTGCCGTCTTCCGACCAGCCCAGCACTTGAGCGTCCTCGAAATAGAAGCGCTTTTGCACGATGGGGTAGAGCGCCTTGAACAGGGCTTCCTTGATGGAAAAGGTCAGGGTCACGCGCAAGGCGATCTGTTCTTCGGGGCCTGCGGCCATGGCGGCCAGTTCGTCGGCGGTGAGGATTTCCCCGGCCAGACGGCTGGCGCGATCGGTGCTCAACAGGTTTTCGGTATCCAGGCCCAGGCCGCGCCATTGTTGTCTGGACGCAACGATGGCTGCAGCCCAGCCGGTGCTGTGAGTGATCGAACCGCAGATATCGCCTGGCCAGATCGGCGCACGGTCTTCACCGATGGCCGGGACGTACAGGCGTTCGTCGAGTCGGTGCAGGGCTTCACGGGCACAGAGCCGACCGGCCAGGAACTCGGCCTGACGCTTGGCGACCGAGCGCTGAATGCTGGCGGGAGGAGCAATGGCGCAACGCTGAAAATCACCGTCGGCCAGCTTCTGCGGATCGAAATGGCTGCTGACCAATACCGCACCCGGCACGGGCCGGGGCAGTGGCCAGTGTCGGACCGGTTCGGAGCAGCAGGCGGGGAGTGTCGGAATTCGAGTCATGGGCGGCATTGTGCCGGATGTGGAAACGCATTCGCGAATGAATTCGTTTCCATATGGAACTCATTCGCGAACCTGTCACCCCGTAGGAGCGAATTCATTCGCGAGACGTCATTGAAATCGATAGACCTTATTCAACTTCACGAGCCTATCGCGAATGAATTCGCTCCCACGGAAGGGCTGAGCGAAGAGGGATGTACATCCAGCGTCTTTCTGTAGATCAGAAATACCGCCTTCCCGGATAAATCCGGTCCCACACAATCCGTATGCTTGCGCACCGGCGAGGGCGAAAACTCAACCAAATATTTTCTTGAAGAACGCCTGCATGTCCGCCCACGAACGCTGGTCGGCGGCCTTGTTGTAGCCGATGTCCGGGCCGCCATGCTCGCCATGGCTCAGGCGGTCGGCGTCGGGGTTGCTGAAGCCGTGTTTCGCGCCTTCGAGGCTGACGAACTTGTAGTCGGCCTTGGCGTCGTCCATTTCCTTCTTGAACGCCACGACGTTCTCTGGCGTGACCATGCTGTCCTTGGCGCCGTGTTCTACCAGCATTGGCACCTTGATGCCCGGTTTGGCTGGCGTATTGGTGACCAGCGCGCCATGGAAGCTCACCACACCCGCCAGTGGCTCGCCGCGGCGTGCGGCATCGAGCACGATCTTGCCGCCGAAACAGTAGCCGATGGCTGCGATCTTGTTCGGGTTGGTCTGGGGATGTTTCTTCAATTGCTCAAGGCCGGCATCGAAGCGTTTGTTGGCGGCGTCGCTGTCTTTCAGGGCCGCTTGCATGAATGCCATGGCGTCCTTGGGGTGTTCGGTGTTCTTGCCGTCGCCGTACATGTCGATGGCCATGGCGCTGTAGCCCAGCGCCGCGAGGTCGCGGGCGCGGCGCTTGGCGTAATCGTTCAGCCCCCACCATTCGTGGACCACCAGAACACCGGGGCGCTGGCCCTTGATGGCATCGTCATAGGCGTAGTAAGCCACCAGTTTTGTGCCGTCGGCACTCTGGTAGTCGATCTGCTCGGTCTTGATGGCCGCCTGGGCCAGCCCGGTGAGGCTCATCATGATCAACGCAATCCACAGACGCATGTTCAGCTCCTTCTAAAGGTGGGAAGAGGGCAAAGCCTAGTCGATTCTGCCGTTTTTATCGTGTGTTTCCGTTCAGCGACGGTTCAGAGCGTGTTCAGTAAGAGTTCAGGCCGTGGGGGCTACTGTGAATCCGTACTTTGATCGCGTTCCCGAGCGCAAAAGGAGTTCTCATGTTGAACCTCAACAAGTTTTTCCTGGCGTTGGCTTTTCTGGGGGGAAGTGCTGCGGCACAGGCCGGTGATGGCCTGCTGGAAGCGGCACGTATCGAGTTCGGCAAGACCAGCGAACGGTCCGACGAGGCCAGCGTCTGGCGTCAGGGGCCGGGTTGGCAGGCCTCGTTGGGGGCATCGACACAGGGGCTTTATGCGCCGCCTGTTTATGGCAGCCTGTGCGGCACCTACAATGGCGTGCCGGTCAGTCGCGAAGCCCTGTCGGGCGAATATGATCCGACGCAGCGTTTGCCCTTGAATGCCAGACTGTTGAGTACCGATCCGGGGATGTCGTTTCATTCTTTGTCTTAGGGGAGAGCTGCATGAAGTTGTTGGTGGTCGAGGACGAAGCCTTGCTACGTCATCACCTGTGGACCCGCCTGACCGAGGTGGGGCATGTGGTGGAGGCAGTGGCCAATGCCGAGGAGGCGCTGTATCAGGTCGGCCAGTTCAATCATGATCTGGCGGTGATCGACCTCGGCTTGCCGGGCATTGGAGGGCTGGACCTGATTCGCCAGTTGCGCGCCCAGGGCAAGGCCTTTCCGATTCTGATCCTCACCGCCCGCGGCAACTGGCAGGACAAGGTCGAAGGCCTGGCCGCCGGAGCGGATGATTATGTGGTCAAGCCGTTTCAGTTCGAGGAACTGGAGGCACGACTCAATGCCCTGTTGCGCCGTTCCAGCGGGTTCATTCAATCGACCATCACGGCCGGGCCTCTGTTGCTCGACCTCAATCGCAAGCAGGCGGCGCTGGATGAGCAGCCACTGGCGTTGACGGCCTATGAATACCGGATTCTTGAATACCTGATGCTTCATCATCAGCAAGTGGTGCCCAAGGAGCGCCTGATGGAGCAGCTGTACCCGGATGACGACGAGCGCGATCCGAATGTGATCGAAGTGCTGGTCGGGCGACTGCGGCGCAAGCTGGAAGGGGCGCAGGCCTTCAAACCCATCGAGACGGTGCGTGGCATGGGGTATCTGTTTACTGAGCGCTGTACATGATTCGTTCGCTGCGCCTGCGCTTGATGCTGGCCGCCGCCACCCTGGCGGTGATTTTCATGCTGCTGATGTTGCCGGCCTTGCAGGGCGCATTCAGCCTGGCCTTGCGGGGTGCCATCGAGCAGCGTCTGGCGTCGGACGTGACGACCATGATTTCCGCGGCCCGCGTCGAAGACGGTCGCCTGCTGATGCCTTCGTTATTGCCCGGCGAGCAGTTCAACCTGCCGGGCAGTCGTTTGCTGGGGTACATCTATAACCTTCAAGGCCAACTGGTCTGGCGCTCGATGGGGACTGAAGGCGAGCACATTCGATACCGTCCGCACTATGACGGGCAGGGCAGCCAGTTCACCAAGATCAAGGAAGTCGATGGCGAAGAGTATTTTGTCTACGATGCCGAGATCCGCCTGCTGGGCGGGCGCAATGCCGCGTTCAGCGTCGTGGCCCTGCAACCGTTGCGCGACTATCAGGAAACCATTGCCGGTCTGCGACAGAAGCTTTACCTGGGGTTTGGTGGTGCCTTGCTGGTGCTGCTCGGACTTTTGTGGGTGGGGCTGACCTGGGGCTTGCGAGCGCTCAAGGGGTTGAGTCAGGAACTGGATCAGGTCGAGGCCGGTGCCCGTGACAGTTTGAGTGAAGAGCATCCCAGTGAGCTGCTGCGCCTGACGGACTCCCTGAACCGCCTGTTGCGCAGCGAGCGCGAGCAGCGCATCCGTTACCGGGATTCCCTGGGCGATCTGGCCCATAGCCTGAAAACCCCTCTGGCGGTGTTGCAGGGCGTCAGCGAGAACATCGCCAAGCGCCCCGAGGATGTCGAGCAGGCACGGGTTCTGCAATCCCAGATCGAACGCATGAGTCAGCAGATCGGCTATCAATTGCAGCGGGCCAGTCTGCGCAAGAGCGGGCTGGTTCGGCACTATGTGATGCTGCGGCCGGTGGTCGAAAGCCTGTGCAACACGCTGGAGAAGGTGTACCGCGACAAGCAGGTCAAGATCACGCTGGATCTGCCCGAACAATGCCATGTGCCCATGGAAGAAGGGGCGCTGCTGGAAATGCTCGGCAACCTGCTGGAAAACGCTTACCGGCTGTGCCTGGGGGAAGTGAAGGTCAGTTTTCACTCTTCGGCGTCAGGGGATGAGCTGTGCGTCGAGGATGATGGGCCCGGCATCCCGTTGCGTCAGCGGGCACGTATCCTGGAGCGTGGCGAGCGGCTGGACCGCCAGAACCCGGGTCAGGGAATCGGCCTGGCCGTGGTCAAGGACATCATCGAAAGCTACAGCGCCCGTCTGACCCTGGACGATTCGCCATTGGGCGGGGCGAGTTTTCGCATCCACTTCCTGGCGCAATAGGTCATTTCGCGATTTTTCCCTACTGCGCAAGAAGTTGCGCACTTAAATGTGGATAAGCCTGTGGGTACATCGTTGCAGGCTTTTAAATTCAAGGTTTACAGAGGAGTGCGCAAGAAGTTGCGCAGTGGTGCGCAACTTCTTGCGCACTTTATTCCACTTTCCTACAGGGTTTTCTGAAATGGACTACGTTGTTTTTAGATAAGTCCATGATTTGTAACCGTATTTTTCTGATTGGCATGCCTTTTGATATCTCCTGGCTACCGGGCCGGCCTTTCTGCCCTCCGGTTCCGCCTTTTTCAGCAAGGAGAGCATCCTCATGGCAACACCCGCGTACATGTCCGTCACTGGCACCAAACAAGGTCTGATCACTGCTGGCGCGTTCACCGCCGACTCGGTGGGCAACACTTACCAGGAAGGTCACGAAGACCAGGTCATGGTCCAGGGCTTCCAGCACGAAGTCATCATCCCGCGTGACCCGCAATCCGGCCAGCCTACCGGCCAGCGCGTCCACAAGCCTGTGGTCATCACCAAGGTTTTCGACAAGGCTTCGCCCCTGCTGCTGGCGGCCCTGACTTCCGGTGAGCGTCTGACCGAGATCGTCATCCACTGGTACCGCACTTCGGCAGCCGGCACCCAGGAACACTACTACACCACGACCCTGGAAGACGCGATCATCGTCGACATCAAGGACTACATGCACAACTGCCAGGACCCGGCCAACGCCCACTTCACCCACCTGGAAGACGTGCACTTCACCTACCGCAAGATCACCTGGACCCACGAAGTCAGCGGCACTTCCGGTTCCGATGACTGGCGTTCTCCGGTCGCAGGCTAAGGCCGGTCGATCGTGTGTGACTCCATCGGTCCGTTTCGCGGATCGATGGAGGCTATCCCCCGTATTCATACATGCGAGAAGGGCCCAGACGGCGCTTCTCGCATGTTGCAGCTCTGCACGAGGAACAAGGGATGTTCTCATCGGCCAACCAGCCCCATTTCACGCTGACCCTCGACGGTGCGGACTTTCAGGTCCTGGCCTTTCAGGGGCGCGAAGCCCTGAACACGCCGTTCGAGTTCGAACTGGAACTGGTCAGCGAAAAAGCCTCGCTGGACCTTGAAGCGCTGCTGCACAAGCTCGCGTTCCTGCAACTGTCCCCCTCGGGCACCGGTATTCACGGGCTGGTGTACAGCATCGCCCAGGGCGAGGCGGGCAAGCGCCTGACCCGCTACCGGATCAGCCTGCGTCCGCAACTGGCCTACCTGGCCCATCGCATCAATCAGCGCATCTTCCAGCAGATGACGGTGCCGCAGATCATTGCCCAGGTGCTCGAAGAACACGGCATCCTGGCCAGCGATCACAAATTCCAGCTGAGCGCGGTGTACCCCGAGCGGGTGTACTGCGTGCAGTACGACGAGTCCGATCTGCAATTCATCCAGCGCCTGTGTGAAGAGGAAGGTATCCACTACCACTTCCAGCACAGCAGCAGTGGTCACATGCTGGTGTTCGGCGACGACCAGACCGTCTTCCCCAAACTGGCCCCGGTGGCTTACCAGCAGGACAGCGGTCTGGTGGCCGACGATCCGGTGATCAAGCGCTTTGGCCTGCGTCTGGAGACCCGCACCAGCCGCACTACACGACGTGACTACGACTTCACCAAGCCGCGTATCGAGCTGGAGAGCGACGCCAAGAGCGATGCCCAGCCGGACCTGGAGGATTACGATTATCCGGGACGCTTCGTCGACCGCGAGCGCGGCAAGCACCTGGCCAACCGGGCACTGGAGCGCCATCGCAGCGACTACCGCCTGGCCGAGGGCAACAGCGACCAGCCGCTGCTGGTCACCGGGCATTTCCTGTCCCTGACCGGGCACGCCAACACCGCCTGGAACGACCTGTGGCTGCTGACCGAAATCTTCCACGAAGGCAAGCAGCCGCAAGTGCTGGAAGAGTCGGTCACCAGCGACACCACCGACCTCAAGGACGATTTCCACCAGGGTTACCGCAACCGTTTCACGGCCACCCCTTGGGATGTACCGTACCGTCCGCCGCTGGATCACCCCAAGCCCAAGGTGCTGGGCACCCAGCGGGCCGTGGTCACCGGCCCTGAAGGCGAAGAAATCTTCTGCGACCAGTATGGCCGGGTGAAGGTGCAGTTCTTCTGGGACCGCGAAGGCCAGCACGACGACAAGACCAGTTGCTGGATGCGTGTGGCGTCGAACTGGGCCAGCCAGAACTTCGGCTCGATCAACCTGCCGCGCATCGGTATGGAAGTGTTGATCACCTTCCTGGAAGGCGACCCCGACCAGCCGCTGCTCACCGGCTGCCTGTACCACGGCGTCAACCTGCCGCCGTACAAGCTGCCCGACTTCAAGACCCTGGCCACGGTCAAGAGCAAGGAATACAAGGGCAGCCGCGCCAACGAACTGCGCATCGACGACACCACCAGCGAGATCAGCATCGCGCTGCGCAGTGATCATGGTGCCAGTGCGATCAACCTCGGCTACCTGACCCATCCGCGTCCAAGTGGCGGCCAGCCACGAGGTGAAGGCTTCGAGCTGCGCACCGATCGTCATGGCGCGGTGCGGGCCGCGGCCGGTCTGTTGATCACCACCGAACCGCGCCCCAACGAATCCAAGCACCACAAGGACCTGCCCGAAACCGCCGAGCGGCTGGCGACGGCCGCCGAGCAACAGGACGGTCTGGGGGCCCAGGCCCGTGAAGTCCAGGCCCAGGAAGCGGGCGATCAGGACGACGTGGCCAAGGCGCTGCATGCCCAGCATCAAGGCATTCTGGGCAGCGGTCCGGCGAACATGAGCGCCAACGAATTCCCTGAATTCACCGAGCCGCATCTGGTACTGGCCAGCCCGGCAGGTATCGCCCTGAGCACGCCGCGCTCCAGCCACATCGCCACCGGCGAACACCTGGGCCTGAGCAGCACCGGGCACACCAGCCTGTCCATCGGCAAACGCTTGCTGGCCAGTGCCAGCCAGGGCATGCGGCTGTTCGTGCAGAACCTCGGCTGGCGACTGGTGGCGGTGTCCGGCGACATCGACGTCAAGGCCCTGAAGGACAGCATCAACCTGCTGGCCAAGCTCAACATCACTGCCAATGCCGACCGCATCACCATCACCGCCAAGACCGAGCTGGTGATTCAGGGCGGTGGCAGCGCCACGACCTACAACGCTGGCGGCATTACCCACGCCACGACCGGGCCTTATACCGCTCACGCGGCGAACTTTGCCTACACCGGTGCCAAGAGTCTGGCGGGTGTCTTCCCCGAGCCGCCGAAGCCGGGGCAGGGCACGCTGGAACTGTTCAACCAGTACGCCAACCTGCAAGGCATCAAAGGCGGCGATTACGAAGTGATCGACGCGCTGGGCAAGAGCCTCAAGGGCACTCTCAACGCCGATGGCTTTGCCACGGTGTCCGGTGCGGCTCCAGGGCCTGCCCGCGTCGTGTTCGGCAAGGACCCGGCAGACACCTGGAGCGACGGCAGCTACATCGGCAAACCCGAGTGGCCGCGTGAACAACCGGCCACTGACGACGCGCCGTCGTCGATCGGATCCATGGTGGCCAGTGTGCTGCCGACCGAGGGCAAGGCGGCTTCGTTGCTGGAGAGCGGCAAGTCGCTGGTCAGCGACGGCATGGACATGGCCAAGAGCGGAATGGCCGCCGTTCAGCAAGGCATGGGCGTCGTGCAGCAGGCGCAGTCTGCAATGCAGACCGCACAACAGGCGAAAAGCGCGCTTCAGGCCGGCGCTTCCGGGCTTCCGCAACTGGCCAGCCTGGCAGGCGTCAACGTGCCAAGCGCCTCATCGCTGTTGAGCACCGCCAGCAAGGCCGGACAATTGCCGACACTGCCGGCCCTGCCCACTTTGCCAAGTCTGCCGACCATTACCCCGCCCACGATCACCTTGAAAACCCCCGACCTGCTGGCGGGTGAGATGCTGTCATGACCGAGACAACGGCTGTAGTCAAACGTGAAACCCAGGTTGCGATTGTCCCGCTCGACAGAATTCAGGTTGTGGATGTTGGACGTGATGCGGCCAAGTTCGATGCCTGGTTGCAGGAGGTCAGTGGTGGCATCGTGACGCTTGACCGCATTCAGAACTTTGCCGGTGCGTTGCCTGTAGTGGGCAATATCATGGCGTTGATTGATGTTCTGAATGACATTGTCACGCTTGTTAAAAGCGAGAAACGTGACCCGCTTGACTGGGTGACATTGGGCATTGACCTGATTGGTGTTATTCCTGCACCACCTGCCATGGCGGCAGCACGCATGAGCTTGCGACCTGCCCTGTATCTGGTGCGGCAGGAGATGAAAGTCGCTGGCAAGGCAATGCTTGGCGATGCGCTGATCAACATGATTGTCGGGCACCTGAATGCGACCATCGTGGGTGAAATCGACGACTTCGTGAAAACAGCCACGGCTGAACTTCCGGATATTCTCGATAAGGCAGGCGTGAAAGGTGAGGAAATCCTCAAGGAGATTGCTGAAGGATTAAATGCAGTCGTCAACAGCGATCTGGATACGACGAAGCATCTAAAAGCAGCCAGGGAAAAGATAAATGGCATCCAGCATGATCCTGATTCGGTTTTCAGCAATTTCCTTGGTGCCGCATGCGATATCTACATGGCGGCAGGAAAGGCAGTAGTTAATAGCGCCACAGAGCTCTTGATGCCTGAAGAAGCCAAGAAACTGGTGGCTGAACAAACGCGTTTGTTAATTGCCATGGGGCCAGAGCTGAAGACTCAGTTAAAAAGCCTCAGTGATCCCGGCTCGCCTTACTCCATTGGTGCCTTGCTCAGTATTTTGACCAAGGCGGTCGAGGTCTGGAGTCTTCGCAATGGGCATGGTCAGGCCGGAAACGTGAAGCTTGGTGTGACCAGTAAAGCCAAAAACCAGCGTGGAGAAGGACGGACCGAAGTCAGGAAAAACGAAGTACAGGCTGAGAAGGAGCCCAACTCGGCCAAGAACGGTACTTGCCCTGGCACGTGTAACAGCATCAACTTTTCCACGGGTTCGGAATCGCTTGCTCATACGGACTTCAAGTTGTCCGGGCCGTATCCTGTCGAGTGGACCCGTACCTACCTTTCAAGCCTGAACGCCTATGATGAAGGCGTATTGGGTGCCCGTTGGATCACCGCGTTTACCACTCGCTTCGACCTTATAGATGACGGTCTGCTGTTCCACGACGCTGATGGACGTAGCCATGCCTTCTCGCTACCCGCAGTGGGCCTGTTCCACTACGATGCCATCGAAAATCTTACGGTGGTGCGTACTCTCGAAGACACCCTGGTGCTGTGTCGTGCCCTCGAACGCAAGGAAACTTACGTTCGTGACGGTAAGCAGTTCCGCCTTACCCGTATCGAGTTGCGCAACGGTGCCGGGGTTACGCTGCATTACGAGCACCGCCACGGTGATTCCAGAGAGTTGTCGGATATCCTCACCTATAAAGGCGGCGATATCAGCAAGGTGCATTTGCATCTGGGCACGATGCTGGATGAGCAAGGTCGCCTGATCGGTCTATGGGAAATCAAGGACGGCAAACCCCAGCGTCAGCTTTGCCGCTACCAGTACGACGCTTATGGCGATCTGGTTCAGGCTCAGGATGAAAACGGAGCCAGTTGGCAGTATTACTACCAGTCTCACCTGATTACCCGTTACACCGACCGGACAGGTCGCGGTTTGAACCTGCAATGGAATGGCACGAGTCCCAAAGCTCGGGCTGTGCGCGAATGGGCCGACGACGGCAGCTTCGACACTCGCCTGGAGTGGGACGAAAATATCCGCCTGACCTACGTCACCGATGCTCTGGGTCATGAAACCTGGCACTACTACGACATCAAGGGCTACACCTACCGCATTCGTCATGCCGATAACCGTTCGGATTGGTTCTTCCGTGACGATGCCCAGAACGTGGTTCGGCATATTCGTGCTGATGGCGGCGAGGATCGCTACAGCTACGATGACCACAGCAACCTGCTACAGCATATTCGTCCTGACAATACCGTCGTGCACTATGCCTACGACGATCAGGACCAGTTGATCAAGATCAGCGATGCTGAAGGCGGGCTGTGGCTGCGGGCCTATGACGACAGCGGTAACCTGGTGGAAACCGTCGACCCGTTGGGTAACAAGACGGAATACGCTTATAACGATGCAGGTTTACCCACGGCGATCAAGGACGCTAACGGCAACGAAAAGGCCCTGGCCTACAACGATGCCGGGCAACTGGTCGAATACACCGACTGCTCCGGCAAGACCAGCGCCTGGGAATACAACGACCTGGGTCAACTGACCAGCTTCACCGATGCGGCGGGCAATACCACTGAGCACCAGTACAAGGCTGGGCACTTGGTGTTGACCATCCATCCGGACAAGACCGAAGAGCGTTTTGAGCGCGACGCGGAGGGCAGGTTACTGGCTCACGTCGATGCCCTTGAGCGCTGCACCACCTGGACTTACACCGTCGCGGGCCTGATCGACGAGCGTGTGGATGCCGCTGAGCAAGCTGTACGTTATCGTTGGGACAAGCTCGGACGTTTGGTGGCCCTGGAAAACGAAAACGAACGCCGTGCGCATTTTCATTACGACTCGATCGGACGTTTGCTGGACGAAACAGGTTTTGATGGTCGTACCAGGCGTTATCAGTACGAGCCTGCAAGTGGCCGTTTGCTCAGAACCCTGAGTGGTGAGCGCAGTGTTTCTGTTCGATTCGACCCTATGGGGCGTCTTATCGAGCGTACAGCGCATTTGGGTGATCGGTCCCAGACCGAAACCTTTGCCTATAACGGCAATGGTCAGATGATCCAGGCCAGCAACACCGACAGCCGCCTGCAATGGTTCCACGACCCGGCGGGTAACCTGCTGCGTGAACACCAGCACTACCTGGGCCTGGACAAACCGCAGGTCGCGGTCTGGCAGCACGAATACGACGTGCTCAACCAGCGCATCGCCACCGTGCGCCCGGACGGGCACCGGGTCAGTTGGCTGACCTACGGCAGCGGCCACCTGCTGGGCCTGCGCCTGGACGATCACGACCTGATCGGCTACGAGCGCGACGACCTGCACCGCGAGATCGCCCGTCATCAGGGCAACCGCCTGCTGCAGACCCAGCAATGGGACCCGGCCGGTCGCCTGACGGAACAACTGCTGGGCCGTCCGGACGACAAATCCACGCTGCTCAAGCGCGAATACACCTACGACGCCGCCGGGCAACTGACCGACATCAACGACAGCCGCCGCGGTCCGCTGGCCTACCGCTACGACCCGGTGGGCAGGCTGCTCAGCGCCATCAGCCGTCAGGGCGTGGAAACCTTCGCCTTCGACCCGGCCGGCAACCTGCTGGACGACACCGTCGCCGACATCCGCCGCCCGCTGGACCAGGACCCCAAACGCAGCCAGCTGCTCGACAACCTGCTGCGCGAATACGCTGGCACCCACTACGAATACGACGACCGCGGCAACCAGGTGCAACGCTGGCACAACGGTGCCTACAGCCGCCTGACCTGGGACCTGTTCGACCGCCTGGTGCATTTCGACGACGCCCGCCTGGCGGTGGACTACGCCTACGACGCCCTGGGCCGACGCCTGTACAAGCACTCGACCGCCCACACCCGGAACCGTCCCGAGGCGGGCACCCAGTGGAACCGCAACGAATATGGCCGTAAACAACGGGAACTGGGCTGCGGCTTCACCCTGTACGGCTGGGACGGCGACACTCTGGCCTGGGAAAGCAGCCCGGCGCAGCACGAAAGCGGCACCGGCCGTACCGTGCACTACCTTTACGAACCGGGCAGCTTCATCCCCGTGGCCCAGGCCCTTCGCCAGAGCCCGATCCAGCTGCTCGACCTGCCGGACTACAGCGGCCCGTACGACTTCGACGACGACCCGCTGTGGCACCACAAACCCGAGGTCCCCCCCTTCGACGCTCTGGCCTGGTACCAGTGCGACCATCTGGGCACGCCCCAGGAACTCACCGACCAGCACGGCGACATCGCCTGGAGTGCGCAGTACAAGGCGTGGGGTGAAATCAAGGAACAGCGTTCAGCCAGCGCACAACAACTCGGCCTGACCAACCCGATCCGCTTCCAGGGCCAGTACCATGACCACGAGACGGGGCTGCACTACAACCGCTATCGGTACTATGATCCGAGGGTAGGACGGTTTGTCAGCAAGGACCCGATCAGTTATGCGGGTGGGACTAACCTCTATGTTTATGCGCCGAACCCGGTGGAATGGGTTGACCCGAATGGGCT
>NZ_JBIVGV010000029.1:13667-34361 GCF_044748865.1 Pseudomonas sp. NPDC089734 | reverse complement strand
CCTGAGGACAAGATCCGCAAGGTACTGAAGATCGCCAAAGAGCCGATCTCCATGGAAACCCCGATCGGCGACGACGAAGACTCCCATCTGGGTGACTTCATCGAAGACTCGACCATGCAGTCGCCTATCGATGTCGCCACGGTTGAAAGCCTGAAAGAAGCCACACGCGAAGTGCTGTCGGGCCTTACCGCTCGTGAAGCCAAGGTTCTGCGCATGCGTTTCGGTATCGACATGAATACCGACCACACGCTGGAAGAAGTGGGCAAGCAATTTGACGTCACCCGCGAGCGGATTCGTCAGATCGAAGCCAAGGCACTGCGCAAGCTGCGTCACCCGACAAGAAGCGAGCATCTGCGCTCGTTCCTTGACGAGTAATCGAGCAAGCAAATAAACAAAACCCCCGGCCCGCCGGGGGTTTTGCTTTTCTGGTACTTCATATTCATGCCTGCCGGGTAGTTTTCCCCCTCCTTTTCCTACGCCGTCTACACTCGTGTAATTGCCATCCCCCGCTATGAGACTGCCATGTTCCGACTGTCGGCCATTACATTCTTTTGTCTGATCGGCTCCATGGCATACGCCACTCCCCAAACAAGAGAACACACCGCCGACACCCGCGAAAACCTTCGCACCGGGGTTAAGACCTACCAGCAGCCCTTACTGGCACAACAAGACTCAAAAGCCCTACTGCGAGCGTCGGAAAATATCCAATCCTCCGATCTTGATGTACGCAGAGGCAGCGAAATACATCCTCCGGCCTATTGGGAAAACTTCCTGTTGTACGGCCTTCCCGGTTTATTACTGCTGTCAGGCGCACTGGTCGTCGTGATCCGCAATAACCGACAACTCAGCCTGGAAATCTCTCGCCGGGTTGAGCTGGAACAAAAACTTCGCAGCAGCGAACACCATTACCGCGGACTGGTTGAAAGCCTCTCGGCAGTAGCCTGGGAAGCCAACCCCGACGATCTGACCTACCACTACGTCTCGCCCCAGGCAGAAAGCATGCTGGGCTACCCTCTGGAAAAATGGCTGTCACCGGGGTTCTGGCGCAGCATCGTGCACCCGGAAGACCTCAAGGCAGCCGAAGCCTTCTGCAAACAGCAAACCCTGAACGGCAAGGATCACAACCTCGACTACCGGGTCCATGACGCGGAAGGTCATGTCATCTGGATCCGTGACATCGTCAGCCTGACCCACCAGGGCAATACAGCCCTCATGCGCGGCTTGATGATCGACATCAGTGACAGCAAGCAGACCGAGGAAGCGCTGCGCCTTTCCGAGGGAAAGTTCGCCTCCGTCTTTGCCCAGTGCCCGGATATCCTGATCATTGCCCGCCTGTCCGACGGCATCATTCTTGATGTCAACAAAGCCTTCGTGACACAGACAGGCATGGCAACCGAAGAGGTCATCGGCAAGACGCCCACACAAGTCAATCTGTGGGCCGTTCCAGGTGTCGGGCCAGGCCTGCTGAAGCATGTGCAGCAAGACAGAATCCGCAATCTGGAAATGCCGCTGCGTCGCAGGGACGGCAGTACATTTTCCTGCCTGATGTCAGCCGAACCGTTCGAGATGAGCTCGACCCCGGCCGTATTGATCACCGTGAGCGATATCACGCCCCTCAAACACGCCCAGCAACTGCTGCAACTTTCCGAAGAGAAGTTCGCCAAGGCGTTTCACTCCTCTCCCGATGGCCTGGTCATCACCCGCACCAGCGATGGCCTGCTGATGGAGGTCAATGAAGGGTTCTGCCTGCTGACGGGCTACAGCGAAAGCCAATGTCTGGAACGCTCGAGCCTTGAATTGCAGATCTGGGCCGACCCGGACGAACGCCGCCAACTGCTCGATCAATTACAGAAAAACGGCACGGTTCAGGAGTTTCGCAGCCAGATCCGTCGCATGGACGGCCAGATCCGGATTTGCGAGCTGTCCTCCAACCCTCTGCTTATCGCAGGGGAAGCATGCATCATGACCCTGGCCCGAGACATTACAGAACGCCAGCAAATGCAGGAAAAACTGCACCTGGCCGCCACCGTATTCGAGAGCACCGCCGAAGGCGTTCTGATTACCGACCCTCATCAGCGCATCAACGCCGTCAACAGGGCCTTCAGCGCTATCACTGGCTACAGCGAAGAGGAGGCCATCGGCCAGACGCCGCGTCTGCTCTCCTCTGGCCAGCATGACAGCGCGTTCTACGCCGCCATGTGGCACCAACTCAACGCCGAGGGGCACTGGCAAGGCGAGATCTGTAACCGCCGCAAGAACGGAGAGCTGTACCCAGGCTGGCTGACGATCAGCGCCGTCCGCAACAAGGACCATCTCCTCACCCACTTCGTTGCGGTATTTGCCGACATCTCCAGCCTCAAGCATGCCCAGGCGCGCCTGGACTATCAGGCCCACCACGACCCGCTGACCGGGCTGCCCAATCGCACCCTGTTTGAAAATCGCCTGCAATCGGCACTTATCCACAGCGAAGAGTCCGGCAGCCTTGGGGCCGTGCTGTTTATCGACCTTGATCGCTTCAAGCACATCAACGACAGCCTGGGGCACCCGGTGGGCGATTTACTCCTCAAGGGCATCGCACAACGCCTCAAGGAGAACCTGCGCGACATCGACACCGTCGCCCGACTCGGAGGCGATGAATTCATCGTATTGCTGCCCGGCCTGCTGCAAGCCGGCGACGCAGAAACCATCGCCAACAAACTGTTGGCCTGCTTCACAGCCCCCTTCCAGGCCGGTGAGCATGAGTTCTTCATGAGCGCCAGTATCGGCAGCAGCCTGTTCCCCACAGATGGCACAGACGTCGCCACATTGGTCAAAAACGCCGACGCGGCGATGTACCGCTCCAAGGCCAAGGGGCGCAACCGGATCGAAAGCTACACCCGGGATCTGACCTCACAGGCCAGCGAACGGATCGCCCTTGAACAGGAACTGCGCAGAGCCATCGAACGCAACGAACTGAGCCTGTCCTTCCAGCCCAAGACCCGCCTGCCGGACAACAGGCTGGTGGGTGCCGAAGCCTTGATTCGCTGGAGTCACCCGACGTTCGGAGAGGTGCCGCCCGAACACTTCATCCCGTTGGCGGAAGAAAACGGCATGATCCTGCAAATCGGCGACTGGGTACTGGAACACGCCTGCCGTCAAATGCGTGAATGGCGCAAGACCTACGAACCGTTCGGCCCCCTCTCCGTGAACCTGGCCGGCGCCCAATTGCGTCAGCCCAACCTGCTCAAACGCATAGAACAACTGCTTGCCGACAACGATCTGGAGCCCGGCTGCCTGCAACTGGAGATCACTGAGAACTTCATCATGAGCCAGACAGAAGAAGCCCTGTCCGTGCTGCACAAACTGAAAAAGCTCGGCGTCCAACTGGCCATCGACGACTTCGGCACCGGCTACTCTTCGCTCAGTTACCTCAAACGACTGCCGCTGGACATCCTGAAAATCGACCAGTCCTTCGTCCGCGGCCTGCCCGAAGACACCCACGACGCCGCCATCGTCCGCGCCATCATCGCCCTGGGCCGCAGCATGCAACTGACCGTCATCGCCGAAGGCGTCGAAAACAGCGAACAACAACGATTCCTCACCGAACAAGGCTGCGAACAGATCCAGGGCTACATCGTCAGCCTCCCCCTGCCCCCCGAAGAATTCTGCGCAAAATTTCTTCTCATGAATCTTTCGGACTTTTCGGATAGCACAGCCGCGAAACCGCCGTTATAATCCGCGGCCTACTGAGGGCCCATAGCTCAGTTGGTTAGAGCAGAGGACTCATAATCCTTTGGTCCACGGTTCGAGTCCGTGTGGGCCCACCAGATTCAAAGCCGCGCACTGCGCGGCTTTTTCATGTCTGGCGGAAACCTCTCAGATACAAGCCTATGTGCGGCTTCGCTTACACCTCTTTGATCATGATTCCCCTATGACATAGGGCGCCCGACGTCAGAATGGCCCGTTGCCACTAAATGCTGATAACCTTTTCTCCGCCCAACCTGTCGGACCTTCCGGAGCGATCATGGCATTGAATAAAGGCAGAGGCCTGACGCAGGCAGCGGATAACTGTTTTGTGCATACCTACGGTGCCCAGCCACGTTATCTGGTGGGGGTGATCCATCGTCAGGACACGGGGAATCGCGGTGAACCGCCGGCCTGCCATTGTGGTTTTCTCACGGGTGGTACGCCGTTCGCCAAAGGCCATATCATGGCGCTTGAACTGGGGGGCTGCGACGAAAGCTTCAACATCGTGCCCCAGTACGAGTTGTGGCAGGGTGCCGCCGGAGGAGCCTGGCGCGACATGGAAACAGCCATCAAGGCTGACCTGGCTGCCGAGGTGATGGTGGTGGAGATCGACTACGCAGCCGTGGCCGATGCCTACGATGTGCAAAAGGCAGCCTTTACAGCCGGAGACTCATTGCAGCACTGGACCGGCCCGAACATTCCCATACGCTTTCGTGTGTGGACCGTCACCCAGGCCACCGTGGCCGAGTATCTTGCTGCAAGCGATGCAGACAAGGAACTGAACATCGCAGCATTGATTGCCAATCGCCACGCCGAAGTAGCACTTCTGGATGAAAGCATTGATGCAATGCCTGACATCGACCGGCGCACCTGGAAATTCCGTATGGTGAGAACGGCCACACGTCTTGAATACAATGCATATAGCGCTACGGCTCAAGCCGCCCGTGACGCCGCTTTATTGGCCTTGGTAAGCACACCGGCCGCCAATGTCGGAGGCGCCCCTGGCCCCATGCGTCGTTCACGCCGGGGTGCAGAAGCAAGACACAATGCCAACCCCATGCTCGTTCCTGTGCCCCCCGAGCCGTTGACCTATGCGCTCTGGGCCAACAGTGCCCAGGGGCGCAATGCAACGGTCGCACGCATCCAGGCCAATACCGCCAACGCATCGCTCAACTGGACAGTCGCCGAACGCCTGGCATTCACCGCTCCCGACGTAGACATTGCGAACTTTGCACACTGAACGTCCAGGGCCCGTGCGACACAGCCATCTGACACAACCAGCCCTTGGAGTTACCCGCCACGGCTCTGCCCAGAAGCCCCCTCGCCCCCCGACGAATCGTGGCGCTGAGGAGGGCTATTGGCCTGCATCAAGCGAACTCATCATGAGAGAGGGCATGCATCTTCTCGGCTGATCATTCATGACGCGTCACAATGACTCAAAGCAGAAAAGCAATAAACAATTCCCTTCTTACTTGTGGCTTACTGGGCCCCGCCATCATCAAAGCATGGACCCTTTACCTGGACTCGCGGTCTTTTAACGCATGACGAATTCGCGCTCTGTTTTTATCCCCTCCTGGCTCCGCCCTGTCTTACGCCCGTTGCTTGATCCGTATCGCCGTTATCGGCATGCACGGCTGATCCATGCTGCGCGGATCGTGGTGGGATTGCTGGTGTCGATCCTGCTGACTTCGGGTCTGAACCTGCCTCATGGCGAATGGGCCTCGGTGACGATGCTGATCGTGATCGGCGGTTTGCAGCATCACGGCAATATCGGCAAGAAATCCGTCGAGCGCGCCTATGGAACGCTCATCGGTGCGGGCCTGGGGTTGTTTGTGGTGGTGCAGCAGGGGTATCTGGAAATTCCGCTGCTGACCTACGTGATGATGTCGGTGATGTGCGGTTTCTTCGCCTATCACGCCATCGGCAAGGGCGGTTATACCGCGTTGCTATCGGCGATTACCCTGTTCATCGTCGCTGGCCACGGGGTCAATCCGGTCAGTGACGGGCTGTGGCGCACGCTGGATATCATGATCGGTATCGCGCTGGCACTGGCCTTTTCCTTTGCACTGCCGCTGTATGCTGTCTTTTCCTGGCGCTACAACCTGGCCAGTGGCTTGCGCGATTGCGCCAAGGTGTACGGGCGCATCACCCAGGGCCAGCCCGTAACAGCCGACGAACACCTGAAGCTGACCGCCCGGCTCAACGCAACGATGCTGCAATTGCGCTCTTTGCTGCCCTCCGTCTCCAAGGAAGTGAAGATTTCCATGGTCGAGCTGGACGCGATACAGGGACATTTCCGTATGTGCCTGAGCACCCTTGAGATCCTTTCCAACATTCGCCCGGCCAATCTCGATCAGGCCGCTGGTGCTTCGCTGAAAGCCTCGATGGATGCAGACTATCGCCAGATCCGCCGCCAGTTGATCGGTATGGCCCGCGCCCTACAGACTGGCGCGACCGAGCGTCTGGCACGCCCATCCGAGACAGCAGCACCACACACTGAAATCCCGGCCGAGCTGACGGGCTACCATTTGATGACTCAGCAATTGGCGCACAATCTGGATGGTCTGCAGGAACGTCTTTCCAGGACAGCCAAGCGCTGGAAATTCTGAAGGAGGCCTCTGTGTCCGATACCCGCCCTGTCGCCCTCGATGATCTCGACCGTCAACTGATCGCGGCCCTGCAACTCAATGCCCGGGAAAGCGTCGCGACACTGGCCCGACAATTGGGTATCGCCCGCACGACGGTCACCTCCCGACTGGCGCGCCTGGAAAGCACCAAGGTCATCACCGGCTATGGCGTGCGCTTGAGTCAACGTGTCGTAGAGGGCGGTCTGCAGGCGTATGTCGGCATTACCGTGCAGCCCCGTTCGGGCAAGGAAGTGCTGCGTCGCCTCAGCACCCAGGCTCAGGTCCAGCAGCTATGTGCCGTCAGTGGCGAGTTCGATTATGTGGCCTGGTTGCGCACGGATTCGCCGGAGCAACTGGACCAGTTGCTGGATCTGATCGGCAGCATCGATGGCGTGGAAAAGACCACCACGTCGATCATTCTCAGCAACAAGATCGATCGGGGTCAGCCGCTTTAGGTTTAACGTTTTCCTGACGGTTAAAAGCCATTGACGACATTCATTTGTCCCTACGCATCAAAGTGCTTGTCAGCTTCGTCATATTGAACAAAAACACATCATATAGACGACACTTTGCGTCTTATTAACGTGTGCACGCTTATCTAGACTGTTGTCTTTCGCCGTTGCCCAGTCAGGTCAGTCATGAAAAACAATCGTCATCCTCAGGACGGCAAGAAGCCGGTCACCATGTTCGGTCCGGACTTTCCCTTTGCGTTCGATGAGTGGATCGAACACCCCGCCGGTCTGGGCAGCATTCCCGCAGAGAACCATGGCAAGGAAGTGGCGATCATCGGTGCCGGTATCGCCGGGCTGGTGGCGGCTTATGAACTGATGAAACTGGGCCTCAAGCCTGTGGTGTACGAAGCCTCGAAAATGGGCGGTCGTCTGCGCTCCCAGGCCTTTGAAGGGGCCGAAGGCATCATCGCGGAATTGGGCGGAATGCGTTTTCCCGTCTCGTCCACGGCGTTCTATCACTATGTCGACAAGCTGGGGCTTGAATCCCGGCCCTTCCCCAACCCGCTGACCGAAGCCTCCGGTAGTACCGTCATCGACCTGGAAGGCACCACCTACTACGCACAGAAGCTGTCGGACCTGCCCGAGATATTTCAGGAAGTGGCCGACGCCTGGGCCGATGCGCTGGAGGCCGGTTCACAGTTCTCCGATATCCAGCAGGCCATCCGCGACCGTGATGTACCGCGCCTCAAGGAGCTGTGGAACAGGCTGGTCCCACTGTGGGACGACCGCACGTTCTATGACTTCGTCGCCACCTCGAAGGCGTTCGCCAGGCTGTCGTTCTATCACCGTGAAGTGTTCGGGCAGGTCGGTTTCGGTACCGGCGGCTGGGATTCAGACTTCCCCAATTCGATGCTGGAAATCTTTCGCGTGGTCATGACCAACTGCGACGACCATCAGCACCTGATTGTCGGCGGCGTGGAACAGGTTCCGCTGGGCATCTGGCGTCATGTACCGGAGCGCTGCGCCCACTGGCCGCAAGGCACCAGCCTGTCATCCCTGCATCACGGCGCACCGCGTACCGGGGTCAAGCGCATTGCCAGAGCCGAGGACGGGAATCTGGCCGTCACCGATAACTGGGGCGATACGCGGCATTACGCGGCGGTACTGACCACGTGCCAGAGCTGGCTGCTGACCACCCAGATCGAGTGCGAAGAATCGCTGTTTTCACAAAAGATGTGGATGGCACTCGACCGTACCCGCTACATGCAGTCCTCGAAAACCTTCGTCATGGTCGATCGGCCGTTCTGGAAGGACAAGGACCAGGAAACCGGTCGCGACCTCATGAGCATGACCCTCACCGACCGTCTGACGCGGGGCACGTATCTGTTCGACAACGGTGACAACAGGCCGGGGGTGATCTGCTTGTCCTACTCGTGGATGAGCGATGCCCTGAAGATGCTGCCGCAGCCCATCGACAAACGCGTGAAGCTGGCCCTGGATGCCTTGAAAAAGATTTACCCGAAGGTCGATATCGCCGCACGGATCATTGGTGACCCCATCACCGTGTCATGGGAAGCCGACCCGCATTTCCTGGGGGCCTTCAAAGGTGCGTTGCCGGGGCATTACCGCTATAACCAACGCATGTACGCCCATTTCATGCAGCAGGACATGCCCGGCGAACAGCGCGGCATGTTTCTGGCCGGTGACGATATCTCCTGGACACCCGCATGGGTCGAGGGTGCCGTGCAGACATCGTTGAACGCGGTGTGGGGCATCATGACTCACTTTGGCGGCAAGACATTCGCGGAAAACCCCGGCCCCGGCGATGTGTTCCATGAGATCGGTCCCATCGCACTGGCCGACTGACCAGAAGGAAAACAGCCATGAACATCGCGCTGTACCAATGTCCGCCTCTGCCGCTGGATATCGGTGCCAACCTGTTGCGGCTGGAGCAACAGGCTCACGAGGCCTCACAGCAGAAAGCCGATCTGCTGGTCTGCCCGGAAATGTTCCTGACCGGCTACAACATCGGCGCAGAAGCCGCCCGCAAACTGGCACAACCCTCCGATGGTTTTGCCGCAGCCCGGGTGGCCGAGATTGCCAAAACCCACGGCATAGCCATTGCCTATGGCTATCCAGAGCTAGGTGCCAGCGGGCGAATTTACAACGCTGTGCAGTTAATCGGCAGCAGCGGGCAACGCCTGGCCAACTACCGCAAGACCCACCTGTTCGGTGAACTGGACACCTCGATGTTCACGGCCGGAGAGGATGACTTTCCCGTGGTGGAGCTCAATGGCTGGCGTCTTGGCCTGCTGATTTGCTACGACGTGGAATTCCCCGAAAACACACGCCGCCTGGCACTGGCCGGGGCGGAGCTGATTCTCGTGCCCACGGCCAACATGACGCCCTACGATTTCGTCTGTGACATTACCGTGCGGGCACGAGCGTTCGAGAACCAGTGCTATCTGGCGTATGCCAATTACTGTGGCAACGAAGGCAACATTCAGTATTGCGGGCAAAGCAGCCTGTGCGCCCCGGATGGCAGCCGCCCGGCACTGGCTGCACAGGATGAAGTGTTGATTGTCGGCAGGCTGGATCGAAAATTGATGGAGAGTTCTCGGGCGCTCAATACCTATTTCCAGGATCGGCGGCCGGGACTGTATACGGATCTGGTGAAGCCCTGAATTCACACTGCCCTGCTCGCGAATGAATTCGTTCCTGCTCTCGGGCAAGCCCTCTGCACAATCCCGAGCCGGATAAACCGCCTCCTGTTAACATGGCACGCATCTCGACACCGCAGTGACACCCGCCGATGCCTCATGCTTCCAGTTCTGCCGCCAAGCCTGAACCGCTCTCCGTATTCGCCAGCATTCAGGAACACTTCCTTCAGGTCGTCGTGCCGCTGTGGCAAGGTCCCGGCTGGAATGCGCAACTGGCTCTGCCTTATGAAGCCCTGGATGCCAATCATCAGCCCTTGCCGCCTCAGCGTTACAGGGCCATGGCCTGTGCCCGGCAGTTGTTCCTGTTCTCCAGCCTGATCGGCCATCCAGCGTTTCCGGACGCAACCGCACGAGCGGCCGCCCTGTTTCGCTCGCTGCAACAGCACTTTCATGATGGCGAGCATGGCGGCTGGTTTTACAGCATTGATCCACAAGGTCGGCCACAGGACCGTCGCAAGGACCTCTACACCCACGCGTTCATCATTTTCGCCTGCGCCCACTACTGGGCCAGGGTCAAGGAGCCGCTGGCCGAGTCGGTCCTCAACGCCGCGCTGAAGGTTGTCGCCGAGCGTTTTGCCGATGGCGCAGGTCTCTATGAGGCCAGCCTGGAGGAGGATTGGTCGACACTGGGCAGCGGACCGCTGCAGAACCCCTTGATGCACCTCGCCGAAGCGTTTCTGGCAACGCTGTCGGTACGCCCCGATCCAGAAACGCAGGCCGCTCTGGATGGATTGGTGGTCCACATGCAACGCCGCTTCATCGACCCGGCTACGGGCGTCATGCTGGAGAAGCCGCTGGAGGCTGTGGATAACTGGTATGAGCCGGGGCACCAGTTCGAGTGGTTCTTTTTGCTCCAATCCTCTCCCGATCTACACAACACGCCGCTCTACGCCTCACTGGACCGGGCATTCGTCCTCGCAGAGACTCAAGGTATCGATCAGGAAACAGGAGCGGTCAGCGCCATGTTGACGCTCGATGGCGAAATCCGCGACGGCACCCAGAGGATCTGGGCGCAGGCCGAATACCTGCGGGCGCTGGCGGTACGGCCAGAGAGCAAAGGCGACTTGAGCAATCAGATGATGGCGCTGCAGCAACGCTTTCTGCATGCGGGTGGCTGGCATGAGTGCCTCGACGCCAATGGCCAGGTCAGTCGCAACGACATGCCCTCCACAACGCCTTACCACCTGGCCACCTGCTACATCGGATTGGCAGACGCCCTGTAGGAGCGAATTCATTCGCGAACATGATCGCGAGAGAATTCGCTCCTGCAGTCGATCAGCCGCGGTTGCGGTCAATCGCAAAACCGGCCCAGGTCTGACTGACCGGCATCAGCTCAAGGTTGTTGATGTTGACGTGGGCCGGAGTGTTCATGATCCAGAAAATGGTTTCTGCGATGTCCTGCGGCTGGATAGGCTCGGCACCGGCATAGGTTGCGTCGTATTTGGCCTGGTCGCCACCGAAACGCACCAGCGAGAACTCGCTCTCACACAGGCCCGGTTCCAGGTTGGTGACACGCACGCCAGTCCCGATCAGGTCGTTGCGCAGGTTGAGCGAGAACTGCCCCACGAACGCCTTGGTGCCGCCGTAGACGTTACCGCCCGGATACGGGTAATTGCCCGCCACCGACCCCAGGTTGACGATGCTCGCGCCACGGCCATGACCGATCAGGCGGGGCAGCAACAGGCGCGTGGTGTAAACCAGTCCTTTGACGTTGGTGTCGATCATGGTGTCCCAGTCATCCAGATCGCACTGGGGAGCCGGATCGATGCCAAGGGCCAGGCCCGCGTTGTTGATAAGTCCACGAATGGTTGCGAACTCTTCAGGCAGCTCCGCGATAGCACTTTCCATCGCAGCACGGTCACGCACATCCAGTACGAGGGTGTGAACCTTGGTCTGCTTCGACAGCTCGGCGCTCAGGGCGTCCAGACGCTCCTTGCGGCGTCCTGTCAGCACGAGTGACCAGCCCGCCTCGGCAAAACGGCGGGCACAGGCTTCGCCAAAACCGGACGTAGCGCCCGTAATGAATACAGTGGAAGTCATTTCATTCTCCTGAGCACCGCGCCCTCAAGGCGCAGCCTGTTAACAAGTTCACGGCAAGACCGGCAGAATGCCCGCCCGGAGCCGTCTGGATCAAGCCATGGGGATAAAACAGGGGGGAAAAACGCAGCACCTGTACAAACAATGATCAGCACCAGCAAAGCCACGATTTATAAGGGCCTGAGACAGTTTTGCCCATCTTATCCACAGTCAGGCCCACAATCTCTGGGGGCAAGTGCGATGCGGTAAATGCCTTGTATTTCAAGGGCTTCAGCCCATCAGGAAAAGTTTTTTCCTTGACTTTGGAACCAACCCCGAAACAGTGCAACGGTCGGCAAAACCCTGTATCGCTCTCCAGACCAATGAGGATAACGCCTGGAAGACTCTTTCCAATGCTTGCCCACAGACTTATCCACAGGCTTTTCACCCAAACATACTGTATGAACAAACAGCCCGCCAGACGTTGACAAACCTCGTCAATCGACGTCCAAAAATAGCTGCTCAAAAAACAACCACACCTCTATATCCCTTATATATAAAGGGCTACAGCCAAATACTCCCAAGTTATTAACAACCCGTTCCACAGTAAACCTGAACAAGTCAAAACCATGACAAAACAACCGTTTGCAGCGTCTTTATGTCGCGCTTCGAGGGGACGTCAAAATTGTTTTCCACAATCGGGAAAAACGACGCCCCAGGTGCAGGACACCCGGGGCGCAGTAGAAAAATGCCGCTTTATTGACTGAATCAGTGTCCACCGAGATAAGCGTTCCTGACTTCTTCATTTACCAGCAATTCCTTGCCCGTCCCCGTCAGGCGGATTTCGCCGTTGACCATCACGTAGGCGCGGTCGGAAAGCTTGAGCGCATGGTTGGCGTTCTGCTCCACGAGAAAGATCGTCATGCCAGTGGCCGCCAGCTCCCGCAGAGTCGAGAAGATCTGTTTGACGATGATCGGCGCCAGCCCAAGACTCGGCTCGTCGAGCAGCAGCAGTTTCGGGCGACTCATCAAGGCGCGGGCAATCGCCAGCATCTGCTGCTCGCCCCCGGACATGGTCATGGCGCGCTGGTTACGACGCTCCTTGAGCCGAGGGAACAGCTCGAACATGCGTTGCATGTCTTCCGCCGAATGCTTGTCGCCAATCGGGATGGTGCCCATCATCAGGTTTTCCTCGACCGACATGTCGGGGAACACCCGCCGCCCTTCCGGCGACTGCGCGATGCCGTTGGACGCGATGTAGTGCGACGACTTCTGCGTGATGTCGGTGCCCTGATAGAGAATCTGCCCGCTGGCAGCCCTCGGCTGGCCGAAGATCGACATCAGCAGCGTGGACTTGCCTGCGCCGTTGGAGCCGATCAGGCTGACCGTCTCACCTTCATTGATGTGCAGCGAGACCTTCTTGAGGGCCTGGATCGGCCCGTAAAACACATCGATCTCTTTCATTTCGAGGATCGGCTTGCTCATACCAGCTCCTCTTCATCAGCGCCCAGATACGCCGCGATCACTTTCGGATCGTTGCGGATCTGCTCCGGCCCGCCCGTGGCAATCACGTTGCCATGGTCGAGCACCACAATATCGTCGGAAATCCCCATGACCATGCCCATGTCGTGCTCGATCAGCACGATGGTCATGTCATGCTCATCGCGCAGCAGACGGATCATGCCGCTCAGGGCCTCGGTCTCTTGCGGGTTGAGGCCGGCAGCCGGTTCATCGAGGCAGATCACCTGAGGCCGTGTACACATGGCCCGGGCAATCTCCAGACGACGCTGCTGCCCGTAAGACAACTCGCCAGCCAGACGGTTGGCGCAATCCACCAGGTCCACCACTTCCAGCCAGTAGAACGCCGTGTTGAGCGCGTCCTCCTCGGCCTTGCGATAGCCCTTGGTATTGAGGATGCCGCCGATCAGGCTGCGATTGACCCACATGTGCTGAGCCACCAGCAGGTTCTCGACCACCGACATTTCCTTGAACAGGCGAATGTTCTGGAAGGTGCGCGCCAGCCCGGCCCGATTGACCAGATGGGTGCCGCCGAACATCTTGTAATAGACGCGGCTGAAGAAGCTTTTCGGCGACACGAAATCCGTCGCCTCGAACGACTCGCCCAGCAGCTTGATCACATTGGTGGTCTTGCCACGGGTGTGCAGCTCGATACGTCCGCCCGTGGCCTTGTAGAACCCCGTCAGGCAGTTGAAAACCGTGGTCTTGCCTGCGCCGTTGGGGCCGATCAGGGCAAAGATCGAGTTGCGGCGAACCTGCAGGCTGACATCGCTCAGCGCCTTGATACCGCCAAAGTGCATCATCAGATGCTCGACCGAGAGAATGACTTCATTGCTCATGGCGTCACTCCTTCTTTAACCAGGACACCCTTGCGTGGCGTTACGCCTGTACGGCTGATGCGAATCAGGCCACGTGGCCGCCAGATCATCATCAACACCATCAGGATTCCAAACAGCAGGACCCGGTACTCGGAGAAACTGCGCAACAGCTCGGGCGCAACCGTCAGCACGAAGGCCGCGATCACGACGCCCACCGTCGATCCCATCCCCCCCAGAACCACGATGGCCAGAATCAGCGCAGACTCGAAGAAGGTGAAGGATGTCGGGTTGACGAAGCCCTGATAACTGGCAAAGAACACCCCGGCCAGACCGGCCGTCGAAGCGCCGATGGTGAAGGCCGAAAGCTTGACCAGTACATGGTTCAGGCCCATGGCGCGGCAGGCGATCTCATCTTCGCGCAGCGCTTCCCAGGCGCGGCCGATCGGCATGCGGGTCAGTCGATGCTTGATGAACAGCACCGCCAGTACCACGATGAACAGCACGACGTAGATGAACAGGAATTTCAGGTCCGGGTTGTAATCGAAGCCGAAGTATTCGTGAATCGGCACCCCGCCATCCTTCGCCCGCCGTCCGAACTCCAGACCGAAGAAGGTCGGCGACGGCACGGGAACACCGTTCGGGCCACCGGTAAAGGACAGCCAGTTATTGAGCACCAGACGAATGATTTCACCGAACCCCAGGGTCACGATGGCCAGATAATCGCCATGCATGCGCAAGACCGGAAAGCCCAGAATGCACCCGGCCAGGGCCGCCGCAATGGCGGCCAGCGGCAGCGCCGACCAGAATCCCAGTCCGAGGTACTGATACCCCAGAGCCAGGCCATAGGCGCCGATGGCGTAGAACGCCACATAACCCAGATCGAGCAGGCCGGCCAGGCCGACCACGATGTTCAGGCCCAGCCCCAGCAGTACATAGATCAGACCAAGGATGACCACAGTCAGAATGTATTTGTTGGCAAAGATCGGGAACACGATGGCAATCACGATCAGCATCGGAATGATCCAGTAGAGGCTCGACTTGTGATCGGGCTTGAGCACATGCACACCGGAGCCGGAACCCTCGAAGCTCTGGCCGATGCGAATGCCCTTGGGCGTTTGCAGAAACAGGCTCATGAGAAAACGGCCGGCCATGACCACGCCGACCAGCAAGGTGACCCGCGCCGGTTGCAGGTTGAAGCTGTAGCCGTCGAGCACGATGCCGACAATCGGGCCAAAGACAATCAGCGCCAGCAAACCGGCAACCACGGCGTCGATCAGGCTTTTCTTGATATCGATAGGTGTAGCGACAGGAGCAGACATACTTATACCTTCGCCACGAGTGGGCGACCCAGCAGGCCTTGGGGACGGAAAATCAGGATCAGTACCAACAGGCCGAAACTGAACACGTCTTTGTAGTCGGAGTTGATCAGACCGGAGAATTGCGACTCCGCAACACCCAGGATCAAGCCCCCCAGCATCGCGCCCGGCAACGAGCCGATCCCGCCGAGTACCGCGGCCGTGAACGCCTTGATGCCGATGACGAAGCCGGCATAGAAATCGAACGTGCCGTAGTTCATGGTGATCAGCACACCCGCCAGCGCAGCCATGGCAGCACCGATGATGAATACGTAGGAAATGACCCGGTCCGTGTTGATCCCCAGGATCGAGGCCATCTTGCGATCCTGCTGGGTCGCACGGCACATCCTGCCCAGCTTGGTGCACTGGATGATGTAGGTCAGCACCGCCATGCCCACGAAAGCCGCGATGAGAATGAAGATCTTGGTGTAGGTGATCTGCACGAAGCCCGTGCCGATCTCGAAACGCCAGGCCCCTTCGAGCAGCGTGGGCACACCCTGCTGGCGGGCACCCTGACTGATCTGTGCATAGTTCTGCAGGATCAGGGAAATACCGATGGCACTGATCAGCGGTGCCAGCCGGGTCGAGTTGCGCAGCGGCTTGTAGGCCACGCGCTCGATGACGAAACCGTAGACGCCCGTCACCACGATGGTGAAGATCAGCGTCCCCAGAATCAGGAAGGGAAAGGACTCGAGACCGAAGAAAGACAGGACCGCCAGGCCGATGGCGGCCAGGTAGGCGGAGATCATGTACACATCGCCGTGGGCGAAGTTGATCATGCCGATAATGCCGTAGACCATCGTGTAGCCAATGGCAATGAGGCCATAGACAGACCCTAGAGTCAGTCCATTGACCATTTGTTGCAGGAAAATACCGTCCATCACGCACGCTCACAAACTTGAAGGCCGCTCAGGCTCCTGCTCGCCGTGCCCCGATGGAGCACAGCGAACAGGCCGTCAGGCAACAGAAGAGTCCGGCTCGCTGAGGTGTGAGCCCATTACCATGTCGGAGCTGTCCGGTGTGGCAGGTGCCTCAGCGGGCAGCTCCGGCAATGCGTCTATCTCACTTCTGTTTTTCGAGTTGTTTGTATTTACCGGCGGCATCCCACTGGTAGACCACATAGTCGGAGACTTTCAGGTCACCCTTGGCGTCCCAGGCCTTCTCGCCCATGACGGTCTTGACCGGGTTGGCTTTCAGCCAGGCTGCCGCCGCATCGCCCTTGTTGGACTTGGCACCGTTGAAGCCGGCCGCCAGAGCCTGCAGAGAGGCATAGGCGTAGAGGGTGTAGCCTTCAGGCTCGTAACCGGATTTGCGGAACTGATCGACCACGGCCTTGCTGTCCGGCAGTGCACGCGGGTCGGCACCGAAGGTCATGTACACACCGTCGACGTATTGCGCGCCGCCCGCGGTGGTGACCAGTTCGTCGGTCACGACACCATCGTCGGACATGAACCTGACGTCCTTGAGGCCCTGCTCACGCAGTTGGCGAACCAGCGGACCGGCTTCGGGGTGCAGACCACCGAAGTAGACGACATCGGCCCCCACCGAACGGATCTTGGTGACCAGGGCACTGAAGTCCTTCTCGCCACGGGTCAGGCCTTCATACAGAACCTCTTTCACGCCGCGCTTGGCCAACTGGGCGCGGGTCGCATCGGCCAGCCCCTGGCCATAGGTGTCCTTGTCATGGATGACGGCGATCTTCTTGCCCTTGAGCACATCGACGATGTAATCACCGGCCACCACGCCTTGCTGGTCGTCGCGACCGCACATGCGGAACACTTCTTTGAGACCGCGCTCGGTCACGGTGGGGTTGGTGGAGCCGGGGGTGATAACGATCACGCCAGCATCGCTGTAGACCTCAGAAGCCGGAATGGTGGATGACGAACAGAAATGCCCGACAACACCAACCACCTTGTCCTGATCGACCAGACGGTTGGCGATAGCCACAGCCTGTTTCGGCTCGCAGGCATCATCGCCCTTGACCAGAACAACCTTCTCTCCATTGATGCCGCCTGCTGCGTTGATCACGTCCGCAGCCGCCTGCGCGCCCCTCATATACTGTTCGCCAAACGATGCGTTCGCACCGGTCATAGGCCCCGCGATGCCAATCTTTACATCGGCCTGAGCAAACGAAGACACGCCCAATGCAGTGGTCACTGCGATTGCCAGAAAGCCTTTCCTGTAAAACGTATGCGACATGAGTGGTGCTCCTGAGGTTTTTTAATTAGCACTGCAACTACAGGTTTTGCCTAGAGCAAGGGGCGTGCCATCACTTTTTCATTCCGGGAAAAGCCATGCCTGCGTTGTCTGCATCCTCATTCACAGCCCCTTGCCAGAGGGCCGTGCAACCGCATGCGTCACACAAGGTGCAACCCATAGAAATAACAGGGCAACCAACGCATTTAGAAACTGCAACCAAAGCGAAGCCAGACGTGCAACCCGACTGTAACCGGACACGTCACCGAAGTGCACACCCCCGGTGCGCGTGCGCTACGAGACGCACCATTTGAGGTTAGCGGAACATGGGGAAAACGCTGGCCGCCAGACAGAAACCCGGCCCGACTGCGCAAGCACGGTGATCCGGCATGAACCGGGAAGCCTGTTACCACGCTTGAGAGGGGTGCAGGTTCAAACAGGCGTAACACCCGGGCGGGCAAGAGACCCTAACCCGGACTTTACCCGGCCATCAAATGACCATTAGGCGAGACGTCATTCCATTTATTCCTGATGCCCGAGACACTCGTCGACAGAGTTTTTCTGCCACGAATGCGGGAACCGTTGGATCATCCGGCAACTAAAGGGTGACAATGCGAACCCGGCAGGTCGCGAGTGCTCTCGGGAACAACCCGAAATTCGCGGCCCACACGTTATCGGCTGCTCTGGAGATCCAAACGAATGAGCGGGAGCGCCTTCTCGAATCGCATCGTGCAGAATCTGCTCGATACCGACTTCTACAAACTCACCATGATGCAGGCGGTGCTGCATAACTATCCCAATGTCGATGTGGAATGGGAGTTCCGCTGCCGCAACGGTGAAGACCTGCGCCCTTACCTGGCAGAGATCCGGCATCAGATCGAATTGCTGTGTGAGCTGTCCCTGAGCGCCGAGCACCTGGCCTTTCTGGAACGTATCACCTTCCTGAAACCGGACTTTCTCAGGTTCCTCGGGCTGTTTCGCTTCAACACCCGTTACGTGAAGACCAGCATCGAAAACGATGAACTGTGCATCCGCCTGCACGGTCCGTGGCTGCACGTGATTCTGTTTGAAGTGCCCTTGCTGGCGATCGTCAGCGAAGTCCGCAACCGCCACCGCTACCCGGACATCATGCTCAGTCAGGCCCGTGAACGCCTCTACGACAAGTTCGAGTGGCTGAACAGCAATGCCAGCCAGGACGAACTGGCCGAGCTGAAAGTCGCCGACTTCGGTACCCGCCGTCGATTCTCCTACGGTGTGCAGGAAGCAATCCTGCAAGTGCTCAAGCGTGACTTCCCCGGCCAGTTCGTCGGCACCAGTAATGTGCATCTGGCCCGCGAACTTGATCTCAAACCGCTGGGCACCATGGCACATGAGTGGATCATGGCGCACCAGCAACTCGGCCCGCGCCTGATCGACAGCCAGATCGCCGCGCTCGACTGCTGGGTCCGCGAGTACCGAGGATTGCTGGGTATCGCCCTGACCGACTGCATCACCACCGATGCCTTTCTGAACGACTTCGATCTGTATTTCGCCAAACTCTTCGACGGCCTGCGCCATGACTCGGGCGATCCGGTGAAGTGGGCTGAAAAATGCATCACGCACTACCAGAAGCTGGGGATCGATCCGGCCAGCAAGACACTGGTGTTCTCCGATGGACTCAGCCTGCCCAAGGCACTGGAAATCTTTCGTGCTCTGCGTGGACGAATCAACGTCAGCTTTGGTATCGGTACCAACCTGACGGCTGACATTCCGGGCATAGCCCCCATGAACATGGTGCTGAAAATGACGGCCTGTGCCGGACAACCCGTCGCGAAGATTTCCGACGAGCCTGGCAAGGCGCAATGCAAGGACCCGAACTTCGTCGCCTACCTGCGGCATGTCTTCAAGGTCTCGGCTTTGCCTGCGCCTGAAAAAAACCTTTGAATTGTCCTACTTACAAGGAGTGACTCATGCACGCTGTACAGCTCCAGATCGCTGAACAACTCAATGTCCAGCCACCTTTTGCCGACCACAATGCGCTGGTGACCGAAGTGGCCCGGCGCGTCGACTTCATCAAGGAGTGCCTGCTCAATGCACGGCTCAAGACGCTGGTTCTGGGGATCAGCGGCGGCGTCGACTCACTGACCGCAGGCCTGCTGTGCCAGCGCGCCGTCAAGGAGTTGCGCAGCAGCACAGGCGACGACAGCTACCGCTTTATCGCCGTACGCCTGCCGTACGTGGTGCAGCAGGATGAACATGAAGCGCAGGCGTCGGTGGACTTCATCGAGCCGGACGAACGCCACACCGTCAATATCGGCACCAGCGTCAAGGCCCTGGCCGCCGAGGTCAAGGCCTTCGACGGCCAGCATGCCAGCGCCGTGGACTTCGTTCTGGGCAACACCAAGGCGCGTATACGCATGGTTGCCCAATACACCATCGCCGGAGCCTATCAGGGGCTGGTGGTCGGCACCGATCACGCCGCAGAAGCGGTCATGGGGTTCTTCACCAAGTTCGGAGACGGTGCCTGCGACCTCGCACCGCTCAGCGGCCTGGTCAAGAATCAGGTGCGCGCCATCGCCCGTCATTTCGGCGCACCGGAATCACTGGTAGAAAAAGTACCGACAGCGGATCTGGAAGACTTGATGCCGGGCAAGCCGGACGAAGCCTCTCATGGCGTGACCTACGCCGAGATCGACGCCTTCCTGCACGGCGAACCTGTGCGTGAAGAGGCATTCAGAATCATTTGTGACACGTACTCAAAGACCCAGCACAAGCGCGAACTGCCTTACGCCCCGTAAAGGACTTCATTCGCGAAAAGGCCAGTACAACCTGCAGAGATGCGTTGCTTGAAATACCGCTTTCGCGGATGAATCCGCTCCTACTGTCACAACCCCGTAGGAGCGAATTCATTCGCGAAAAGGCCGGTACAACCCGCAGAGATGCGTTGCTTGGAATACCGCTTTCGCGGATGAATCCGCTCCTACTGTCATAACCCCGTAGGAGCGAATTCATTCGCGAAAAGGCCGGCACAACCCGCAGAGATGCGTTGCTTGATATACCGCTTTCGCGGATGAATCCGCTCCCACTGTCACAACCCCGTAGGAGCGAATTCATTCGCGAAAAGGCCGGTACAACCTGCAGAGATGCGTTGCTTGATATACCGCTTTCGCGGATGAATCCGCTCCTACTGCCATAACCCCGTAGGAGCGAATTCATTCGCGAAAAGGCCGGTACAACCTGCAGAGATGCGTTGCTTGAAATACCGTCTTCGCGGATGAATCCGCTCC
>NZ_JBIVGV010000029.1:0-13569 GCF_044748865.1 Pseudomonas sp. NPDC089734 | reverse complement strand
CATAACCCCGTAGGAGCGAATTCATTCGCGAAAAGGCCGGTACAACCTGCAGAGATGCGTTGCTTGAAATACCGTCTTCGCGGATGAATCCGCTCCTACTGCCATAACCCCGTAGGAGCGAATTCATTCGCGAAAAGGCCGTCACTTGAGCGTGACGGTGCCTTTCATCATGCTGATGTGGCCCGGGAACGAGCAGAAGAACAGGTATTTCTCGGCTGGATTGAGCTTCGATACGTCGAAGGTCACGGAGTCTTTCTCACCGGCCCCAATCACCTTGGTGTGAGCGATCACACGGGTATCGCCTTCTTTCAGGTACTGCTTGTCGATACCGGCACCCAGGCCGTCAGTAGCGATGGCTTGTGCGTCAGCCTCTTTGCTCAAGACCCAGTTATGGCCCATGACGTTCTTCGGCAGGCTGCCGGAGTGCTCGAGATTGACGGTGAACGTCTTGCAGCTCTTGTCGATTTCGATGGCTTTGGTGTTGAACATCATCTGGTCAGTCGAGTCGACAGTGGTCGAGCATTCGGCAGCCAACAACTGACCGCTGGCCAGCGTCAACAGTGAAACAGCTACAAGCTTGCGAATCATATGAATCTCCAGGGCAGGGTGCTTCATTAATGTGGTGAGAGACTGCCCGATTCAGGGTCAGGTTCCAATGACCTGCGTCAAAAGGACTCTCAAGGGGTACTTATCAATCAAAGGCTGGCTATCGCCACCATCGAAACAATCAAACAGCCAGTCGGCCCGGACCTCTCTACCATCGGCACATCGCCCATCACGGAGAATCCATCATGCCGCTCAATAGCCTGTTTCGCAGTTTGCTGGCCGCTTATGCCTGCGGAGCCAGCGCAAGCTGCCCGCACGATACCTATGACCGTGTCCGGCACACAACCTGATCGCTTAATGAACGATTTGCGAGCCCAGCTAATTAATCACTGAGCGGCATCACGGTCACCCGGACTTCGGGATCATGACTTCCGCCCCCCAGAATCACACCGCGCAAGGGGGAAACATCGGAGAAGTCGCGCCCCCAGGCCAGGCAGATGTGTTCCAGCGCGGGCTGGATATTGTTGGTCGGGTCGAAATCGACCCAGCCGGAGGCCGGACAGAAGACCGACACCCACGCATGGGAAGCATCGGCCCCGATAAGCCTCGGCTGACCGGGAGGCGGCTGGGTCAGCAGGTAACCGCTGACATAACGCGCCGCCAGGCCGCGAGAACGCAGACACGCCAGCATCAGGTGAGCGAAGTCCTGACAGACACCCCGGCGTCTTTCCAGCACCTCCACCAGCGGTGTCGCCACTTGCGTGGCCTCGCCGTCGAAGGTGAACTCCTCGAAGATTTTCTCCATCAAGGCCTGTACGCACAGCAGCAAAGGCCTCCCCGGCGGGAAGCAGTCTTCCGAGAACTCGGCGAACGAACGCTTGAGATGCACATAAGGCGACTCGAAACGATACCGACAGGCCTCGAGAATATCGGAGGTCATCGGAAAGGCTCCGTACGTCAGAGCACTACGGGTCACTTCCCAGGCCGGGGAAAGGTTGAAATCCAGCACCGGACGGGCCAGCACCTCCACTCGCAGCCGGGCGTTGACCTGCAATTCGTCATGGGGGCGCTCGAAGGCAAGGCGAGTCAGCGGGTTACCGAATACATCCAGCTCATCCCGACGCGTCGTGGGCGTCGGCAGGATCTCGAGATGCTGCTCGATGCAGCGCTGCCACGGGTTGTTACGTGGCCATAAATGCGCCAGTTGTTGCGCCAGCGACACAGGGTTGTCGTATTTGTAGTGAGTGTCGTGAAGGATCTGGTAATGGGCACTCATCAGACGGACACCGTACGCTGGCTGACATCATCGACATGGGCGAAGTGGCGCAGCGCAAGCCGGTCGGAAACCTGCCCGCTGGTATCGCCAATGGTCTGCAGAAGGTCTGCCAGACCTTCAAGCACCGCACGGGTACTGCTTTCACCGAACAAGGGGTTCTCCAGGCTGCCAAGATCGAAGTTGGACAGACGCGGTATCAGGACCGCAAGGCTTCTGTCGCAAGGCGCACCGAAATCGTCGTTCAGACGTCGCTGCGAGCGCTCGACCTGCTTGAGCTGAAACAGTACCGCGTGAGGGTTCTGCTCATCGAGCAGCAACAGGTCCAGCACCGGAATCAGATGCGGAATGGCCATGTAGCGCGAGCGATAGGTAATGCTGCTGTTGCCCAGCTCCAGCAGCCAGTCCAGCCCCGACTGATCGGAGGTCGCCGCCGCGCGCAGAAAGGCCGCAAGGCTTGAGCTGAGAAACTTCAGGCGCTCGATACGACGCCCGATCATCAGGAAGCTCCAGCCTTCGTCACGGGTCATGTCGTCCAGGGCAAACCCGGACAAGGCCGCCAGCGACATGACCAGACGGTTGAGGAAATCCAGCAGTTCACCGAAATCCGGCTCACGGGTTTCCAGGCTTGTGGCTTCGCGTTGCAATTCGACCAGTGCCTGCCAGTTTTCCCTGGAAAGCTTGCCCCGCACCTGAGACGCCGCCCACTGCATGCGTTGCAGATTGGAGCGCAGGCTGAAAGGCCACTCTTCGCCCATCAGGGCCGTGAGCAGACGATCAGGCAGTTCCTCACCTTCCTTCGCCTCCGGCAGCAGGTTCAGGCTCTCGGCCAGTTCCACGGCAGCCTGCAAGGCCTGGGGATCATCGCCATCGATATAGCGCGTCAGCATGATCCGCAATAAACGGGCGCTGTCATCGCAACGCTCGCAATAACGCCCGAACCAGAACAGGTTTTCCACGACACGGGACGGCAGGTACGGGTCGCGGCGAATCAGGTCGTAGACCCCCAGCGGTCGTTGCCCCTTCCACGGCTCTCCAAGATGGGAATAATGCTCACCCAATACCCAGGTGTCCTTGCTGGCACCGCCACGCTGCATGGAGATCACGTCGGCATCGGCTTCGGCGGCCACACGGGTCAGCCCTCCGGGCAACACGCGATACCCGTCCATACCCGCCACGGCATACACCCGCATCCCGATGGCACGCGGTTGCAGCCCTTGTCCATCCGTCTGAAGAACCGGCGCATGAGACAACTGCGCCAACTCCTGAGCGACATACGCATACGGCCTGGCCTGCATGCGCTCAGCCAGCACCTTGCGCTGCTCTTCGTTCAAATCGCGACCGAAGACCGGTGCGAAACGTTGCGAGGGGAATGCCGGCTTGATCAGCAGTTCGGGAAGCTTCTCCAGCGCCTGAGCCAGAACCGGCGGCTCGCCGCACCACCAGGTGGCGACCGAAGGCAGGATCAGGTCCTCACCGAACAGGTACTGACTGATCTTCGGCAGGAAACCCAGCAACCCTGGCGACTCCAGCACGCCACTACCCAGTGCATTGGCGACCAGCACATTCCCCTGGCGTACCGCCTCCAGCAAGCCCGGCACCCCCAGTGCAGAGTCGGTGCGCAGTTCCAGAGGGTCACAGAAGTCATCGTCCAGACGGCGCATGATCGCGTGGACCCGGCGCAGGCCGCTGAGGGTCTTCAGATAGACCGTGGCGTCACGCACGGTCAGGTCGCTGCCCTCGACCAACGGGTAGCCCAGTTGGCGAGCCAGATACAGGTGCTCGAAATAGCTTTCATTGAAACGACCGGGCGTCAGCAGCACCACCAGTGGCGAGTCGGTGCTGGTAGGGGCCTGACGGACAAGCGTCTGCTGCAAGGCCCCGAAGAAACCCGACAGATGCCTGACCTGCAGATCGCGATAGGCCTCCGGCAGAGTCCGCGCAACGATCTGCCGGTTCTCCAGTGCATAACCGGCACCGGAAGGCGCCTGGGTACGGTCGGCCGTCACCCACCATTGACCGTCTGGCGTGCGGGCCAGATCGGCAGCGTACATGTGCAGGAAAGTGCCTTCCGGTGGTCTGATACCCTGGCAAGGCCACAGAAAGTTGTTATGGCCAAACACCAGCTCGGCGGGCAACAGGCCATTGGCAATCAGAGTCTGCGGCCCATACAGGTCCGCGAGCACGGCATTGAGCAAACGGGCACGCTGCGCAATGCCTGCCGCGACATGCTGCCATTCATCGTCCGCAATCACATGCGGCAGCAGATCAAGCTCCCAGGGACGATCAGCCCCCTTGGGATCGGCATAGACGTTATAGGTCACGCCGTTTTCCTGGATCTGCCGGGTCAACAGCGCCTGACGCTGAATCAACTGCGCAGACGTGCTGCGCTGCATATGTTCATACAAACGCTGCCAGTGGGGCCGGACGGCACCACTGGCATCGAGCATCTCGTGATAGGTCCCCTCGAAAAGCGGGTAACGGTCTAGCAGGTCGGGCATGGAAGGCTCGGCAAACGGCATAAGGACTTCAGATTAGCGCAGTCAGATGTCACACCGATGTGGACACCTCCGTGTGCATCCAACTGACTGAGCCGCTTTTACTTTTATGAGTGCAGACGCATATCCAGCGTCATCGGCAGTTCATCGTTAATATTGAGCGCCGGGACCTCCCGTTTGCCCGGCGTATGCCCCACACGGAAAAACCGTGCCAGGCGCCGGCTTTCCGCTTCGTTGGCATTGACCGGCAAGGTTTCATAGTTACGGCCACCCGGATGGGCGACATGATACTCGCAGCCCCCGACCGAGCGATGCATCCAGGTATCGACCAGATCGAAGACCAGCGGCGCATGGACCCCGATGGTCGGTTGCAGGCAACTGGCAGGCTGCCACGCACGATAACGAACCCCCGCCACGAACTCCCCTGTCCGCCCGGTGGGTTGCAGCGGCACCGGTACGCCATTGCAGGTCAGCCTGTAACGTTGCGGCGGCATGCCGTTGACCCGAACCTGCAAACGCTCCAGAGACGAATCGACATAGCGCACCGCACCGCCGCCCGAGCCCTCTTCGCCCAGCACATGCCAGGGCTCCAGCGCCTGACGCAACTCCAGCTCGATGCCATTGACCGCGTAATCGCCCACTTTCGGGAATCGGAACTCAAGGTGCGCGGCAAACCAGTCGGCCTGCAGGGGATATCCGGCGACATTGAGTTCAGCAATGACCTCTGCAAAATCCTGCTCGATGAAGTACGGCAGCATGAAGCGGTCATGCAGCTCCGTCCCCCAGCGTGCCAGCTTCGCCGGTGCATAAGGCTCGCGCCAGAAGCGGGCCACCAGAGCCCGCAGCAATAACTGCTGGGCAAGGCTCATGCGGGCATGAGGCGGCATTTCAAAGGCCCGCAGTTCCAGCAGCCCCAGACGCCCCGTCGCCCCCTCCGGCGAATACAGTTTGTCGATGCAGAACTCGGCCCGATGGGTGTTGCCCGTCACATCGATCAACAAGTTGCGCAGCAGGCGGTCGATCAGCCAGGGAGCGACCTCCTCGTCCGGCTTTGGCATTTGCGCAAAGGCGATTTCCATTTCATAGAGCGAGTCGTTACGCGCCTCATCGATCCGGGGCGCCTGTGACGTCGGGCCGATGAACAGACCGGAAAACAGGTACGACAGGGACGGATGGTTATGCCAGTAGCTGATCAGGCTGCGCAACAGATCGGGACGTCGCAGGAAAGGCGAGTCCGCCGGCGTCGCGCCCCCCAGAACGAAGTGATTGCCGCCGCCTGTACCGGTATGACGACCGTCGATCATGAACTTTTCGGTGGTCAGGCGCGTCAGGCGTGCTTGTTCATAGAGAAACTCGGTGCGCTCCACCAACTGATCCCAGGAGGAAGAAGGCTGCACATTGACTTCGATCACGCCCGGATCAGGCGTGATGCGGAAATTGCTCAGGCGCGGATCGCTGGGCGGCTCATAACCTTCCAGCAATACCGGACATTTCAGCTCTTCGGCCGTGGCCTCGATCACTTCCACCAGCTCCAGATACTCTTCCAGCTTTTGCAGCGGCGGCATGAACAGGTACAGACGCCCTTCCCGCGCTTCGGCACACAAGGCCGTACGGGTCAGCCAGTCGGCGGACTGGTCGATGGCAGGCTGCGGCCTGTCGGTATCGAGTGACTCGGCAGAATGCAGCTCGCCGTGCTCAGGCAGCTCCGGAAAATCCTGATTGTGGTCGGTGGGGTGAATGAACGGGTACTCCGCCGCCTTGACCCAGGGCTGCGAAGCCAGCGGCAGGCGATAACCCAGCGCAGAATCCCCCGGCACCAGTCGACAGTGAGTGTCACGCAAATACCAGCGGCCGCTTTGCCAGCGGTCCCCCGCCGCCGTACGCGCCAGAGGCAAGACCTGACCGATGATCTTGTCCAGCCCCTGCTCGAAAACCTTGCGCAAGCGTGCCCGCTCCAGCTCATCGCTCAAACGGGAGTCTTCGGCCGTCACGTTTACAGGCAATGCGCCCTCACGCCACAGGTAATAGAGATTGTCCTCGTAGGCGGGAAAGACAAAGCGAGTCGGCAGTTTCAAGCGCTCGGCAACGCTGCTCAGAAAACGCCCGGCCAGCTCACCCGTCGCACCATAATCACGGCGCTCATCGGCAATCAGCTCATCGTTGTTCCAGACCGGCTTGCCGTCCTTGCGCCAGAAACAGTTGAGCGACCATCGCGGCAATTGCTCACCGGGATACCACTTGCCCTGACCGAAATGCACGATACCCCTGGGGGCGTAATGCGCCCGCATCCGCTGAAACAGCCCGGCCGACAGCGCACGCTTGTTCGGCCCGAGCGCGGCGGTGTTCCATTCACTGCCATCACGGTCATCGATAGAGACGAACGTGGGTTCGCCTCCCATGGTCAGGCGCACATCGTCACGGGTCAGATCAGCGTCGATCTGATGGCCGAGTGCTTGAATCTCCTGCCACTGTTCTTCGGTATAAGGCTGGGTGACACGCGGCGCCTCCCAGATACGCTCAACCGACATGTCATGGCGGAAGTCGGTTTCACAAGGTTCGACCAGCCCGCTGATAGGTGCCGCCGAAGACGGCTCCGGGCTGCAGGCCAGGGGAATATGCCCTTCTCCCGCAAACAGACCGGACGTCGCATCCAGCCCGACCCAACCTGCACCGGGCAGATAGACCTCGCACCAGGCATGCAGGTCGGTGAAGTCGACATCCGTACCGGATGGCCCGTCCAGCGCTTCGACATCGGCCTTGAGCTGAATCAGATAGCCCGACACGAATCGCGCAGCCAGGCCCAGATGACGCAACAACTGCACCAGCAGCCAGGCCGAATCGCGGCAAGAGCCTGAAGCATTTGTCAGAGTGAGTTCCGGGCTCTGTACGCCCGGCTCCATGCGAATCAGGTAATCGATGTCTCGATTCAGACGCTGATTGAGCGCCACCAGAAAGTCGATGGAAGGCACAGGCTCGCGGCTGATGCTGGCCAGATAGTCTGCAAAGCGTGGCGTAAGTGGCAGTTTTTCCAGATACGGGGCCAGCTCGCGCTGCTCATCGCTGGTATAGGCGAACGGGATCTTTTCCGCGTAAGGCTCAAGAAAGAAATCGAAAGGGTTGAACACCGCCATCTCGGCGACCAGATCGACTTCGACACGCAGCTCTCTGGTTTTTTCGGGGAATACCAGACGCGCCAGATAATTGCCTTGGGGGTCCTGCTGCCAGTTGATGAAATGACCTTCAGGCAAGACCTTGAGGGAGTATGACAGCACACGGGTTCGGCTATGAGCGGCCGGACGTAGACGGACAATCTGAGGGCCCAGCTCAACAGCACGTTCATAGCGGTAATGCGTGACATGGTGCAAGGCAATATGAATCGACACGGCGTGCCTCCTGCGGCCTGGACGGTCAATCAACCGCGCAAGACTTATGCCATGCGGAGCAAAGCCTGCGCCAGCGATTACTGAAGCGAGTAATCAGCTAAGCACAGCACCAAAATCGCGCCAATAGCGCACGCAAATGAAGCAGAGCATGGATTCGCGAATGAATTCGCTCCCACACTGACCCTGTAGGAGCGGATTTATCCGCGAAGACGGCATCCCAGACGCAAGATGTTTGCGGGAACACCCTCTATTCGCGAATGAATTCGCTCCTACAGCAACCGGTAGGGGCTTTTAGCGAGGCACTACAGGCTTGCGGGCTGGCTTCTTGCCCTTCCCGCCTTTGGCAGCTTCCATACGCTCCCTGGCAGCCTGCTTGTTGCGGGCCTGCGCGGCGGCCTTGGCTTCTTCGCGCTTGTCCCAGGGCTTGCTGCCATCGCTGCCGCGTGGCGGCAGCCCCGTGTGCTGGGTCTGGATCAGCGTGGTCCGGGTATTCTTGCCAACCTTGTGGCTGCCGGCAGGCGTCGAGTTCTTGCGACGGGCGCTCTGGTAGCTGTCGGTCGCTGGCTGATGCAGAGGAATCAGCTGATGCTTGCCCGGACCGATCAGGTCGGCACGCCCCATGCGCTCCAGCGCTTCGCGCAGCATCGGCCAGCCCTTGGGATCGTGATAACGCAGGAACGCCTTGTGCAGACGACGCTGGGCTTCGCTCTTGACGATTGTGACCCCGTCGCTCTTGTAGGTGACCTTGCGCAGCGGGTTCTTGCCCGAATGGTACATGGCGGTGGCCGACGCCATTGGCGAGGGGTAGAACGCCTGCACCTGGTCGGCACGGAAACCATTGTTCTTGAGCCACAGCGCCAGGTTCATCATGTCTTCATCGGTGGTGCCCGGGTGAGCCGCGATGAAGTAAGGAATCAGGTACTGCTCCTTGCCCGCCTCTTTGGAGTACTTCTCGAACATGCGCTTGAATTTTTCATAGCTGCCAATGCCCGGTTTCATCATCTGGTTGAGCGGACCTTCCTCGGTATGTTCCGGGGCGATCTTCAGGTAACCGCCCACGTGGTGGGTCACCAGCTCCTTGACGTACTCCGGCGACTCGACCGCGAGGTCGTAGCGCAGGCCCGATGCGATCAGGATCTTCTTCACGCCCGGCAAGGCACGGGCACTGCGATACAACTGGATCAGTGCCGAATGATCGGTGTTCAGGTTCGGGCAGATGCCGGGGAAGACGCAGGACGGCTTGCGGCATGCAGACTCGATTTCCGGGCTTTTGCAGGCGATGCGGTACATGTTTGCGGTCGGGCCGCCCATGTCGGAGATCACGCCGGTAAAACCTGGCACCTTGTCGCGAATTTCTTCGATTTCCCGAATGATCGAATCTTCGGAGCGGTTCTGGATGATCCGGCCTTCATGCTCCGTGATCGAGCAGAAGGTACAGCCACCGAAACAGCCCCGCATGATGTTGACCGAAAAACGGATCATGTCGTAGGCCGGGATTTTCTCCTTGCCGTACGCCGGGTGCGGAACACGCGCATAAGGCATGCCGAACACGTAGTCCATTTCCTCGGTGGTCATCGGAATGGGTGGCGGGTTGAACCAGACGTCTACCTCGCCATGCTTCTGCACCAGTGCCCGGGCATTGCCGGGGTTGGTTTCCAGGTGCAGCACGCGGTTGGCGTGGGCATACAGGACCGCATCGTTGCGTACTTTTTCCACCGAAGGCAGACGAATGACGGTCTTGTCACGGGTCATGCGCGGGCTGGCCAGGATCTGCACCACCTTGGCTTCGTTCGGGTCCTCTACCGGGCCTTTTTCCTGCTCGATGGCACAGGCCTGGGTATCCTGGGTGTTCACGTACGGGTTGATGATCTTGTCGATCTTGCCCGGACGGTCGATACGCGTGGAGTCGACTTCGTACCAGCCCTCTGGCGTGTCACGACGAATGAATGCCGTGCCGCGCACATCGGTGATGTCTTCGATCCTGTGCCCATAGGACAGACGCTGGGCAACTTCGACGATCGCCCGTTCGGCGTTGCCGTAGAGCAGGATATCGGCGCAGGCATCGATCAGGATCGAGTTACGGACCTTGTCCTGCCAGTAGTCATAGTGCGCAATGCGGCGCAGCGAGGCTTCGATGCCACCCAGCACGATCGGCACGTGCTTGTAGGCCTCCTTGCAGCGCTGGCTGTAGACCAGACTGGCACGATCCGGGCGCTTGCCGGCCAGACCGCCCGGCGTGTAGGCGTCGTCGGAACGGGTCTTCTTGTCGGCGGTGTAGCGGTTGATCATCGAGTCCATGTTGCCTGCCGCGACACCGAAGAACAGATTCGGCTCGCCGAGCTTCATGAAGTCGTCCTTGGACTGCCAGTTGGGCTGCGCAATGATCCCTACACGGAACCCTTGCGACTCCAGCAACCGGCCGATGATTGCCATGCCGAAAGACGGATGGTCCACATACGCATCGCCCGTCACGATGATGACATCGCAGGAATCCCAGCCAAGCAGATCCATCTCTTCCCGGCTCATGGGCAGGAAAGGTGCTGGTCCGAAACATTCGGCCCAGTACTTGGGATAGTCAAATAACGGCTTGGCTGCTTGCATGTCAGGACCTACGTTTGCACGTTGGAAAAATCGCGGGCGCGGAATATAGCACAAAAAATAACCAAATCCGACGAGGATGGTCGGATTAGTCGTTTACAGAAAAACTGACGCAGAAGCGAATTCATTCGCGAATGAATTCGCCCCCGTCGAAACCGGAAATCACTCGTCCTCGAAGTTGTAACTGCCCGGTGCCAGGTTCTCGAAACGGGTGTATTTACCGATGAACGCCAGACGGGACGTCCCGATCGGACCGTTACGCTGCTTACCGATAATGATCTCGGCGACGCCCTTGTACTCGGTCTCCGGGTGATACACCTCGTCGCGATACACGAACATGATGACGTCGGCGTCCTGCTCGATCGCTCCGGATTCACGCAAGTCGGAGTTGATGGGGCGCTTGTTAGGCCGCTGCTCCAGAGAGCGGTTGAGCTGCGAGAGCGCGATGACCGGGCAGTTGAACTCCTTGGCCAGGGCTTTCAAGGAGCGGGAAATCTCGGAAATCTCGTTGGTACGGTTGTCACCGCCGGAACCCGGGATCTGCATCAACTGCAGGTAGTCGATCATGATCATCGCGATATCACCGTGCTCACGGGCCACCCGGCGAGTACGCGCGCGCATCTCGGACGGGCTGATACCTGCGGTGTCATCGATGAACAGCTTGCGGTCATTGAGCAGGTTCACGGCCGATGTCAGGCGTGGCCAGTCGTCATCGTCCAGCTGACCGGCCCGCACCTTGCTCTGATCGATGCGCCCCAGGGAGGACAGCATACGCATGATCAACGATTCGCCTGGCATCTCCAGCGAGTAGACCAGCACGACCTTGTCGCTGCGCAGCACCGCGTTTTCCACCAGGTTCATGGCGAACGTGGTCTTACCCATGGACGGACGACCGGCGACGATGATCAGGTCGGCCGGTTGCAGACCACTGGTCTTTTCGTCCAGGTCGGTATAACCGGTGGACAGGCCAGTAATCGCGTTATTGCTGTTGAACAGCGTGTCGATACGATCGATGGCCTTGGTCAGCAGGTCGTTGACCCCCACCGGCCCGCCCGTTTTGGGGCGTGCTTCGGCGATCTGGAAGATCTGCCGTTCGGCCTCGTCGAGGATCTCCTCGGCGGTACGACCTTCAGGGTTGAACGCACTGTCGGCAATTTCGTTGCTGATGCCGATCAACTGCCTCAGGGTGGCCCGCTGGCGCACGATCTGGGCATAAGCCTTGATGTTCGCGACCGACGGCGTGTTCTTCGCCAGCTCACTGAGGTAGGCCAGACCGCCGACCTGTGAGGTCTGGCCTTCCTTGTCCAGTTGCTCGGACAGGGTGACCACGTCAATCGGGCTGTTCTGGTCCGCCAGCCGGGCAATGGCACGGAAGATCAGACGGTGGTCATGTCGGTAGAAATCGCCATCGGATACTTGATCGAGCACGCGCTCCCAGGCGTTGTTGTCCAGCATCAGACCACCGAGCACAGCCTGTTCGGCCTCGATGGAATGTGGAGGCACCTTGAGGGCAGCGGTTTGCAGATCGTATTGCTCGGGGGCGGAAATATCGTTCATGGCCACTTGAATTCGAGGTTTACAGAATGGAGCTGACAGAAAGACAAAAGGCACGACCTGTAAAACAGGATCGTGCCTGATGTTAATCCTCTAGCGGGCAAGCCGCCAGACGATTGGACTGCTTAAGCAGCTACCACGACAACGCGAACGGTCGCTTCTACGTCGCTGTGCAGGTGCACGGCAACGTCGTATTCGCCGACGTTACGGATAGTGCCGTTCGGCAGACGAACTTCGCTTTTCGCAACTTCAACGCCAGAAGCGGTCAGTGCGTCAGCGATGTCGTGAGTGCCGATCGAGCCGAACAGCTTGCCTTCGTCGCCAGCGGTGGCAGTGATGGTCACTTCCAGCTCAGCCAGTTGGGCAGCGCGAGTTTCGGCAGAAGCCTTTTTCTCTGCAGCCAGTTTTTCCAGCTCTGCACGACGCTCTTCAAACGCAGCCAGGTTGGCAGCGGTTGCAGCGGTTGCTTTGCCGTATGGCAGCAGGTAGTTACGACCGTAGCCGGCCTTAACGTTTACTTTGTCGCCCAGGTTGCCCAGGTTGGCGACTTTTTCCAGAAGGATCAGTTGCATGTGAAAATCCTCTTAACTTTTAACCTTCACCGCTCGCGTTATCCGGATCCTTCGATCCAAGACGACCGCGAAAATCAATCAGGCTGTCGACAATGGCCGTAACCACGAGCAACGGACCTATCAGGTGCATGAATGGCATCAGCGTCACGTACAAACCCACCAGCCAGAAACCGGCCAGCCTTTCTTGCGCCACCAGCCAATGAATCAGGGCCAGCCCGGCGAAGACCAGCGGTATGCTGCACAACGGCAGGAGAATCAACATCTGTGCACCGAAAAACGGCCCCACAAACATGACTGCCAGCAGCAACAACGCCAGTCCCTTGGGGATTCTGATCTGGCGAAATTCGCGACCAAAACCACCCGGGTTGTACAACAACGCTTGCCAGTAGCGCCCAAGAATCAGGCACGACACACTGAAAACCTGAAACATGACCGCCATCGAACCGATAATGAGTGGCACAGTCAGTGAAGCGAGGGACGCTCGCTGGTCGACCGAGAGTTTCTCGTAGACCTCACCGAAGGCCTGGGGCATGACTCTCTCGAACTCACGCGCCAGACTATCGACCATTGGGCTGAATAACGTCCCAAGGCTCACTGCACACAACAACCCGACTGCCACGCTGACCAGCAGCACGCGATTCCAGGAATGACCTGCGCGCAAAACCAGCGACAGGCCACAAGCTCCCAACAGCACCAGCAGGGCTGTGGGATCTTTCAGGAGGAAGCAGCAAACCAGTGCTGACAACACTCCCGCACCAATGACGCCCAAGGCGTCCGAACCGCGCCGCAGTAGCGCAAGACTAGCCGCAGCGGCACTCAACCAGAACAACAGCGGCAATGCCGCAGATCCGACCACGACCAGCGTGGCCTGCACACGTCCCCGCATGATGAATTCAGCCAAGGCACGCATGCATTCGATCCCTTACTACTTTGTCGACTACCCGGTCTCAGCGGCCGTGGCTGTCGGTGTAGGCCAGCAAGGCCAGGAAGCGGGCGCGCTTGATAGCGGTGGCCAGCTGACGCTGATAACGAGCTTTGGTACCGGTGATGCGGCTTGGAACGATTTTACTATCTGCTGCGTCGTCAAGGCGTCGCGGACGTCACGCCCATGCAGTTTCCGGTCCCGGCCGGGTTTGTCTGGCACA
>NZ_JBIVGV010000028.1:0-43863 GCF_044748865.1 Pseudomonas sp. NPDC089734 | reverse complement strand
GTGCTCCAGCGGCCTTGTGCCGGCAGTGGCTTGAGCTGTTTGGGATGGGCATCGTAGCGGGAACGGTCCAGCGCATAGCGCACGGGAACAATGGCAATGTCCGGGCCCTTGAACGGGCACTGGCCGGTGGCACTGGCGGGTGTCTTGTCGAAGCGTGCTGCGCGCCGCTGTTGAAGGGTTCCGTGTTTAACCGTCATGTGTCGCGTCCGTGGCGTTCAGTGTGGTGTGGCAGTAATCGTCCAGGGCTTCGATACGCAACTCGGGAGGGAGGTGCTTCTGTTCGGGAAACAGTGCGAGCCAGTGTTGATAGGGGCTGTCGGCCCGTTCCATGAAATCGAGGCCCCACGTGTGGCAGATATCCGCCCAGGTCACGAAGGCGTACTCACTGATCAACCCCCATGCCTGCCCTGTGTCCAGTACCCGTTCCAGCCAGTTCTGAACTTGTTCGGCGCTGTGTGCGGCAAATCTCTGAGGATGCTGTTCAGTCAGCCAGGCATGAATCTGCCTCATGAACAGCCACTGATATGCCTGTTCAAAGGCTGCCAGTTGAGGCTCCCCCAACAGGGCGAATCGATCGTTCCAGTCTTCAGGCGGGGCTGTGCGGGTAAACCGGGTGACGGGTTCCTCCGGGCTGGCTTGCCACTGATGAACCGGGGCCTTGACCCAGGCGTCGTTGATGGGGCCGAGCAGGGTGTTCAGGTGTTTCTGGCCGTAGCTCGACAGCCAGAAATGCGACACGACAGGGTCGGCAAAGCGCAGCAGACTGGTATTGCCGAGATGATCCGGCGGTTTGATGAAATGGCGCAGATGTCGGGCAACCGTCTGCAAGGGAGCCTGACTGGTGAGGAAAATGGCATGTTCGTGTCGGGCCGGGGTCTGTTGCCATTCATCGATCAATGAGGTGCCGACGGGGGCATGCACCAGGATTGGCCCTTGTTCCATGATCGGAGCCAGGGACGTCCCGAGGTAGAGGGGATCGATTTCCAGAGGCTCACCCCGTTGTTGCAGATAACGAATGGCATGCGGGTGCAGGGCTCCGTCTATCAGCAGGTAGTTGGCCTGGTGAATGCCTGTGGACATTCCTTGTTCCTTCGTGGTGACGGGCCCTATTGCCCGTTGAATGGCAAAGGCACAGTCAAAAGGCATGCCTGATTTTAATTTTTCATATAAATCAGTGTGTTATGGTTTTTGTGTGACGAGATCGTTTGTTTCTTGAACAGGACTTCAGAGGGATGTGCGCAATACCTTGCGTGACTGCGCAATGTGTTGCGCAGTGGGTCGCGATGCTGGAGTGATGAGGAGGGAAAGTGGGCTTCCGATCAGTTGCCCGCAGGCAGTGCGCAATTTCTTGCGCATAGAGGCTCGTGATCATTCACGGTTTGATCGGTAAAAAACGGCACCTCGAGGGCGTCATGAAAACCGGGAGTGTTTATCATGACCCAGGTTGTGGAGCCCTCGATTAACTTGTCTGAAGAGTTCATTCATGTCCGATGTAAAAGCTGAAGTCGTCATTACTTATTGCACCCAGTGCCAATGGTTACTGCGTGCCGCCTGGCTGGCTCAGGAGTTGTTGAGTACGTTCTCGGACGATCTGGGCAAGGTTTCTCTGGAACCCGGTACGGGCGGGGTGTTTCGCATTACCTGTGATGGCGTGCAGATCTGGGAGAGAAAGGCCGATGGCGGGTTTCCGGAAGCCAAGGTGCTCAAGCAGCGGGTACGTGACCAGATCGATCCGCAGCGCGATCTGGGTCATAACGACAGGTCGGGTCAGCCAGAGCGTCAGTGATTCCCGGCGGCTGTGGCGGGCGTGGTGTCCTTTTGATTCATCAGCCCTGAAACCATGATGGCGACAATGATCAATGCACCCCCCAGCAGCATGCGCGGCGATGGTGTTTCAGCGAATATCAGCCAGGCGAACGCAATGCCATAAAGGGGCTCCATGGCAAAGACAATCGCGGCAGTGCGGGCTTTGATCACGGCCAGACTGGCGACGAACAGGCTGTGAGCCAGGCCCGTACAGAACACGCCCAGCAGCCCTATCCATAACCAGTCCAGTCTAGAGACGTCTTTCAGTTCTCCAAAGGCGGCAGGTAACAGGCACAGCGCGACAATCAGGTTCTGGCACAGCGCAGCCTGGACCGGCGGGACATGCGCGGAGCTGGCACGGTTGACCAGCGACAACAGAGAGAACGTCAGCCCTGAAAGAATCGCCCACAGCAGGCCGGTGGTGGCCTTGTTGGCGAAGTCGAAATCAGGCGTAACCAGAATCAGGCCCGCACTGACCAGCAGCACCAGAAGCATTTCCATGCGACGGATCCGCTCGCGAAAGAACAGGCCTTCAAGGATCACCGTGAAGGCCGGAAAGCTGGCGAACCCCAGGGTCGCCACGGCCACGCCCGAGATCTTCACTGCCATGAAGAACGTTACCCAGTGAGCGCTCAGTAAGACCCCACTGAGCAGCAGTGTTGCCCAGTGCCTTGTGGGCAACGATTGCCAAGGGGTATTGCGGGCAATGCGAATGAATAGCCCCAAGGCAGTCGCAGCAAAGGCGGCGCGACCAAACACGATGACCGAGGGGGAAGCTGCCGCCAGTTTGCCGAGTACCCCGGCCAGGCCAAACATCAGTGCCCCGATATGCAAGGCCCCGAGGGCTGAACGCTGATTCATGTGGATACCTGGTCGACAAGATGGCGGACCAGTCTACACCGGTACGAAGGGGTGTCATCACACGGTCATGATGGTGTCACATTCGGTTAACGCCCATGACGCACTCTCTTGGAAAACCTGCGGAGGTCGCCCATGAGCAGTGCTCAGCTTGCCAAACCCAGCTCCAAGCAATGTGTGCGGACCTTGTGGATTTCCGATGTGCATCTGGGCACTCGGGACTGTCAGGCGGAACACTTGTCGGCTTTCCTCAAGCGTTATCGGGCCGACAAGGTGTATCTGGTGGGCGACATCATCGATGGCTGGAAGCTGCGCAGCGGCATGTACTGGCCCCAGGCGCATACCAATGTGATCCGTCGGCTGCTGACCATGAGCAAGCGCGGCACTGAGGTGATCTATATCACCGGCAATCACGATGAGTTTCTGCGCCGTTACTCGAAGCTGATCCTGGGCAATATCCAGTTGGTGGACGAGGTGGAGCACGTGACGGCGGACGGCCGTCGCTTGCTGGTGATCCATGGCGATCAGTTCGATGTCATCACCCGCTATCACCGCTGGCTGGCCTTTCTGGGCGATTCGGCCTATGAATTCACGCTGACCCTCAACCGCTGGCTCAACCATTGGCGGGCGAAATACGGTTACGGCTACTGGTCGCTGTCTGCCTACCTGAAACACAAGGTCAAGACCGCCGTGAATTTCATCAGCGACTTCGAGGAAGCCATTGCTCACGAATGCGTGAAGCGAGGACTCGATGGCGTAGTGTGCGGGCATATCCACCATGCAGAAATTCGCAGGGTCGGGGAGGTGGAATACCTCAACTGTGGCGACTGGGTGGAGTCCTGCACGGCCCTGATCGAACACCTGGATGGCACCATCGAACTGTTTCGTCTGGCCGATGCGCACCAGCGGGAAAGGAATCTTGTGCAGCCGGAGCCGGAGGAAGTCGGCGAGTCTGTCGTCTGATCCAGCTCAGAACGGAATCTTGCCCAGCAGCATGTCGCGGTACATGACGAAATCGCCGAGCAGGCTGTAGAACGGATGCCGGAAAGTGGCCGGGCGATTTTTCTCAAAGAAGAAATGGCCTGCCCACGCAAAGCCGTAACCGGCAACGGGAAGCCACCACAGCAACCACCACCGACCGCTGCCGATACCGAATGCCAACAGGAATATCACCAGACTGGTGCCGATGAAGTGCAGGCGTCGGCTGATGCTGCTGCGATGTTCCTGCAAATAGAAAGGGTAGAACTCGGCAAAGCTCGCAAAGCGCTTGATGTGGTCCATGATGCTCACCCTCGTATCGGCCTTGTTGGGGAACAGTCTAGCCGAGAGCGGGTGAGCGGGGCATCAATGCCGCCAGAAGGCCGGCACACACAGCACCAGAATGGTGATGATCTCCAGTCGTCCCAGCAGCATGCCACCGGACAGAATCCATTTTGCAGCATCCGGCAGGGTCGAGAAGTTGCCCGCTGGCCCGATGATTTCACCCAGCCCCGGCCCGACGCCGGAAACCGTGCTGGCTGCGCCGGTCAGGGCGGTCATCCAGTCCAGACCCAGCAATGAGAGCATCAGGGCGATCACGCAGATGGTGATGGTAAAGAAGAACGAAAAGGTCAGGATCGAACGAACGATTTCGTCGTCCAGCCGATGGCCGTTGTAGGTCTGCTTGATGACTGCGCGTGGGTGGATCAACTGATTGAGGTTGGCCCTGAGCAGGATATAGGCCACCTGGAAACGGAAGATCTTTACGCCTCCGGCCGTCGAGCCCGAACAGCCGCCAATGAAGCCCAGATAAAAGAACAGCATCAGCGAGAAATTGCCCCACAGGCTGTAGTCGCCCAGGGCGAAACCGGTAGTGGTGACGACCGAGGTCACGTTCAGGGCCACGTGCCGAAGCGCCTCGCTCCAGGGCAGATCGGTGGTTGCGCCATACCAGAGGGTCATCAGCAGCCAGGTCACCAGCAGCAGGCCTATCAGCCCCTGAACCTGCTGGTCCCTGAACAGGGCCTTGCGGTTGCCGCGCAAGGTGGCCACGTACAGGGTGAAAGGCAGGCTGCCGAGAATCATTACCACGATCGCGACCCAGTGCACGGCCGGTTGTGGCCACTTGGCCAGGGAGAGATCTGACGTGGAAAATCCGCCGGTGGAAATCGCGGACATCGAGTGGTTGATCGCATCGAACAGGCTCATGCCCGCAGCCCAGAAGGCCAGGCTGCCCAGGGCCGTGAAGCCGACATAAGCCAGGACGATGAACTTGGCCACCATGTGCGAGCGGGGCATGACCTTTTCCGAGCGGTCGGATGACTCGGTCTGGAACAGGCGCATGCCACCGATGCGCAGCAGGGGCAGGATCGCGACCGCCATGCCGATGAAGCCGATACCCCCCAGCCAGTGCAGCATCGAGCGCCAGATGAGAATCCCCGGCGACATGCTGTCCAGGTGGCTGAGCACGGTCGAGCCAGTGGCCGTGATGCCGGACATGCTCTCGAAGAACGAGTCGGTGTAGCTGATGTGCTGGGTCAGCAGGAAAGGCAGGGCGGCGAAGATACAGACGATGATCCAGCTGGACACCGTGAGCATGTACATGTCCCGGGGGCGAAGATGCACATGTTCAGGACGACCGGGGACCACAAGCGCCAGGCCGGCCATGAAGGTAATGGCGCTGGCCCACAGGAAGGAACGCAGGTCTTCGAAGCGGTCGTATATCACGAGTGTCGCCATGGGCACGATCATGGCGACCGCCAGGGTGATCAGGAAGATGCCGATAATGAAACCGATGATGCGAAGGGTCGGCAACGCCATGAACTGCTCTGACTTTTATAGGGAAAGGCGGCCATTTTACCTGTGCTTGAGGCCATGTAAACCGACAGGTCGCCGTCATTGATGGTAAGTAATTTCCCGACACACTCGTTATTGAGTCTGAACACATTCTAGAATGCCCGACCCATTTCCAAGGAGATTGCCCATGGAGGCTCTCGACGTTTTGCTCAATCGTGTTTCCGTTCCGCGATTGGTCGAACCCGCCCCGGATGCAGCGCAGCGGGAAATCCTGTTTGGCGCGGCCTTGCGTTCGCCGGATCATGGCCAGTTGCGGCCTTATCGTTTTATCACGGTTGAGGGGGCCGCCCGCGAACGTATGGGCGAGTTGCTGGCCGAAGCATTGCAGCAAGGCGGTGGCGAAGTGACGCCTCAGGCACTGGAAAAGGCGCGCCTCGGCCCGTTGCGTGCACCCCTGGTGGTCGTGGTGGTTGCCCGGTTGCAGGATCACTTCAAGGTGCCGCGCAAGGAACAACTGATCACGGCCGGTTGTGCCGCTCATGGTGTATTGCTGGCGGCCTATGCGCAGGGCATCGGTGCGGTGTGGCGTACCGGCGAGCTGTCATATTCGCCTCTGGTTGCCAAGGGCTTCGGCCTGTCTGCTGATGAAGAGGTCATCGCCTTCCTGTATCTGGGGACTCCGCAAAACCCGCCGCGTGAAGCGCCGAAAGTGGCCGTGGACGGGTTTGTCAGCGAATGGCAGGGCTGATGGCCGGTCGCCCGGTCGGGCGACCGGACTTTATCCGTTTGTCTGCGGGTTGACGGGGGCGAAGGGAATTTCCAGTGTGGCAAGGAAGCCGCCTTGTGGATGATTGCCCAGTGTCAGGCTGCCCCCGTGGCGCTCCGCCGCCCGTTTCGCGATGGCCAGTCCCAGGCCATGACCGGGAGCTGTCTGGCCCGGTGCCCGATAGAACGGTTCGCCCAATTGTGGCAAATGCTCTTGCGCGACACCGGGACCACGGTCGCGGACGCTCAGTCGTATGTGGTTTTCCATGCGCACGGCCTGGACATCGATAGGCTGGCCCGGTGGGTTGAAGCGCAGGGCGTTGCGCAGCAGGTTGTCCACGGCACGTTCCAGCATGTCCGGCCAGCCTTGCAGTTGCAGGTTGTCCTGAATTTGAAGCTTTATATCCTGCTGGGTGCCGTCCAGTTGGGTGTCGTTTTTCAGGCGATGCAGCATTTCGCTCACGTCCACGGGTTCCGGGCTGCCAAAGTCTGCATCCAGGCGTGCCAGTGCCAGAATTTCGCTGATCAAGGCCTCCAGGCGATCGCATTCACGGCCCAGACGTGGCCAGAGTTTTTCCCTTTCAGCCGGTTCTGCGCGTTCTGCCAGTGCAAGGGCAATGCGCAGTCGCGCCAGAGGCGAGCGAAGTTCATGGGAGACGTCACGCAGTAACTGACGCTGACTGCCGATGAGGCTTTGCAGGCGGGCACCCATGCGGTTGAAGTCGGTCGCCAGCACGCCGAACTCATCACGTCGGTTGGCCAGTTGCGCCAGGCTGTGTTGTTGATAGCTGGTTTGCCCCAGGTCATGCACGGCTCCACGCAGACGACTCAGTGGCCGGGTGATGGAGAGCGTCACCAGCAAGCTGAACAGGGTCAGTACCACCAGCGCGATCCCCAGCGCACTCAGCGGCCACATCAGGCTGCGGCGGTGCCAGTCTTCCAGTTCGGGGTGTGGAATGCGAAAGATCAGCAGGTAAGTGATGCCGGTATTGGCACTGGTGTATTCGGTGGTCAGGCGACGCCATGGCAATTGGCGCGGATCGTCCTGCTGGCGGGCTTCGAAAGCGGCGGCGCGTGGGGGGAAGGTTCCCGGTATCACGGGTTCGCCATTGTCATTGAGCACCTGAACGTCGATCCGATAGCGACGCTTTATGTTTTGCAGGTAGTCCTGGGCGGTGACGGCTCCTTGTTCTTCATAGATCTGCGCCCACTGTTTCGGCAGATCGTTCAGGACCGGGTGACGGTTGAGAATCCAGGCATCCTGATTGAGCATGTGCCCAAGCAGAATCGACAGGCCTGCAACCAGGGCAATGGCTAGCCAGAAGCTGGCCAGAATTCGCCAGAACAATGAGCGCACAGAATGACCTCAATGGAGAAACCCGGCAGGCTGCGGAGCCTGTCGGGTCTGGATTACGTGAGCAAGCTCACAATCAGGGCGATTATTGCGCCTTTTTTGCTTTTTCTGCCTTCCAGGCTTTGAATTCCGCCCATTCGGCACGGCGTTCTTCCTGTTTTTTCTTGATTTCGTCGAACTGCTTCTGTTGATCAGGTTTGAGCAGGGCACGAATGTCGCTGTCGGTCTTGGCCTTTTTGGCTGCCAGTTCGTCTTGCAGGGCTTTCTGGTCGGCCGGGGACAGCTTGGCCAGGTAGCGTTCGGTGATTTCATGGCGACTGTGCATCTGCTCGCCCAGCAACTTGCCGATCTGTTGGCGCTGTTCGCGATCCAGGTCCAGTTCACCGAAAGGGCCCGGGCCGCGTTTCATGTCCGGGCCTGGACCCCGGTGATCACGATCCTGATGCATGCCAGGAGCATCGAAATCAGGGCCGCCGGGTTGTGGAGCAGCCATGGCAACGGTAGGCAGGGCTGCTGCGAGCATCAAAGCGATCAGGGTCTTGCGCATGGTGAATCTCCTTGTCTCTAGTCCGGCTCTGTGCCGTTGGAGCCCAGTTTAGGGAGATCAAGGTCAAGGGCGGTCAGCCTTGGGTAAAGCTTGTGTAAAGCGCGTCAGGCCCCGTCTTTACAGGCGTCGGGGCCTGTCGTTTCACAGGCTGTAGAAGTAGCCGCGGCTGCGCAGGGCCACGATTCGTGGCCGGCCATCGGGGTGCGGGCCGATCTTCTTGCGCAGGTTGCTGACGTGCATGTCCAGGCTGCGGTCGTAGAGGGTCAGTTTGCGTCCCAGGGCCAGTTGAGCGAGCTCCTGCTTGTCCAGCGGCTCGCCGGGCTGACGCAGCAGCGCTTCAAGCAGGCGGCTTTCCGAAAGGGTCAGGGTCAGTTCTTTTTCATCGATACTGACCACGCCGCGCACCGGGCTGAAACACAGGTCACCCAGTTCAAGCTGGCTGGGCGTGGCAACCGGGTGACTGCGGCGCAGCACGGCCCGTAGCCTGGCCGTCAGCTCGCGTGGGTCGCAGGGTTTGGCCAGATAGTCGTCGGCACCCAGCTCAAGGCCAAGGATGCGATCCAGCGGTTCGCCGCGGGCCGACAGCATCACGACGGGGAGTTCGGGGTGATCGGTGCGCAATTGCTTGAGCAACTCGAGGCCGCTGCCGTCGGGCAGCATCACATCCAGGACGACGGCTGCCGGGGCTGTTTCAGCCAGTGCGCGACGTGCGCTGTTGCCATCGTGACAGGCCCGCACCTGAAAGCCTTCCTGATTCAGCCAACTGCTCAGAAGCTCACAGAGCTCCTGATCATCATCAATTAATAACAGCTCGCTCATGACTCACTCAATTTAGCCATTGCTGACGTTTCTTACGTCTACCGCCGACCAATATACCGCACAGAAGGGAGGTCATCGCAACGCTACCCCCTGCGATGAACCATTGTTGTTGCTCTGTCAGCATTCGTGAAGAGGTGGCGGATTGTGCTTCTTTGAGTTGTAACTTGAGTCTTTGGTTCTCTTGCCGCAAACGCGTCAGTTGCGCGTTCTCGCGATCGGTCTCGGCATTCTGCGCCTGCCTGAGAGCTTCTTCCCGCAGACGCTCGCTTTCCTTGAGGCGTTGCTGAAGCTCGGTAATCTGACTGGACTGGCCGGGTAAGTGCACTGCCGGCGGGGTGCTGGAGGGACTGGTTTCCTCAGCCTGAACCTCAACCGTTGCCGCGAGTACCACCATCAACAGACACAAAGCACCTGGACGCATCTGAACTCCCTGATAATGCAGTCTTTTATTCGGACATTGAGTAGGTTGTCGGCAGGGCGTCAGGAATGATGAGCAGGTGAAGGTGTAGGAGCGGATTCATCCGCGAAGAGGCCGGTACATCTCTACCGTCTGGAATACCATTTTCGCGACCAGGGTCGCTCCTACATACCGCTTGTGCAAGAAGGGTTACGGCAGGACTTGCTTGAACGGCTTGACCACGACATTGGCATAAACGCCAGCAGCCACGAACGGATCGGCCTTGGCCCAGGTTTCGGCGGCGGTCAGGGAGTCGAACTCGGCGACGATCAGGCTGCCGCTGAAGCCGGCAGAACCCGGGTCATTGCTGTCCACGGCAGGGTGCGGGCCAGCCAGGACCAGACGACCTGCATCCTTGAGGGCGTTGAGTCGTTCCAGGTGAGCAGGACGTACGCTCAGGCGTTTTTCCAGCGAGTCGGCAACGTCTGTGGCGATGATGGCGTAGAGCATGTCAGTCCTCGGTTTTGGTGGTGGAAGAAGGTGCCGCGTCACTCAGGTGACGGCTCAGGTAGATGCCCTGGGCGACCAGGAAGATCAGTGTCATGCCCAGGCTGCCGAAGACCTTGAAGTCGACCCAGAAGTCTTGATAAGTGAAGGCGACATACAGGTTGGCCGCACCACAGAACAGGAAGAACAGGACCCAGGCCACGTTGAGCCGGGTCCAGACGGCTGCAGGCAGGTTCAGGGCATGGCCCATGACGCGCTGGATCAGTGGTTTTTCACCGATGAAATGGCTGCCGGCGAAAGCCAGGGCAAACAGCCAGTTGACCACCGGCGCTTTCCACTTGAGGAAGGTTTCGCTGTGAAAGGCCAGGGTCAGGCTGCCGAAGACCAGACAGGCAATCAGGGTCAGCCACTGGCTCTTTTCCAGTTTGCGCTGCTTGACGTACAGAATGCCGTACACCACCACAGAACTGAGAATCAGCATGGCCGTCGCACTGAAAATACCGCCCAGCATGTAGCTGTGGCCCAGGATGTCGACGGCTTGGGGTTCGGTTTTGTAGACGGCGAAAAACAGGAGCAGCGGGATGAAGTCGATGAGTTGTTTCACAATAGCAGCCAGAAGCAGGATGTGACGGCATAATAACAAACATCAAAGACAGCGAAAGCACCCTGACATGAATGTTGATCTGCACTGCCACAGCACCGCTTCGGACGGCTCTCTTGCGCCGGCCGCCGTGGTTGCCCGTGCCTATGAAAACGGCGTGCGCGTCCTTTCACTGACCGACCATGACACGGTCGAAGGCCTCGAAGAGGCCCGTGCGGCCGCGCATTCGCTGGGGATGCAACTGGTCAACGGGGTTGAATTGTCCTGCACCTGGGGTGGGGCGACCATTCACATTCTGGGCTACGGATTCGATGTAAAGGCCCAGGCGCTGGTCGATGCGATCAACCGTTTGCATGAAGGCCGCTGGCTGCGGGCCGAAGAAATCAGCCGTAAATTGGCGATCAAAGGTATGCCAGGGGCGCTGGAGGGTGCCCGGGCGATCCAGCAGGAACTGGGCGACAGCGGCAATGCGCCGGCCCGGCCTCATTTTGCCGATTTCCTGGTGCGTGCCGGTTTCGTCAAGGATCGCGCCGAAGCGTTTCGCAAATGGCTGGGGGCGGGCAAGCTGGGGGATGTGAAACAGCATTGGCCGACCCTGGAAGAAACCGTCGCGACCTTGCGGGCTTCAGGTGCCTGGGTCAGCCTGGCGCATCCATCGCATTATGACTTCACACGCAGTAAACGGCGTAGACTGGTCGCCGATTTCATCCAGGCCGGTGGTCATGCCATCGAAGTGGTCAACGGGATGCAACCTGCCGAACAGGTGGGGACCCTGGCCATACTGGCTCGCGAGTTCGGTCTGCTGGTCACTGCCGGCAGCGATTTTCACGGGCCTGGGGCCTGGTCCGAGATCGGCATCTATCGTCCGTTACCTGAGGATTTGCCGCCCCTGTGGTGCAGATTCAAACATGAACAGCCTACTGCCTCCGTCTGAACAGGAAGTTACCGTGAGTCAATTTTTCCAGGTCCACCCGGAGAACCCGCAACCGCGCCTGATCAAACAGGCGGCGGAAATCATCAAAGCCGGCGGGCTGGTGGTGTACCCAACCGATTCGTCCTATGCGCTGGGTTGCCAGATCGGTGACAAGAGTGCCATCGAGCGCATTCGTCGCTTGCGCCAGCTGGACGACAAGCACAATTTCACCCTGATGTGCTGTGACCTGTCACAGCTGGGCCTGTTCGCCAAGGTCGATACCGGCGCCTTTCGTGCGCTCAAGACCCATACGCCCGGGCCTTACACCTTCATCCTCAATGCCACCCGCGAAGTGTCACGCCTGATCCTGCACCCCAAGCGCCGCACCATCGGCCTGCGGGTGCCCAGCCATCCGATTGCCCAGGCCTTGCTGGAGCAACTGGGCGAGCCGTTGATGAGTGTCAGCCTGATCATGCCGGGCGACAGCGTTCCCTTGAGCGATCCTTACGAGATGCGCCAGATCCTGGAGCATCAGGTGGATCTGATTATCGACGGCGGAATGGGCGGAATTTCGGCGTCTACCGTCATCAACCTGGCCGATGGCGAGCCGCAGGTCATCCGTGTGGGCTGCGGTGATCCGACGCCCTTTGACGAAGACGCCTGATGACGAACGTGGAAGCGGTAGACAGTCAGGCCGATGCCCAGCAGGAGTTGCCGTTTGCCCTGGTCTATGGGCAGGCGGTCACGCAAATGCCGCTGGACCTTTACATTCCGCCGGATGCCCTGGAGGTTTTCCTCGAGGCATTCGAGGGCCCGCTCGACCTTCTGCTCTACCTGATCCGCAAACAGAACATCGACATCCTCGATATTCCGGTGGCAGAAATCACTCGCCAGTACATGGGTTATGTCGAGCTGATGAAAACCGTGCGCCTTGAGCTGGCCGCCGAGTACCTGGTGATGGCCGCGATGCTGGCCGAAATCAAGTCGCGCATGCTGCTGCCGCGCTCGGCCGAAGTCGAAGAGGACGAAGAGGACCCGCGTGCCGAACTGATTCGCCGTCTTCAGGAGTACGAGCGCTTCAAGGCGGCGGCCGAAGGTATCGATGAATTGCCACGGGTCGGGCGCGATGTGATTGTGCCCAGGCTCGATGCACCCGAAGCGCGGGCCCGCAAGCTGTTGCCGGACGTCAGCCTGGAAGAGGTATTGATGTCCATGGCCGAAGTGCTGCGTCGGGGCGACATGTTCGAGAGCCATCAGATCAGTCGTGAAACACTGTCGACCCGTGAGCGCATGAGCGATGTGCTGGAACGGCTCAAAGGCGGTGGTTTTGTGCCTTTTGCCGAATTGTTCAGCGCAGAAGAAGGACGTCTGGGTGTGGTCGTGACCTTTATGGCTGTATTGGAACTGGTCAAGGAGTCCCTGGTCGAGCTGGTCCAAAACGAGCCCTTTGCGGCCATCCATGTCCGGGCGCGAGCCGAGTAGAGCAAGAACTCAATCATGAACCTCAATGAACCCCGCGAACTGGCCCCGTTGCTTGAAGCGTTTCTGCTGGCCTCCGGAAAACCGCAGACGCTTGAACGTCTCTATGAACTGTTCGAGGAGGCCGAGCGTCCCGAGCCCAAGGTTTTCAAGAAAGCGCTGGATATCCTGCGCAAGTCCTGTGAAGGCCGTGCCTTTGAACTCAAGGAAGTGGCTTCGGGTTATCGCCTGCAGATTCGCGAGCGCTTCTCGCCATGGGTCGGGCGCCTATGGGAAGAGCGCCCTCAGCGTTATTCCCGGGCCATGCTGGAAACCCTGGCATTGATTGCCTATCGTCAGCCGATCACCCGTGGCGAGATCGAGGACGTGCGTGGCGTGGCGGTCAACAGTCATATCGTCAAGACATTGCTGGAGCGCGAGTGGATACGGATCGTGGGGTATCGTGATGTGCCCGGCAAACCCGCCATGTTCGCGACCACCAAAGGTTTTCTCGATCACTTCAACCTCAAGAGCCTCGACGAATTGCCGCCGCTGGCCGACTTGCGCGAGATGGAAGCAGAGCCGGTGCTTGAGTTCGACGACGCCCCCGTCCCGGCACACTTGCAGGCCCTGGCCGATGCCAGCCTTGAGGACGATGCAGAAGAACCCGAGGCGCCACGGGACGAAACCAGCTTCCGCAGCCTGTTGGTCGAACTCGACTCCATGGAGCAGGGTCTGAAGATCGACTTCGATGATTTGCTGGTCGATGAGCCGGACAAAGAGCCTGAGGACGACGTCTAATTGCCTTTCGCGAATGATTTCGCTCCTACTGAGTGGGAGCGAATTCATTCGCGAACTGCCCCCAGGCGCTAATACACAAAACGGTGAGAGCCACGCCCGATGAGCAGCACCAGGAACCCTTGCATCAGCCTCTGCAAGTTTGACGACGACATCTGCCTGGGCTGTGGCCGCAGCAAGCGGGAAATCAAGGCCTGGAAAAAGCTCGACAAGGATGACAAGCGTGCCGTGCTGGCCGAGTCGGCCATGCGTCTGGCGAAGCTGAAGACCACTGGTCGCAAAAAGAAGAAGTGAACGGCAGATTTTCAACCGGCTCTGGATGCACAACGGGCTTCATGAGCGTATGATTCGCGACCCTTTGGCGATTCAGCGTCGCCCAGGTTCAAAGTATTTCGCCCTGCGGCTATCCACAGTACGCATGGCAACAGGTCTTGCCGGTCCTCGGCAATCCCTGATTCGACACACCGGGAGGTGCCCAGATGAGTGAAAAAGATACGCAGGACAGCCAGGAAATCAGACCCGCAGGTGAAAAGCTGCAGAAGGTCCTGGCACGCATTGGCGTCGGTTCGCGCCGTGATGTCGAGGCCTGGATCAGCCAGGGCCGGATCAAGGTCAACGGCCTGGATGCGACCCTCGGCCAGCGCGTCGATATGCACGATGCCATTACTGTTGATGGCCGTGTCATCAAGCGCGAAGAGGCGGCCGAAACGGTACGCCGCGTCATCATGTACAACAAGCCGGATGGCGAAATCTGCACCCGTGACGACCCTGAAGGCCGTCCAACGGTGTTCGACCGTCTGCCGCGTCCGAAAGAAGGCCGCTGGATCAATATCGGTCGTCTGGACATCAACACCACCGGTCTTCTGATGTTCACCACCGACGGTGAACTGGCCAACCGTCTGATGCACCCGTCTTTCGAGATGGACCGCGAGTATGCGGTTCGTGTCCGTGGCGAGGTCGATGACGACATGCTGCTGCGCCTCAAGAACGGCGTGATCCTCGAAGACGGGCCAGCCCGCTTCACCGACATTCAGCAGGCACCGGGTGGCGAAGGCTTCAACCACTGGTATCACTGCGTGGTGATGGAAGGTCGTAACCGTGAAGTCCGTCGTCTCTGGGAATCCCAGGGTCTGGTGGTCAGCCGCCTCAAGCGCGTTCGTTACGGGCCGGTTTTCCTCAATTCCGACTTGCCGATGGGGCGCTGGCGCGAAATGAGTCAGCAGGAGGTCGACATCCTGGCAGCCGAAGTCGGCCTGACACCTGTGGCCCAGCCGCAGATGAACGCCAAGACCAAGGACAAGCTGGAGCGTCTGCAGCGTCAGTCGTCCCGACCACTGGGCAAGAACGAGCGTGTACGGACACTGCGTCCGGCCGTTGGCGCCCCGGCGACCAGCGAGCGCACGCCGCGTCAGCCGCAGGTTCCGGGTGAGCGCTCGCGGGGTGACTCCACTCAGCGTCCATCGCCACGCAAGGACTCGGGCAAGCCCGGTTCGCGTTCGCCACGTCCAGCCGATAATGGCCGTGGTACGCCTGTTGCCGAGCGTCCGAGCGAGGTGAGCAAGCGTCCGGCCAAGCCTTCGCCAAAGCGTGCAGGCATCAAGCTGGTGGATGACGACGCTCCGTCGGGCAAGCGTCGTGGGCCGCCAGCCGGTTCAGGCCAGCGTCCTGGCTTCGGACGTCGCAAGCCGCAGTAAAGGCGGCCAATAAAAAACGCCAGTTTCGACTGGCGTTTTTTATGGAGAGCGGTAGGAAATTATTTCCCGCTCTTTGAGCGAATGATTCTCGTTATGTTGTTTGTCGGGTAAATCGACGAAAAATCAGTCTCTTGCGACGACTGTCGGCTTTTTTCTTCCTTGTCTTTCCGGTGTAAACTGGCCGCTCGCGCTTACGTGCCTTCAGGTCCCGCTAAAAAATGACGCAGATTTCCGAACGCTTTCTGGTACAGGCTCACCTTGATGCCAAACAGCCCAAAGCGTTGAGTATCGAAGAACAAGCCCATTACCGTGCCGCGATTGCTGCCGAGCTCAAGGCCAGGGATGCGGTATTGGTTGCCCACTATTATTGTGATCCGGTCATTCAGGCGTTGGCCGAGGAGACCGGTGGTTGCGTGGCCGACTCTCTGGAAATGGCCCGTTTCAGCAACAATCATTCGGCCAGTACCGTGCTGGTGGCAGGCGTCCGCTTCATGGGCGAGACGGCCAAGATCCTCAACCCGGAAAAGCGCGTGTTCATGCCCACGCTCGAGGCCACCTGCTCGCTGGATGTCGGTTGCCCGGTCGACGAGTTTTCCGCTTTCTGCGATCAGCACCCGGATCGCACCGTGGTGGTCTATGCCAACACCTCGGCGGCGGTCAAGGCGCGTGCCGACTGGGTCGTGACTTCCGGCTGTGCGCTGGAAATCGTCGAAAGCCTGATGGATAACGGCGAAAAGATCATCTGGGCACCCGACAAGCATCTGGGGCGTTATATCCAGCGTGAAACCGGTGCCGACATGCTGCTATGGGACGGTGCCTGCATCGTTCACGAAGAGTTCAAGTCCAAGCAACTGGAGGACATGAAGGCGCTGTACCCGGATGCAGCCGTTCTGGTCCACCCCGAGTCGCCCGAGTCGGTGATCGAGCTGGCGGATGCGGTGGGGTCCACCAGCCAGATGATTGCAGCGGCGCAGAGAATGCCGAACAAGACCTTCATCGTGGCCACCGATCGCGGCATTTTCTACAAGATGCAGCAGCTGTGCCCGGACAAGGTCTTCATTGAAGCCCCGACGGCCGGTAATGGCGCGGCGTGCCGCAGTTGCGCGCATTGCCCATGGATGGCGATGAACACCCTTGAGCGTACCTTGCAGTGCCTGCAAGAGGGGACTAACGAGATTTTCGTCGAACCTGCGCTGATTCCCCATGCCGTGCGTCCTTTGCAACGCATGCTGGACTTCACCCAGGCTGCTCGTCTTAAACAGGCCGGTAATGCCTGACAGGTGTTTCTGAAACGAAAATCCCGGCCAGAGCGCCGGGATTTTCGTTTTGGGGGGAGGGGGTCAGTTCATCATGTCCTTGACCATCCGTTCCTGATCGATCAGGTCCTTCTGGCGGGCATCGATCCGGGAGGCCAGCTGGAAGTTGTTGCTGGCGCGGCGTTTGGCGAATTCCAGTTGCTGGATGGCCTGACGGAAGTCACCGACCAGTGCAAAGTATTCGGCACGGGCCTGATGCAGCCCGATGGTATTGCCGTTCAGGCCCCGGGTTTCTGCCACGACGTACCAGATGTCCGGATCGTCGGAGCGGGTCTTCAGCAAGGCTTCCAGTGCCTTTTCAGCTTCGGCGGTGCGGTTCTGCTTGAGCAGCACATCGATGCGGATATCGTTCAGAGGGTAGTTGCCCGGATACAGCGTGAGCATGCGATCAACCCGTTGCTGGGCTTCCGCCAGACGGTTGTTGGCAATGTCCAGATCGATCTGCGTCATGTTGTAGGTGATGTCATTGGGCGCCTTGGCCAGCAATGGCTTGAGTTCTTCGCGCGCCTCATTGAGCTGTCCGCCCTTGATCTGCGCGATGGTCAGCCCATAGCGTGCAACATCGGAGTTCGGGTTTTCCACCAGTTGGGCGCGGAAGCGCTTGGCGGCCATGCCGGGGGTTTCTTCATAGAACAGTGCGACACGGGCACGCATCAGTTGATAGAGCTGGCTGTCTTCCTTGCCGCCCGGCCTGGCCTGTTCGGCACGGTTGCGGGTGTCGGCGATCCGTGACTCGCTGACCGGGTGGGTCAGCAGGAACTCCGGTGGCTTGGCATCGAATCGATACTGACGCATGAGGCGCTCGAACATGGTCGGCATGTTGCGCGGGTCATAGCCTGCCTTTTCCAGGTTCAGGATGCCGATGCGGTCTGCTTCCTGTTCGTTCTGACGCGAGAAGCGCCGTTGTTCCTGGATCGCGGCGGCCTGTGAGCCGGCAATGGCCGCAATACCGGCGTCACCGGCACCGGCAGCGGCCATGACGATACCGGCCAGCATGGCGGCCATCACGGGCACCTGCATGCGTTGCTGGGCCTCGACGCCACGAGCGAAGTGGCGTTGTGACAGGTGAGCGAGTTCGTGAGCCAGCACCGAGGCGTATTCGCCTTCAGTCTGGGCATTGAGGAAAAGCCCGCCGTTGACACCGATGATCCCGCCGGGCGCTGCGAAGGCGTTCAGCTGAGGGCTGTTGATGAGAATGAATTCGAGACGCCGGTCCTGAACCTGGCTTGTTTCAGCAAGGCGATAGACTGACGTTTCGACGAAATCCTTGAGCTGAGGGTCAGACAGCTGGCCGACCTGGGCGCGCAGCAGGCCCAGCCATGCCCGGCCCAGTTGATGTTCCTGTTCGGGGGATACGATGGAAGAGCTGGCGTCGCCCAGGGATGGAAGATCATCGGCCATGGCCGGCATGGCAAGCAGGCAGGCGAGCGTGAGCAATGTAGGACGCAAAAAATTCATGCACTAGGCTCTGAGCTGGAGAACCCTTACTGTAGCTGGCTCAATAGTGTGCTGACCAGAGTGAGGTATTCTTGCTGCCCTGTCTGAAATGTCCGAACACATTTTTTCGAGTCCTTTTCAATTCAATGTGTCCGCCTGGAGAGAAACGATGTCTGACGCTGTAATGCAACCCGAGGCCTGTGATGCCGAGCTCGATGCGAGTGGTCTCAATTGCCCGTTGCCGTTGCTCAAGGCCAAGATGGAGCTCAATCGTCTGCCCAGTGGTGCGGTATTGAAGGTGATCGCGACCGATGCGGGATCGCAGCGTGATTTCCGGACTTTTGCCAGGCTGGCGGGGCATGTGTTGTTGCATGAAGAAGTCTGCGCGGGCGTCTACCGCTACTGGTTGCGCAAGGCGTAAGTGTTGCCCGCTCTCTCTCCGAAAAAGGATGTTTGATGTTCAAGGTGCTTCGCAATTGGGTACAACTCTACTTCTCCGATGAGGAGGCTGTTGTACTGGCCGTGTTGCTGTTTCTGGCGTTCACCATCGTTCTGACCCTGGGGGGAATGCTGGCGCCTGTGCTTGCCGGTCTGGTCCTGGCTTTTCTGATGCAGGGCGTGGTCAACTTTCTTGAGCGCCTGCGCATGCCCGAAGTAGGGGCGGTCGGCCTGGTGTTCACCCTGTTCATGGGCGTGTTACTGGTCTTTCTGCTGGTTCTGGTGCCGTTGCTCTGGCATCAGTTGATTACCCTGTTCAATGAGCTGCCCGGCATGCTCGCCAAATGGCAGTCGCTCCTGCTGTTGCTGCCGGAGCGTTACCCGCACCTGGTTTCGGACGAGCAAGTGCTGCAAGCCATTGAAGTCGCTCGCGGCGAGATCGGAAAATTCGGCCAGCTGGCCCTGACGTTTTCCCTGTCCAGCCTTCCTCTGCTGGTCAACCTGATGATCTATCTGGTTCTGGTGCCCATCCTGGTGTTCTTTTTCCTCAAGGACCGGCAGATGATCGGGCGCTGGGTACGTGGCTATCTGCCGCGTGAGCGAGCCTTGCTGACACGGGTGGCCGAGGAGATGAACCGCCAGATCGCCAATTACATTCGTGGCAAGGTCATTGAAATATTCATCTGTGGTGGTGTGACCTACGTTGCCTTTGCTGCGCTGGGTCTCAACTATGCGGCACTGCTGGCGATGCTGGTGGGTATTTCGGTGGTGGTGCCTTATGTCGGAGCGGTGGTGGTCACCGTGCCGGTGGCGCTGATCGGCCTGTTTCAGTGGGGATGGGGCGATCAGTTCATTTACCTGATGGTGCTGCACGGCATCATTCAGGCGCTGGACGGTAATGTGCTGGTGCCGCTGCTGTTTTCTGAAGCCGTCAACCTGCATCCGGTCGCAATCATCTGCGCCGTGCTGCTGTTTGGAGGCTTGTGGGGGTTCTGGGGTATCTTCTTCGCCATTCCGCTGGCGACGCTGTTCAAGGCTGTTCTGGATGCCTGGCCGCGTCATGCGCCCAGTGTCGCCCCGATGTTGTAGCCTTTGCTGCGGTGCATTGCGCGCCGCAGCACGGCATTCAGGCAATCAGGCCTTGTTCAGGGCCTGAGCCTGGGCCAGCACTTCGTCCACGTGGCCGGGGACCTTGACGCCACGCCATTCCTTGCGCAGTACGCCGTCCTTGTCGATCAGGAAGGTGCTGCGGTCAACGCCCAGGTATTCCTTGCCATAGAGCTTCTTGAGTTTGATGACATCGAAGAGTTGGCACAGAGCCTCGTCCTTGTCCGAGATCAGCTCGAACGTGAAGGCCTGCTTGGCCTTGAAGTTCTCGTGGGTCTTCAGGCTGTCGCGCGATACACCGAAGACCACGGTATTGGCGGCCTGGAACTGCTCAAGGCTGTCACGAAAGCCCTGGCCTTCAGTGGTGCAGCCCGGCGTGTTGTCCTTGGGGTAGAAATAAATGACGACCTGTTGCCCCTTGAGCCCTGAAAGGCTGACTTCTTGTCCGCCTGTGGCGGGTGCCTGAAAGTCGGGAACGGCTTGATCTACTGCAACTGCCATGGGAACTCCTTACATGGGGGCTTGCGGACGCCAGGGTTCGATCAGTGCATCGAGATTCAGGGCGTCGGCGAAATCCAGGAACTGGTCGCGCAGCCAGCTGATCTGTGTGCCGGCCGGCAGTGTGACCGTGAAGGTCGCATTGAGCATGGTGCCGCCGGTCTGCGGTGCCTGATAGGTGTCGCAGATCAGGTTTTCCAGCTCGACGTTGTGGTCGATGAAGAACTGGCACAGCTCGTTGATGATGTCCGGGCGATACGCCGAGCTGACATAGGCCACATAAGGCAGGGCCTCCGGGCGGCTGTCGAGCGTGGAGCTGCGTACGAGGCTGATGGTGAAGTCGTGCTTCTTCGACAGCCCCGGCAGGCTGGTCTCCAGACGTGCCAGGGCATCCCAGCTGCCGGAAACCTGAAGAACCAGTGCGCTGTATTCGCCGTGACGGGTCAGGCGCGAGCTGATAACCGAGCAGCGGCTTTCGTGGCTGGCACGGCACAGGACGTTGGTCAGCTCCATAGGGTTTGTGCCAAGGGCACTGAGGACAAGGAATTGTTCGCGAACTGTGGGGGTGGACGACATGCAGCATTCCTAAGCGATGAGCGGTCGGTACTTTTTGGGTCCTGCCGGGCTGTTTCGACGATCGAGAGCGCGGACTGCCAGCCTGGACCCTGTTGTGATACGCCTGCATGAGTTTCCCGTGGCAGGGCTGCAAGGCTTGTAAACAAGGGGGTTGGCGATAAAAAACGATCGATTGAGCGAGGTGCGCAGGTGACCAGTACGGATCAAAGGACGAAGGGTAGCGAAAACCATCGCTCAGGGGAATGCTCGCAGTGCGGTACTTCGCTTGTACAAGGCTGATAGCGCCAGTACCATTACGGCTCTCTTTTTCCGGCAGGAGCGGTTGCATGATTGCGGGCAGTATGGTGGCACTGGTCACACCCATGGATGCACAGGGGCGTCTGGACTGGGACAGCCTGAGCAAACTGGTGGACTTCCACCTGCAAGAGGGCACCAACGCCATTGTTGCCGTCGGCACGACAGGTGAGTCGGCGACACTCGACGTGAACGAGCACATCGAGGTCATTCGTCGTGTGGTTGCCCAGGTGGCAGGGCGTATCCCTGTGATTGCAGGTACTGGCGCCAATTCCACGCGCGAAGCCGTCGAGCTGACGACCAACGCCAAGACGGCGGGTGCCGATGCATGCCTGCTGGTAACGCCTTACTACAACAAGCCTACGCAGGAAGGCCTGTTCCAGCATTTCAGCCATATCGCCAAGGCCGTCGACATTCCACAGATTCTCTATAACGTGCCGGGCCGTACCGCCTGCGACATGTTGCCCGAGACTGTCGTGCGCCTGTCGAAGGTGAACAACATCATCGGTATCAAGGAAGCCACCGGCAACCTGCAACGCGCCAAGGACATCCTGGCAGGCGTCAGCAGTGATTTCCTCGTGTACTCCGGCGATGACGCCACGGCTGTCGAGCTGATGCTGCTGGGCGGCAAGGGCAACATTTCCGTGACGGCCAACATTGCACCGCGCGCCATGAGCGAGCTGTGTGCCGCCGCGATGCGCGGTGATGTCGAGACGGCGCGGGCCATCCACGAGAAGCTCATGCCGGTCAACAACACCCTGTTCATCGAATCCAACCCTATTCCCGTGAAATGGGCGCTGCATGAAATGGGTCTGATGCCGGACGGTATCCGTCTGCCGCTCACCTGGCTCAGCGAAGCCTGTCACGAACCGCTGCGTCAGGCCATGCGCCAGTCCGGCGTCCTGGTTTAATTGAGGAAGCACTACGCAATGAAGCGACTGGCCGGACTTTCCGCACTAGCCTTGATTATCTCCAGCACCAGTGGGTGCGGTTGGCTATGGGGGCAAGATGGTTACTTCCGCGATCGCGGCAGTGACTATCTTGAAGCCACCCAGACAGCACCGATGCAGGTGCCTGCCGACATCTCCAGCGCCAAGCGTCTGGACCCGCTGCTGCCTATTCCACGTAACGTGGCCGACAGCACTGTAAAGGGTGAATACAAGGTGCCTCGCCCTCTGCCGCTGTCGACCGTGGCCGAAGCGAGCGATTTCAGCCTGCAGAAAAGCGGCGATGCCCGCTGGATTCTGGCTCAGCGTCCTCCTGCCGAAGTCTGGCCGGTGGCGCATCAGTATTTTGAGGACAATGGCTTCCGCATCGCCGAAGATCGTCCGCAGACCGGTGAGTTCAGCTCGACCTGGCAGCGTCTGGACGAGCTCTCGGCTTCCGTCGCCAAGCGCCTGACCGCCAGTGGCGTGTCGGCCGATTCCGAGACCCGTGTCCGGGTCCGTATCGAACCGGGCGTTCAGCGCAACACCAGTGAAGTCTATGTGGTCAGCGTCGAGCGTCCAGCCGGCAGCACTGCCGACGTTGGCTTCCCGGCACGCACCACCAACCTCGGGCTTGATTCCGCGTTGACCGACGATCTGCTGGCCAGCATGAGCCGCAGTGCCGAGAAGGGCGGTTCGGTTTCGTTGCTGGCGGCCCGCGACTACGACACCCCTAGCCGTGTCGCGCTGAGCGAAGACGGCAACGGTAACCCGGTCCTGACCGTGGGTGCTGATCTGGATCGTGCATGGTCGAGCGTCGGCCGTGCACTGGATCAGGGTGAATGGCGTGTGGAAGATATCAACCGCAGCCTTGGCCTGTACTACATCAACCTTGCAGAGAAGGCGAAAACGCCTCAGAACGAGCCGGGTTTCTTCGGCCGTCTGTTTGGCAGCAAATCCAGCAAGGAAGAAATCGAAGCCCGTGCCGAGCGTTATCAGGTCCGCCTGAGCAAGGTGGGTGACAGCGTGCAGGTTACTGTCGAGAAGAACATCAATACCGTTGCGCCAGCCGATGTCGCTCGCAGGGTCTTGGGTATCATTCAAGACAACCTGGGTTAAGTGCGTTTCGCAGTACTGGGCAGTGGTAGCCGTGGCAACGGCACATTGGTCGAAAGCAACGGGACGTACGTGCTGGTCGATTGCGGTTTCTCCCTGCGGGAAACCGAGCGACGCCTGACACGACTGGGAGTCAGTGCCAGGCAGTTGAGTGCCATTCTGGTGACCCACGAACATGCCGATCATGTGCATGGCGTGGGTTTGCTGTCTCGGCACTACAATCTTCCGGTTTACCTCAGTGGTGGCACCTTGCGCGGGATGCGCAAGCCGGTTGAAGCCGCCGGGGTTTTGATGGGTGGGCAAAGGTTGCAAGTGGGAAATCTGGGCATCGATGTGGTGTCCGTCAACCATGATGCGCTTGAGCCTACCCAGTTTGTCTTCAATGACGGACAACGCCGTTTTGGCCTGCTAACGGACCTTGGGTCCTGCTGCCCGAACGTGCTGCAACACTATCGGGGCCTGGATGCCTTGATGATTGAAGCCAACCATTGTCGCGACATGCTTGCCCGAGGCCCTTATCCGGCCTTTCTCAAGCGGCGCGTGGGAGGCGCAACAGGACATTTGAACAATCATCAGGCCGCAAGCCTGGTGAGTGAACTGGGATGGCAGGGTTTACAGCACCTGGTGCTGGCCCATCTCAGCAGCAAGAACAACCTGCCGTCTCTGGCCCGGCAATGTTTTGTCGAAACGCTCGGGTGTGACCCGGACTGGCTGGAACTGGCCGATCAAGATTCAGGGCTCGACTGGCGACATATCGCCTGGCCCAACTACTTAGCAAGCGGAGCCCATCATGGAAAAACGTGAAGAACTCTACCGCGGCAAAGCCAAGTCGGTTTACAAGACCGACGACGCTGACCGCTTGATCCTGCTGTTTCGCAACGACACCTCGGCGTTCGACGGCAAGCGCATCGAACAACTTGACCGTAAAGGCATGGTGAACAACAAGTTCAACGCCTTCATCATGCAGAAGCTGGAAGAAGCGGGCATTCCGACCCAGTTCGACAAGCTGCTGGGCGACAACGAGTGCCTGGTCAAGAAGCTGGACATGATCCCGGTCGAATGCGTCGTGCGTAACTACGCTGCCGGCAGCCTGGTCAAGCGCCTGGGTGTCGAGGAAGGTCAAAAGCTCGATCCGTACACCTTCGAGCTGTTCCTCAAGGACGACGCCAAGGGCGACCCGTTCATCAACGAATCCCACGTGGTGGCATTCGGTTGGGGCACGGCCGAGCAACTGGTACGCATGAAAGAACTGTCTCTGAAGGTCAATGAAGTCCTCAGCAAACTGTTCGACGACGCCGGCCTGCTGCTGGTCGACTTCAAGCTCGAGTTCGGCGTATTCCACGGCCAGATCGTTCTGGGCGACGAATTCAGCCCCGACGGCTGCCGCCTGTGGGACAAGGGCACCCGCAAGAAGATGGACAAGGACCGCTTCCGTCAGGGTCTGGGCGACGTCATCGAAGCCTACGAAGAAGTCGCAAACCGCCTGGGCGTACCGCTTTAAGGCAAAAAGTTACGCAAGCGCTTGATAGCACGAAAAAAATTAGCGCAAAGGGCTTCGCCTTGCGCGCCGATGCTGTTATCATGCGCGCCGTTGGAGAGATGCCAGAGTGGCCGAATGGGACGGATTCGAAATCCGTTGTACCTTCGCGGGTACCTAGGGTTCGAATCCCTATCTCTCCGCCATACATTGAAAGCCCCGTAGATTAACGTCTACGGGGTTTTTTGTTGGTGCCGCTCTCAGCGAAGTGGAAGAGCAGAGCGGTTCGCAATCCCCAAAAAATCCTGACCGTCCGTTCAGCCTCCTGTTTCGTTTTGCGTCGATGTGTTGTATAGCTGGGCCTCATCGTTTTGTGATGCAAGGAGCTAACAGATGTCGGACGTAAACCAGGCGCAACAATCGCAACCGTCTCCAAGCCAGAGTCATGATGACGTCATTGCCCAGTTCAAGTGGCAGGGCAAGCAGATTGACTGGCTGCTTCAGTGGCTCGTCAAGTTCGTTGCAAACACCAAGGTTGAGCTGGGGATTACCCTGTCGGTCGGCGGGAATCTGGTTTCCGGTCATCTGATTTCTCACGATGCCTATTTCGAGCAGCTTGCCGAAGACATTTCGGCACCGTTCGGTCAGTTCCATAACGGCACTGACGCTTCCATGAAGGAAATGATCCTGTCGTTCAGGCCGGGTGAGTCCAATGAAGACACTCCGGCGTTTCACTTCATCCATCTGAAAGACTGCAGAACATACTCGACGGATGAAAGCCCCATCTGCGAGGCGGGTGTGCTGTGGCGTGGCAGGATTTCTGCTGTCGACGGGTTCACCATCGGGATCATTGCCAGGAAGTAAAATCCTGAAATGCTCGATAGCCTTGGCTCGCCGGGGTTATCGAGCCAGTCTGCTTTGAAATGTCTCCCCGAAATACGCCGGCAACGAGGTCATTCGTGATCTGGGTGGGTTGCAAGGCTACGAATCATAAGGGAGTAACCTGCTTTCATTGGTAAATATGGTCATCCCTCCTCAAGCAAGATAATCTTGCGATCGCTCTTTGATGGCCGGTTAGCGGCCCTTCAGTATGATCAAATCTCTTTCTGCGCTATGTGTTGAACCCTGGTTTATGGATGGAATGAAATGACTGATCGCTCGAAAATCGTAGTGACCGGTGCTGACGGATTTGTCGGTGGCGCACTGGTCAGGTATCTGCGCGAGCGGGGAGTGGGAGAGGTGGTTCGCTGTGTCAGACCCGGCAAGTCCGGTCCGGGCGATCTCGCATATGACTTGTCTGGACATGGGGTTGTGCCTGGGTTGCACGATGTAGATGCGATTGTTCATTCTGCGGCCCGTGTGCATGTCATGCAGGTCGAGAGTGATCCGCTGCCAGCTTTCCGTGCGGCCAATGTCGAGGGCACGATGCGTTTGGCGGAAGCGGCTGCGGAGGCGGGTGTCCGGCGATTCGTGTTTTTAAGCTCCATTGCAGTCAATGGCAATGCTACGCCTGTCGATCAGCCTTTCACGGCTGCTGATAGTCCGGCCCCTCACGATCCCTACGGCGTATCCAAGTTTGAGGCGGAGCAGGCGTTGCAGGCTTTATCCGAACGCTCGACGATGGAAGTGGTTATCGTGCGCCCTACGCTTGTCTATGGGCCGGGTGCTGCTGGCAATGTACAGCAAATGCTCAAATGGTTGCGTCTGGGGGTTCCGTTGCCGCTGGCTGGTATCGACAATCGACGTTCCTTTGTCAGCCTGCATAATCTTGTGGATTTGCTTGCCCTCTGTATTACGCATCCGGCTGCAGCTGGCCAGTTATTTCTGGCCAGTGATGCCGAGGCTGTTTCCACGCCGATGTTGCTTGCGGCGCTGGCGAATGGGTTGGGTCGTGGCCCTCGTCTGTTCTGGATGCCTGAAGCCGTTTTGCGGATGCTTGCGGCTGCGGTGGGCAGGCGTGGCTGGGTTGATCGCCTTTACGGTTCCCTGACGGTGGATATCAGCAAGAATACCCGCTTGCTTGGCTGGTCTCCTCCGCAATCCTTTGAAGTGGGCATCAAGGCTACTGTTCAGTCGCCCGTTGCGAGCTCCGGTGCGTGAGCCGGTTTTTAACGCCGCATGACCGAGCGCAGCCATTTTACGTACAAAACCTAGTCTTTTTGATGGTGCTTTTTGTGTAAGGCGAAAGGTTCTTTCTTGTCTTGCTATTCGGGATCGTTTTACGGGGGATACGAATGTTGGGGTGTAATGCTTTTTCGGGGCTTAATATGAAAATTCGCATTTTTTTGTAGGAAAAATGAGTTTTTTATGTGGGATTTGTATTGATTTTTTAACATGTGAATCAAGGCTACTTATGTGCGTTTATTATTCTTCAGGATTTCAGGGCGGGGTGATGAGGGCATTTTTTTGAGCTGTGTCGAGAGCAGTGGTGAGGTGGGGTTATCAAGCGATATCGCTCTCGTTGTGTGGTCGGAGTGGGGGCGCTAGTGGCTGCTTTCTGGTCCAGGCATGCGTTGGGGGCGGAAATGGTTGCGTGGGATTGCTTTCAGGTCCGGTAGTGATGGGGAAATGGATCGAGTCACTGACGCGAGCGAATTCTGAAGAGGCTCGTGACGAACGGTAGAAAACTATTCTGGTTGCAGTCGGCAGCTTGTGTGCACGGTCCGGCAGTGTGTTGGCGGAGCTGTTCCGGATTCGGTTTGATGGCAGGGCGGTAGAATGGGGGTTTTCAAGGGGGTTGCTCCTCTAAGTAGCACACCGATGATCTGCTGTTTCCTTGAACAGATCAGTATTGCGGGCCTTACTTTACAAAATGATGGCTGATTTATAAAAAAATAATAGGTGAATTTCCCTGTCGGTTCCGACAATATATGCGGCTACGTTTCTGGAAACGGCTACAGATACTGGTCGCAACGAACGGCTTGGAATGGATGCTTTAGCCTTAGATGCCACGGTGTATTCGCCTCGATGAATCAGAATTTGTTAACGGCTGATGTTGATTTGCCATTATCTACATTGCTGAATGCTACGCATCCTGTGCTCGCTCCGCGAGCAACTAAATTACCACCTCGCTTGAGGGGTGGTGCCTGTGTGTCTCGAAAATTCTATTTAGCTGCCAGGGTAGCGGACTTCAGTGCCGAGCCTCCTTCGATCATTTTTTGGTGATCGTTGGCGTTTTAATTGTGGCGAGTGGACAGGATTTGCCTGTCTGAAAATATTTGAGTAAGGAGTGTCAAATGAATAGTCGTGAACGCAAGATGCTTGAACTCCTCAAGCGCGGTAAAGAGGAATATGGCTATCTCGCCGTCAAGGCCGAGTTTGAAGCTGAAGGGACTCGTGTTGACGAACTGCTGCGCCTGATCGAACTCGCCCGTCGTGCTGACTTGGGTATCGCCCTGAAAATCGGTGGCTGTGAGGCTATTCGTGATTTGCTGGAAAGCAAGCAGATTGGTGTTGAATACATCATCGCGCCAATGATCGAATCCGCGTATGCCGTGAAGAAGTTCATTGAGGCAAAGAACAAGGTCTATACCCGCGAAGAGCAGGAAGACACCAAGTTCCTCTTCAACCTTGAAACCATCACCGGTTTCAACAATCTGGACGGTTTGATCGACGCGGCCAGCGTGCCGGATGGCCTGGACGGTGTAGTGTTCGGTCGTGTCGACTTCTCGCTGTCGAACGGTTACAGCCGTGATGATATCAACCATCCCAAGGTTACCGAGTATGCCTTGAAAACAGGTACTGCGGCCAAGGCCGCCGGGCTTGAACTGGTTGTTGGCGGTGGTGTATCCAGTGATGCTATCGAAGAGCTGAAAAAGCTCGAAGCCAACTATCTGGCTCGTTTCGAGACTCGCAAGGTCGTCTATGCGGCTGATTCGGTACGTACTCGTGATATCGAAAAGGGCCTGCTCAATGCTGTGCATTTCGAGCTCCTGTGGCTGGAAAACAAGCGGGAGTACTACGGGTTGATCGAGAAAGAGGATGACAAACGCATTGCCATGCTCGATGCCCGCTGGAAACTTTTGGGCGGTCAATAAAACGTGGGCGCTGCTACGGCTACACGGCCGCGCATAGCGATTTTTGGCGCCTCCGGCACCATCGGTTCCGGGTTGGTGGATTGGTTCGCTGCCCGCGACTGGAACGTTTCGGCCATTGTTCGGCAAGTCGCTGCGGGGGGGGGGGCACGTGAGCAAGTGGCCACCATCGTGTGGAATCCCCTTGCCAACGAACCCGTGCCAGCCTCGCTCAGCCAGCTCGATGCGGTGGTCTGGGCTCAGGGCGATAACTGCACTGACAACATTACCGACCTGGATTACGAGCGCCACATGCGCATGTACGAAGCCAATGTCGGCCATGTTCTGGTTTCGCTGAACGCCTTGCTGAAAGCTGATGCGTTGGCAGGCAGCGGAGCGGGGCTTTGCGTCATCAGCTCGATCTGGCAGAACATCGCACGACAGAACAAGCTTTCCTACTGCGTCACCAAAGCGGCCCTACAGGGACTTGTTCGTTCGGTGTCTCTTGATCTGGCAGATGAAGGTCATGTCATCAATGCCGTGCTGCCTGGTGCGCTCGATACACCCATGACGCGTGCCAATCTCAGCGCCGATCAGATATCTCGACTGGAAGCTGCAACGCCGGGCGCCCGACTGGCAGGCGTTGCCGATGTGGCGGCAGCGGTAGAGTTCTGCTGCTCGCCTGCGCATCGCTCCATCACTGGCCAATTTCTGACTGTCGACAAGGGGTTCACTCATGCGCGCATCGTTTGATATCAACAGTTCGACAGGTGTGTATCGAGTTTCGCTGGGTGAAGGACTGGTTCAGGAAGTCGTGTCTACCCAGGCCCATCGGATTTTTCTGGTGGATAGTCGTCTGACCGCTCAGGTGGCGTTTGTCTCTGACCCGATCATCGCGGTGGATGCCACCGAAGATAACAAGTCTCTGGAGCGGATCGCCCCCGTCATCGAGGCGCTCAAGCGCCATGGTGCAACGCGTGAAACCGAGATTGTCGCGGTAGGCGGCGGTATCATTCAGGATATTGCGACTTTCGTCGCTTCAATCTATATGCGCGGCCTGCGCTGGCATTACTGCCCGACCACATTGCTGGGAATGGTTGATTCCTGTATCGGCGGCAAGTCATCTATTAACGTCGGTGCCTTGAAGAATCTGGTCGGTAACTTCCATCCACCGGCCAGTATTCTGATTGACCTTGCGTTCGTGCACAGCCTGAGTGCCGAGCAGCAAACCAGCGGCCTGATGGAGTCGGTCAAGATCTGTTATGCACGCGGAGCGGAAGCATTCGCTGCTTACCTCGATTTGCAGCCCGTTGCACCACTCAAGTCAGAAACCGCTTTTGCAATCATCGAACAGAGTCTGACCACTAAAAAGTGGTTTATCGAAATCGACGAGTTTGACCAGGCTGAGCGTTTGCTGCTGAATTTCGGTCACACCTTTGGTCACGCAGTGGAGTCCGCTACTCGTTTTGCAATTCCTCACGGGATTGCGGTGGGCGTGGGCATTCTGATGGCCTATAGGTATGCCCAGGTGGCGGAAATTCTGACCCCTGAGGGTGAAGCCCGTGCCGGGCGCCTTGTCGCTCATGTGCAATCCCTGCTGCAGCCGATGCGCCATACCTTGGCTCCTCTGGTGGGGATCAGTGCCGATGAGTTGCTCAAGCATTTCGGGAGCGACAAGAAACATTCCCAGAGCCATTACCGGGTCATCGTCCCGGTGGGTAACGGCGATTTGCAGCGATTGTCGGTCGAGCGTACGGCTGCTGTTCAACGGCTTATTGGCGACGCCTTTGCCCAAGGGGCAGAGCTCGCTGTCAACGGCGGTGTATGATGGACGGCTTTCAGCAAGTCGATTTCGTTGTCATTGGCGCTACTGGCTGGTTGGGGCAGGCCACGCTTGAATACCTGTTCCGTCAGCTTGCTCCGACAGATTGGCCGCGAGTACACGCCTTTGCTTCTACTGCGCGATCACTGACCTTGCGCGATGGAACGGTTGTGCAGGTCCAGGCCTTGTCTTCGCTGGCAACGATGCGTACGCAGCGCCCTGCACTGGTGTTTCATTACGCATTCCAGACCAAGGACCGTGTGGGCTCCAGCAGCCTTGAGGATTACATTCTCCTCAATCGCAGCATTCGTGAGGCATTGGCGCAGTTTGTCGATACCAACCCTATTGCAGGCTTGTTTGTGCCCTCCAGTGGCGCAGCTTACGCGGGGATGGATGAGGCCAATCAAAGCGATGGCGCGATCTATGGACGCTGTAAACTGGATGACGAGCGTGCATTTGAGGCAATGGGGCTGCAATACCGTTTCCCGGTTGTGAGTCCGCGGGTGTTCAATGTCAGCGGGCCCTACATCAATAAGCACAATCTTTATGCGCTGGCTTCAATCATTGCTGCCTGCCTGCGAAATGAGCCAATCAGCGTACGTGCTACTCATCAAGTGATTCGCTCGTACTATAGCGTCACTGACCTGATTGAGTTGTGCTGTCGCCTGATGCTTGCGGGACGGAGCAAGGGGGCAGCGTTTCATGCGTTCGATACCGTTGGTACTGAGGTGGTCGAGGTGGGAGAACTGGCGCTGAGGTGTCAGGCCTTGCTTGCTCCGCACCTGCCTATCGAGCGTCCTTCCCTTTGCGATGCGCCGGCAGACCGATACGTGGGTGATGCCACTGTGATTCGTGAGTTTGAACGTACTTTCCAGATAGCTCCTATCGAGCTGGATCAGCAGATCAAGATGACTGCCGATTATATGAGCGCTTTGCCGCAGGTAGCATGTCATGACTGAAACCCGATCGCTTTTCATTCCCGTGCGGCGTAATCCTTATTACATCGTTACTGCGCGCTATGTTCGGACTTCAGCGGGCATCAAGGCTCTGCATTTTCTCTGCCATGCGCTCAATCGTATGGGAGAGCAGGCTTTTCTGATCATGAACCCTTATTTTCCGCCGTCCCTGTCCACGCATCCGACATTGAATACGCCGCTGTTGAACAAGCGCATCATGGATTATCACCGTGCAGAAGGCCTGACGCCGATCACCATCTACCCCGAGAGCATCAAGGGTGATCCCATGCAGGCACCCTTCATTGTTCGGTATATCCTGAACTATGCCGGTCTGCTTGGGGGGGATGAGCAGTTTCCTGATACGGAATATTGCATCTCCTACAGCGAAGCCATTGCCGCAACGGTTCCAGAGTCAAAGCAGACTATCTTTATTCCTGCCTCTGATCCGAACTTTTTCGTTCCGCCTGCCTTGGGTACCAAGCGGCAAGGGGCGTGCTTTTATGCCGGTAAGTACAAGAACTATCACGGCGGAAAGACCTTTGCGGTGACGGATGGGCTAGTCGAAATTGTTCGGGATCGCGAAGGTGAGCAGACGCCGGAGCAGATTCGTGATCTGTTCCAGCAGTGTGAACGCTTCTATTGTTATGAAAATTCGGCGTTGGCCATTGAAGCCATGCTGTGCGGCTGCCCGGTCGTGTTCTTGCCGAACGAATACTTTACCGATCTCATCGGCAAGGCCGAACATGAGGAGAAAGGTTATGCATGGGGTGAAGACGCTGCTGCTTTCAAACATGCCCAAGACACTGTAGGCCAGGCACGCGAACATTACTTGAGCTTGTATGGTCGCGCAGAGCGAGGGTTAGCTGATTTTGTGGCTGCAACTCAGGTCTTGGCGCAGGCGACTCCCTATGACACCCCGATGAGTGACGCGTATGTAGAAAAGATCACTCGGTCGGCGAATTATGCCGGCCTCATCAAGATGGTTGCTCTGATGGTTCGTGATCGCGGTCTGTTTCATACTATTCGTTTGATCCTGGCGCGTTTGAAAACGGGCCGAATCCCGCTCGGTGACGCATAAACAACATTTTGGATAAAGATCATGGAAGCGGTTTCTCCTGGCGCCCCAGCATTGACTATCTGCATTCCCACCTATAATCGTGGTAAACGGGTGCATGCGTTAGTGCTTTTTCTTAAACAAAATCTTCTTTCTTTGACTGAGGAAGTTGAAATTGTTGTTGTTAATAATTGTTCAGATGATGAAACCCGGGAAATGATCGAGCCTCTTGTAGGGGGCGCGATCACACTGTTCAATCGAACAGAGTTTCTCGATACGGCTGAGCTGAATATGTTTCATTCTCTCGAACTTTGCCGAGGGGAGTTCGTCTGGTATCACGGGGATGATGATATTCCGTCTGTTGATACTATCATCAGCCTGATTTCCATGATTCGGCAGGATGCAGCAGACCTTTATGTATTCAACTCTCCGGTGATCGATGACGACGGTGTCGTGCTTTGTCGACGCATGGCTAACATGAGAACCTCGCATCTGGATTTGTGCGGGGACTCGTTGATTGAAACTGCCGGATTTGTCTTCATGTTGGCGGGGATCACTAACGTGATATTCCGCCGCGATAAGGCTGATGTAGACGTCGCATGGGAAGCCAATGCGATTCAGCCTCTGTATGGGCATGTATGTTGGCTTTTGGCTTGTTTCGGACAGCTTCGGAGCCGGATTGTGAACAGGCCGTTAGTGTATTATCGTAGTTCGGATATACCTAAACAGATTGTGCATTTCAAGAAAGTGGCCGCTCGTAAAAATGTGGGGGATCACCACTTCTGGGGGATGGGCGTCGCGTTGCAATTGAAGTGGCTTGTGGAGCGAGGCGTGATCTCGGCATCCACACTGCCGAGAGTTTTTGAAGGGCGTCGCGACGGCACGCGTTTTAAATTACTGAATGAAGTAATTCACAAGATTTATACCCAGGTTTCGGAATCCGTTACTCATCCAGAGGAACGATTCCGTATCGACCAAAAAACACTCGCGGAGGTTCGAGATTTTTTTGTGTCGTGCGACCTTTTCGCCTATGACCTCTTTGAGCCCATAGAGCAGTTAAACGAAATCGCCACAGGTAAGCGCCCACGTAAAGAGTTTGAAGGGCTGCGGAGAACCTTTGAGCGGTTACATCGTTCCCATGATGCCGATATTTATCGCAATAACTGGCAGGGTGAGCGAAGCGGTTATCAGATTTACCGTATGGCTTGCCATTGGGTCGCGATAAGGCCTGATATCGAGGGTGGGATTTTAAATGCGCTCTCTGTTATCGATCTTGAAGAGCAGGCGCCATTACTGCTTATAGACGATGATTTTGAAACGTTGGTTTCCCGGGCGGCGGCACATGCGAAGGAATACGTATCTCCTTCCAATACCCAGGTGAGTTCGTTTACCGAGCTGGAGCGATTGGGCCGACAACATATCGATTTGATGCACCGGGCTCTCCATGAGTACACCCATTCAGTTCATATCTATCGTCAGGCGACATTTTTAGGTCGCAAAGTGGCTCGGGTAGTTATCTACCTTATTGAACCGTGCATACATTTCGGCAGGCGTCTACTGGCTAAATGATGCATCCCCCAGCCGGTGTTGTGTCATGACCAGCCCCGGTGAAAACTATTTGAAATGATGCAGGAACAAACGATGAAGGCAGTGATTTTGGCAGGTGGGCTGGGCAGCCGTCTGAGTGAAGAGACAAGCACACGACCGAAACCCATGGTCGAGGTGGGCGGTCGTCCGATCCTCTGGCACATCATGAAAATCTATTCCCACTATGGCGTGAATGATTTCGTTATTTGCCTGGGCTACAAGGGGTACGTCATCAAAGAGTACTTCGCCAACTATTTCCTGCACATGTCGGACGTCACGTTCGACATGGCGAATAACAAGATGGAAGTCCATCAGAACAACGCCGAACCATGGCGTGTAACGCTGGTCGATACCGGTGCTGACTCCCAGACCGGCGGTCGTCTGCGTCGTGTACGTGAGTACCTGGAGCCAGGCGAAGACTTCTGTTTCACCTATGGCGACGGTGTTGCCGATGTCGATATCGGCAAGCTGATCGCCTTCCACAAGGCTCATGGCAAGAAGGCAACGGTTACTGCTACCCAGCCACCTGGCCGCTTCGGTGCCTTGAACATCAATAATCATCACGTGGAAAGCTTCCGCGAAAAGCCTCACGGTGATGATTCCTGGATCAACGGTGGCTACTTCGTTCTCAAGCCGGAAGTGATCGACCTGATCGAAGCCGACGATACCATTTGGGAGCGTGAACCTCTGGAGGCTCTCGCCCGCGACCGCGAATTGCTGGCTTATGAACATGGCGGTTTCTGGCAGCCGATGGATACCCTGCGTGAGAAACAACAACTGGAGGACTTGTGGGAACGCAAGGTCGCCCCGTGGAAAACATGGTGATAAGTCGCGCATTCTGGCAGGGCAAAAAGGTCTTCCTGACGGGCCATACCGGTTTCAAGGGTGGCTGGCTGGCGTTGTGGCTGCAGGAAATGGGGGCGATCGTTACCGGGTTCGCCCTCGAACCGCAGACTCAGCCGAGCCTGTTCGACGTTGCGTCGGTGGGCGAGGGTATGACCTCGATCATCGGTGACATCCGGGATGCTGCAGCGTTGGCGGCGGCCGTTGCCCAGGCGCAACCGGATATCGTCCTGCACCTGGCGGCGCAGCCACTGGTCCGTTATTCCTACGATGCGCCAGTTGAAACATTCGGGACCAACGTCATGGGCACTGTACACCTGCTGGAGGCTGTCCGTGCCTGCGCCAGCGTACGTTCCTGCGTCGTGGTCAGTTCCGACAAATGCTACGAGAACCGTGAGTGGCCCTGGGGCTACCGCGAAAACGAGGCCATGGGCGGTTATGACCCTTACAGTGCCAGCAAGGGCTGTACTGAACTGGTGACCTCAGCCTACCGCAACTCGTATTTCAACCCGGCCCGCCATGCCGAGCACGGAGTGGCCCTGGGCAGTGGTCGTGCTGGCAACGTGATTGGCGGCGGCGACTGGGCTGCTGATCGTCTGGTGCCGGATCTGCTGCGTGCATTCGAGCGCAAGGAAGTTGCTATCATCCGCAACCCTGGAGCGATTCGACCCTGGCAGCATGTGCTGGAACCGCTGTCCGGCTATCTGGTACTGGCTCAGCGCCTCTATGAGGAGGGGGCACAGTTCGCCGATGGCTGGAACTTCGGCCCGGCAGATGTCGATGCCCAGCCCGTGAGCTGGATTGCCGAACGTATGACTCAGTGCTGGGCTGACGGGGCGCAATTTCGTATAGAAGCCAATGCTGCTGCTCCTCATGAGGCGCATTATCTCAAGCTCGATTGCTCCAAGGCCCGTGCCAGGTTGTCCTGGACACCACGCTGGTCTCTCGCCCGTGCACTGGATGAAGTCGTGGGCTGGCACCGTGAGTTCCTGGCCGGCAGCGACATGCGACAAGTTTGTATCGATCAAATTTCGCGCTTTTCTCAAGCGCGACCACAATGAACACGGATTACCTGATGACCACCCAAGAAGACCTCAGAAAACAGATTGACGATCTGGTCCAGCAATACTCCAAGACTGCGTTTGCACGTCGTGAATTCGTACCAGGTGTGACCGCCATTCCTCCTGCGGGCAAGGTGATCGATGGTGCCGAAGTCGGTCTGATGATCCAGGCCTCGCTGGATGGCTGGTTGACTACCGGTCGCTTCAACACCGAGTTTGAAAAGCGCCTCAGCAAGTTCCTTGGCGTCAAGCATGTATTGACCACCAACTCCGGGTCGTCGGCCAACCTGCTGGCATTCACTGCATTGACCTCGCCAACCCTGGGTGATCGGGCGATCAAGCCGGGTGATGAAGTGATTGGCGTGGCGGCAGGCTTCCCTACTACCGTCAACCCGATCATCCAGAATGGTGCGATCCCGGTATTCGTCGATGTCGACCTTGCTACCTACAACATCAACCCGGATCTGATCGAAGCTGCCATTTCGCCAAAAACCAAGGCGATCATGCTGGCTCACACGCTTGGCAACCCGTACAACCTGCGCAAGATCCGTGAACTCTGCGACAAGTACAAGCTGTGGCTGGTCGAAGATTGCTGCGATGCCCTGGGTTCAACCTACGACGGCAAGCTGGTTGGTACTTTTGGCGATATCGGTACGTTGAGTTTCTATCCTGCTCACCACATCACCATGGGTGAGGGCGGTGCGGTGTTCACCAACAAATCCAAACTGCGCCTTGCGGTCGAGTCTATTCGTGACTGGGGCCGTTCGTGCTTTTGCCCGCCTGGTGAAGATAACACCTGCAAGAAGCGTTTCTGCTGGAAGCTGGGTGATCTGCCATATGGATACGATCACAAGTACACCTATTCTCACCTCGGCTACAACCTCAAGATTACCGATATGCAAGCTGCTTGCGCACTGGCGCAAATGGACAAGCTGCCGTCTTTCGTCGAGGCTCGTAAACATAACTTTGCCTACCTGAAGGAAAGGCTTGCACGCTGTGCAGAGTTCCTCATTCTCCCGGAAGCTACCGAAGGTAGTGAGCCGTCATGGTTCGGGTTCCCGATCACTCTGAAGGACGGAGTTCCCTTCCAGCGTCTTGATCTGCTGACCTTCCTGGACCAGCACAAGGTCGGGACCCGCCTGCTTTTTGCCGGGAACCTTCTGCGTCAGCCATACATGATCGGTCGCGAGTATCGAGTGTCGGGTACCCTGGAAAACACTGACCGGATCATGAATCAGACTTTCTGGATCGGCGTTTGGCCAGGACTGACCCCTGAGATGCTCGACTATGTCGTGGATCGTATCGAAACGTTCTTCGGGATCAACAAATAAGATAGGGCACCCCTTGAGCAAGCGCTTTTCTACAAGAATGAGCGACGCCTGGAATGATCTGTGCGCCGCTCTGGCCGCGACTGAAACCTGGGCGTTTCTGGGTAGTCATGACATTCGGCAGCGGTATCGTCGGTCCGTGCTGGGCCCGTTCTGGATCACTCTTAGCACGGCCGTGCTGATCGGTGGTCTGGGGGTGATGTATGCCGGGCTTTTCAAGATGGATGTTCATGAGTACATCCCTTACCTCGCTGCTGGCATGATCACCTGGAACTTCATGTCCCTGGTGATCAACGAAAGCTGTTTCGTGTTCACCGGGGCGGAAGGCAGTATCAAGGCAGCCCGGATGCCCTTGTCTTCCTATGTGTTGCGGCTGGTGTGGCGTAATCTTCTGGTGTTCCTGCACAATGCGGTGGTATTGGTCGGTGTAGTGCTCTGGTTCCTGCCGTTCAACCCCATGGGTTTGCTGCTGGCCGTAGTCGGGCTGGCAGTGATCGGGGTATTTCTGTTCTGGCTGGCGTTGCTTGTAGGCTTGCTCAGTGCTCGTTTCCGCGATATCCCCCAGATTGTTGCCAACGTGCTGCAGGTGGTGTTCTTCATGACACCCATCATGTGGAAGGCGGATGTGCTGAACAATCGTATGTGGATTGCCGAGATAAACCCGTTCTATTACATGCTCGAGCTTGTCCGTAACCCGTTGCTGGGCCAACCGTTGACCTGGGACCTCTGGGGCAATGTGGGCGTGGTTCTGCTGGCTGTCGCAGCGGTATCGTTTCTTTTTTTCGCGCGGTTTCGTACGCGCATTGTTTATTGGTTGTAACCCATGGCCCACATCATTGCTAAGGATCTGGTAGTCGAGTTTCCGATCTATCAGGGCGCGCAACGATCGATGCGCAAGACGTTTCTCAAGGCGGCGACCGGTGGCAAGCTGGGCGGTAGCGACTCACGGGTTACGGTGCGTGCGGTCGATGGGGCAAACTTCTCGATCAACGACGGTGAGCGCATCGGTCTTCTGGGGCACAATGGCTCGGGCAAGACGACATTGCTACGTGCCTTGAGTGGTGTCTACGAGCCTGCCAGCGGCATTCTCGACATCGCAGGTTCGGTCACGTCGCTGCTGGATATCGCACAAGGCTTCGATTTCGATTCCAGCGGCATCGAGAACATTACGCTGCGCGCCATCACCATGGGTATTTCGCCAAAGCGGATCAAACCGCACATTGATGAAATCTGCGATTTTTCCGGGTTGGGCGATTACCTGAAGCTTCCGGTTCGCACCTATTCGAGCGGGATGATGATGCGTCTGGCATTTGCCATCTCGACCTCCGTCGGCTCCGACATCCTGTTGATGGACGAATGGCTGAGTGTCGGTGACGAAGACTTCAAGGTGCGGGCGGCAGAGCGACTCAACCATTTGTTCAACCGTGCAGCGATCGTTGTGATCGCCTCGCACGACACTGCGCTGCTAGCGCGCACATGTACGCGAATCCTGCACGTGGAGCACGGCAAGATCCTTCGCGAAGAAACCGTTAAAGAGTCCACCGGGAGTGATCATGCAGCAAAAGTATAGTGACTGGGTCAGCACCTGGTTGGCAGAGGCAGGCTACACACACTGCTTCTTCGTGGCCGGCGGCAATATCATGCACCTGCTGGAAAGCCTCAGCCATAATCTGACCTGCATTCCTGTAGTGCATGAAGTGGCAGCAGGTATCGCTGCAGAATACTTCAACGCTACCAACGCCCAGGGCCATAAGGCATTGGCCCTGGTCACCGCAGGTCCTGGCCTGACCAATATCGTCACCGCCTTGTCCGGCGCTTTCCTTGAAAGCCGTGAGCTGCTGGTGCTGGGAGGGCAGGTCAAGACCGCCGACCTGAGCCATGGCGCATTGCGCCAGCGCGGTATCCAGGAAATCGACGGTATTGCCATCGCTCGCCCTGTCACGGTCGCCGCCGAACGTCTGGACACCCAGATTTCCCGGGAAGCCTTTCTGGCTCTGTGCGCTGCAACCGAGCGTGGTCGTCCAGGCCCGGTCTTCATTGAACTGCCACTGGACGTGCAAGGTCGTTTGATGAGTGCCGAGGAACTGCCGACCACGGCAGCTGCAGCCATCACTGGCAAGCCTATGCCGTTGCCTGCGGGAGTTCGTACAGCCGAGACTTCGCTGGATGAAGTGTTGGCCCTGCTACGTGAGGCCCAGCGCCCGGCGGTACTGATTGGTGGTGGCGTAAGCCGTGAAGCAGCGGCTGCACTGACAGCGGTGGCCGAGAAGTACTCGCTGCCTCTGTTCACGACCTGGAATGGCATGGACCGCATCGCGGCGGATCACCCGTGCTATTTTGGCCGTCCCAATACCTGGGGACAGCGCTACGCTAACCTGCTGCTCCAGCAGGCTGACGTGGTTCTGGCGTTGGGGACGCGGCTTGGCCTGCAACAGACCGGTTTCAACTGGCAAGAGTTTGGCCGCGGGGGCAAGGTCGTGCAGGTGGATTGCGACGTGGCCGAACTGACCAAAGGCCATCCTCATGTCGATGTGCCTGTCTGTGCCGATGTCAATCCATGGCTCAAGACCCTGGCTTCCAGGATCGAAGGCCAGTGGAATGAATGGCATGGCTACTGCCGTCAGGTTCAGGCCGCCGTGCCGTTGATCGAAGAGAACGTCACCCATGAAGGCTACCAGTCGCCCTTCAAGTTTGTGGCGCACCTTTCCACCTTGCTCAAGTCGGATGATGTGGTCGTACCTTGCAGCAGCGGCGGTGCTTTCACGGTCATGATGCAGGTATTTGCACAGAAGGCTGGCCAGCGTGTGGTTACCAACAAGGGCCTGGCCTCGATGGGCTATGGCTTGAGCGGGGCTATCGGTGCGGCATTTGCCAATCCTGAACAGCGTGTGGTGCTGGTCGAGGGCGATGGTGGTTTCGCTCAGAACCTTCAGGAAATTGGCACTGTAGGTGTTAACCGTTTGAACGTGAAGATTTTCATCTTTGACGACTCGGGTTACGCGTCCATTCGTTCCACCCAGCGCAGCTACTTCGGTGGCCGTTACGTGGGTTGTGACATCGAAACGGGGTTGGGCTTGCCGAACTGGGCTGCACTGTTTACGGCCTACGGTATTCCGGTCGTGCGTGTTGAACCCGGTTTTGAAAACTCTCAGGATTTCATCTCGCAACTCGAGAGTGAGGGGCCGGGAGCCTTCATCGTCAAGGTCGACCCAGAGCAGACCTATTTCCCGAAGATCACCAGCCGCGTTACACCAACAGGCATGGCTTCCAACCCGTTGCACCAGATGTCGCCTGATCTGCCTGAGGCTGTAGCCGAGCAGGTTACGCGCTTTCTGTAACACACTGTCGATCAGGCGGCCTTCGGGCTGCCTGGTTCATGGTTGATACATCCACTGCGAGTCTGCGGTGGATGGTGTCGCTCCAGATGGGCGTAGCGTTATACCCAGGCCAACTGCGCCACTTCATGACGATGCGAGCATCGACAACTGCTCATGGCCTCTGGGCCTGTTCCTCCTTAACGCATCGCACGGATGGCTCGCTATACCGGGCAACCGAAACTCCCATGGTACTCTCTTCGGTTATCCGTTCATGATGAAGCGGCATTTTCGCGTGGCTTCCTTGTGCAGGCATCAAATTGTGAGAAATACCTGAAGTGACAGAGTCAATGATGGAAGAGCAACAGGAAGAGAAGAGCGGTTTCATTTCATTGCCACGAATAGCCGTATTGCTGGCCGCCTACAACGGTATGGAATTCATTGCTCAGCAACTGGAATCAATACTTGCCCAGCAAGGTGTGAAGGTCACTGTGTTCTGCAGCGTGGATCTTTCCTCTGATGGCACTGAAAAGTGGATCGACACACTGGCAAAGGTGAATGAGCAGGTCGTGCTTTTGCCTTATGGCAATCGCTTCGGGGGAGCGGCTCCCAACTTTTTCCATTTGATCAAAACGGTAGATTTTTCCGGGTTTGATTACATTGCACTGGCGGATCAGGACGATATCTGGCTGGATGACAAGTTACGCCGTGCTCATGATCTGATCACGCTGAACACATGTGACGCCTATTCTGGAAGTGTCCTGGCATTCTGGCCCGATGGACGGGAGTTCTTGATCGACAAGGCTCAACCCCAGGTGTCACATGATTATTTGTTTGAGGCCGCCGGCCCAGGCTGCACTTATGTGCTGACCGTATCCTCGGCCTTGCAGATGAAACAATTCCTGTTACAGCAATGGGACAGGGTCAAGTCGGTGTCGCTACACGACTGGTTTTTGTATGCATGGTATCGGGGCAATGGTTTGACCTGGTTCATCGATAGTCAGTCACGGATGCGCTATCGCCAGCACGATAAAAACCAGGTAGGTGCGAATCGCGGATTTGCAGCGATGAGTCATCGCTTGCGTCTTTTGCGCTCCGGTTGGTACCGCACGGAAATAACGCTTATTGCATCTTTGGTAGCCCCACCGACAGACAAGCTTTCCCGCCTTGTTCAGGGCAAGGGGTGGTGGGCCTATGCAAGACTTCTTCCTCGTCTGGGCCAGATGCGTCGACGATTTAGGGATCGTGTCTATCTGGGAGTCATGATATTGCTAGGTCTTCTTTGACGGCTGCCTGTCTGCATGTGTGAAAGATGGGGTCAAGGCTCTGATTTTTAGGGGTTAATACTGTTATGCCATTATTTCTGCGACAAAATGCCGCAATGGCCTTTGTCGCAGGTAATATGTGCCATCCGATTTTTATGCCCGGAATGGCCTGATTGAGAACTGGCAACGAGAAAAAGAACAAGAAACAAAAGCCAGGCTGCCCGCCCCGGTCGACGCACAGAATCACTGAGTAGACGAAAAAGGCGATTAGAAAAAATGACCAACACTTCGCGACCTTTATACATTTCCTACGCTGGCCCCTCGCTGCTGGAAATGCCCCTTCTGAACAAAGGCAGTGCCTTTACCCCGCAAGAGCGAGTCGAATTCAACCTGATCGGTCTGCTGCCACAGAACGTAGAGACGATCGAGGAACAAGTGACGCGCGTGTACAACCAGTACAAGCAGTGCGCCAGCGATCTGGACAAGCATATTTATCTGCGCTCGATCCAGGACAACAATGAAACGTTGTTCTTCCGCTTGCTGGACTCGCATCTGGACGAGATGCTGCCGATCATCTACACACCGACGGTCGGCCAGGCCTGTCAGGAATTCTCCAAGATCTATCGCACGCACCGCGGGCTGTTCATTTCCTACCCCGAGCGTGACCGCATCGACGATATTCTGCGCAGTGCAACCAAGGACCGGATCAAGATCATCGTCGTCACCGACAGCGAGCGCATTCTGGGCCTGGGCGATCAGGGAATCGGCGGCATGGGTATCCCGATTGGCAAACTGTCGCTGTACACGGCCTGTGGTGGCATCAGCCCGGCCTATACGTTGCCGATCGTGCTCGATGTCGGTACCAACAACCGCGAACTGCTCGACGACCCGATGTACATGGGCTGGCGTCATGAGCGGGTCACGGGCAAGGAATATGACGATTTCATCGCCCTGTTCATCGATGCCGTGCAGCGTCGCTGGCCGGATGTGTTGTTGCAGTTCGAGGATTTCGCCCAGGCCAACGCCATGCCGTTGCTGGACAAGTACCGTGACGAGCTGTGCTGTTTCAACGATGACATCCAGGGGACTGCATCGGTTGCCGTTGGCACCTTGCTGGCGGCCTGCAAGGCCAAGAATGAGACGCTGGGCCAGCAGAAGGTCGTATTCCTGGGCGCTGGTTCTGCCGGTTGCGGGATTGCCGAACACATCATCGCCGCGATGAAGATCGAAGGCTTGAGCGAGGCCCAGGCCCGTCAGCGTATCTTCATGGTCGATCGCTTCGGCTTGCTGACCGAGGGTATGGATAACCTGTTGGACTTCCAGCAGCGTCTGGCGCAGAAGGCCGGGGATGTTGCAGGCTGGGCGGCGGGTGGTGACGCTTTCCCGCAGTTGCTCGACGTGGTGAGCAACGCGGGTGCGACGGTCCTGATCGGTGTGTCGGGTCAGCGTGGCCTGTTCACCGAGCAAGTGATTCGTGAACTGCACAAGCATTGCGCCAAGCCGCTGGTCATGCCGCTGTCGAACCCGACTTCCAAGGTCGAGGCGACGCCTGAAGAGATCCTGCGCTGGACGGATGGCAATGCGCTGGTCGCGACCGGTAGCCCGTTTGCGCCGGTCGAGATCAATGGCCGCACCATCCATATCGCGCAATGCAACAACTCCTACATCTTCCCGGGCATTGGTCTGGGCGTTGTGGCATGCAAGGCTTCGCGTATCACCGATCGCATGTTGATGGCGGCGTCCAATGCACTGGCCGAGTGTTCGCCGATGGTGTCCGGGCAGGGGGATGCCGTTCTTCCGCCGCTCAAGGAAATCCAGGCCGTCAGCCGCAAGATAGCCCTGGCCGTGGCCAAAGAGGCCCAGGCCGAAGGTTTAGCCCTTGAAACCTCGGATGAGGTGCTGCTGGCAGCCATCGAGCGTAATTTCTGGGTGCCGGAGTATCGAGCCTATCGCCGTCGCTCGGTCTGAGCGTAGCGTTTCCGCTCAATGGCCCTTCGCGAGTGCGCTCGTGAAGGGCCATTTTTATAGGGCGGCTCCCCAAAAAATTTCGTAAGCGCTCCATAAACCCCACCAGCTTCATGATGGGTGGTGCGCTTAGCTAGGCGAGACCGGCGAGCAGTTCCAAGGCAGCAGCGCTTCGTAA
>NZ_JBIVGV010000027.1:0-46240 GCF_044748865.1 Pseudomonas sp. NPDC089734 | reverse complement strand
GCACTCGACACTGGGCTATGTTTCACCAAACCAGTACGAGCGCCAGGCAGCCTGAAATCACCTACTGATGTGTCCGGAAAAATTTGACCAGCACAAGGCCATGGATGGCCCATCGGCGCGGCCCCATGGAACAACGCCGGAACGAGGGAACCCCGCCTCAAGGCGGGGCCGAGCCGGAGCCCATGGTTTCCCCCCCTTTTGCCGAAACAAAAGGGGGCCGCCGTAAAGGCGGAACCTGTACTCGCCACACAGCAAAATCCGGATATGTTCCCTGACGAGGAACGTATTTGTTACTGGGTAGATCGTTCGGCTTTATGCCGCCTTGCGCCTTTACGGCGCCCTACTTTGTTTTCGGACAAAGTAGGCAAAGCCACTGCTCCGGGTTCGGCCCCGCCTGACGGCGGGGTTCCTTCGCTCCGGCGCTGATCCGGCGGTCGCCACAATGGGCCATCCATGGCCCAGTGCGGCTAATTCTGCATCCCTGCAGAATTCCCACCGGATCACCACCTCCACTCAGCCTTCACCAACGTCGCGTTTTGCGGTGTTCACACCATCGCGGCATAGAGCCTTTTTCGCTTTTGCTTTGCTCTTTGAGCACAAAAAGCTCAGACACCACCGATTGCGACGCTGGTGAAGGCCGAGTGCAGGTGTTGTGGAATGGGGTGCGAGGCAGGAGCCGAGCAAGCGCCGCCAGGCCAGGGATGGCCCATCGGCGCGGCCCCATGGAACAACGCCGGAACGAGGGAACCCCGCCTCAAGGCGGGGCCGAACCGGAGCCCATGGTTTCGCCCCTTTGCCGAAACAAAGGGGCCCGCCGTAAGGGCGGAACCTGTACTCGCCACACAGCAAAATCCGGATCGGCTCAGCTTCATGGGCTTCTTCGCGGATAAATCCGCTCCTACACATTGGTTTCGGTAGGAGCGAATTCATTCGCGAAGAAGCAATCATGCGTCTCGCTGCAGATCCGGCGGAATAGGCAGATCACCCAGCGGATCGGGCCGCTTGCCTCGGCCCGAATGGTACTGGCGAATCTGATAGACATAAGCCAACACCTGAGCCACCGCCAGGTAAAGCCCCGAAGGAATCTCCTGCTCCAGCTCCGTGCTGTAGTAGATCGAGCGCGCCAGGGCGGCAGACTCGAGAATCAGGATCTGGTTATGCGCACCGATTTCACGAATCTTCATGGCAACCAGGTCAGCGCCCTTGGCCAGCAACATGGGTGCCCCACCCTTGTCAGGATCGTATTTGAGCGCTACGGCGTAATGCGTCGGGTTGGTGATGATGACATCGGCCTCCGGAATCGCCGACATCATCCTGCGATGGGACATCTCGCGCTGCAACTGACGAATACGCTGCTTGACCTCCGGACTGCCCTCGCTGTTCTTGTGCTCGTCACGTACTTCCTGCTTGGTCATCAACAGCTTCTTGTGCGCCTCGTACAACTGGAAAGGCACATCGACCGCAGCAATGAAGAACAACCCGCACGCCATCCAGAAACTGCTCCAGCCCACGACCAGCAGACTGTGAATGATGGCCTGCTCCAGAGGCTCGTGGGCGATGGCAACCAGGTCGTTGCGTTCCTTCTGCAGAACCAGCAGCGCTACCACAAGAATGATCAAAAACTTGGCGAAAGACTTGAGCAACTCCACCAGCGCATGAGGGGAAAACATGCGTTTGATCCCGGCCGCCGGGTTCATGCGACTGAATTTGGGCATCAGCGACTTGGTCGCAAACAACCAGCCGCCCAGCATGATAGGACCGACCAGAGAAGCCACCAGCATGGCAATCAGGAATGGCAGCACCACGATCATGGCGTGCTCGCCGGAGCTGAGCAGCATCCGGGCCATGTAGGTCGTGTCCATCAGCGTTTCACGGGTGATCGTGAAGTTGTCACGCATCATCTCGGACATCATGCGGGCAATGCCTGCGCCAAACATCAGCAGGCCGCCCGCCCCCATCAACATGACGACAAGGGTATTCAGTTCCTTGGAGCGGGCAATCTGTCCTTCGGCCCGGGAGTCCCGGACCTTCTTCTCCGTGGGGTCTTCCGTCTTGTCCTGGCCATTCTCGTTCTCAGCCATGTCAGCGGGCCCTCACCAGATCGCGCAAAGACTGCAAGGCCTGGACAGCCATGGGTTGGTACTGATTGAGAATGTCGGCCATGCTCATCCACAGGATGACCATGCCGAGCACAAGCGTCAGGGGGAAGCCGATGGAGAAAATGTTGAGCTGCGGCGCAGCACGGGTCATGACGCCAAAGGCGATGTTGATGATCAACAAGGCCGTGATGGCCGGTAAAACCAGCCGCAGCCCCGCACTCATGACCCAGCCCAGCCCTGTGGCCAGCTCCCAGAAATTGCTGACAGGCAAGCCGCCGCCCACCGGCATGGTACTGAAGCTTTCCACCAGAATTTCGAGCACCACCAGATGGCCATTCATGGCCAGAAACAGAAGCGTCACCAGCATGGTGAAGAACTGCCCGATGACCGCCGACGAAACGCCGTTGGTAGGGTCCACCATCGAAGCAAAGCCCATACCCATTTGGGTGGCGATGATCTGACCCGCCACCACGAAGATATGAAAGAACAACTGAAGCGAAAGCCCCATGCCCACGCCAATGATGATCTGCTCGCCAATCAGCAGCAAGGCACTGAGGTCCAGAGCCTCTACAGGCGGCATGGCAGGCAGCACGGGAGCCACCACCACCGTGACCGCCACGGCGAAATACAGACGCACGCGCCGAAGCACCAGGGTCGTACCGATGACCGGCATGGTCATCAGCACCGCAACGATCCGGAACAGGGGCAACATGAAGCTGGCGACCCAGGTACTGATCTGGGTATCGGTCAGCGCAAGCAACGGCTGCATGCGACGCTAGCCGATCAGGGTCGGAATACTGCCGTACAGCGACAGGATGTATTCCATGAATATTTTCAGCAGCCAGGGACCGACAACGATCAGGGTCACGAGCATCACGATCAGACGAGGCAGAAAACTCAAGGTCTGTTCGTTGATCTGGGTCGCCGCCTGAAACATCGCGACCAGCAGGCCACAGATCAGGCTTGGCACTACCAGAATCGCCACCAGCACAGTGGTCAGCCACAGCGCTTCACGGAACAGATCGACCGCTACTTCTGGCGTCATCGGGCAGACTCCTCGTCAAAAAGGCTCATACACCACCAAAACTTCCGGCCAGCGTGCCGACAATCAGCGCCCAGCCATCCACCAGCACGAACAGCATGATCTTGAACGGCAGGGAAATGATCAGGGGCGACAGCATCATCATACCCATGGCCATCAGCACACTGGCCACGACCAGGTCGATGATCAGGAACGGAATGAAGATCATGAAACCGATCTGGAAGGCCGTCTTGAGCTCGGAAATCACGAACGCAGGAACCAGAATGGTCAAGGGCGCAGCATCCGGTGTCGCGATGTCGGTTCGCTTGGACAGACGCATGAACAGGTCAAGATCGCTGGTGCGGGTCTGGGCCAGCATGAAATCCTTGAGCGGAACCTGCGCCTTGGCAACGGCATCCTGAGCACTGAGCTTTTCCGCCAGATAGGGCTGCAACGCATCCTGATTAACCCGGTCGAACACAGGCGCCATGATGAACATGGTCAGAAACAGCGCCATGCCAGTGAGAATCTGGTTCGAGGGTGTCTGCTGCAAGCCAAGGGCCTGACGCAGAATCGAGAAGACAATGATGATCCGCGTAAAACTGGTCATCAGCATGACGAACGCCGGAATGAAGCTCAGCGCCGTCATGATCAGCAGGATTTGCAGGCTGACCGAATACTCCTGCTGACCGCCAGGGTTGTTGGACAACGTGATCGCCGGGATCGACAGAGGATCGGCAGCAAGCGCGACAGGCGCCACCATCGTCAACAGCAGCAATGTCAGGAAACGCAAGGCGCCCATCACTTCTTGTCCTTATCCTTGCCCATCAATTCCAGAAGGCGCTGGGCGAACTCAGGAGTTGTCTGCTCACGGACAGGCACCTGCACCGGCTCCTTGAGCACATGCAAAGGCGTGATCTGTCCTGGCGTGACACCCAGCAGAATCTGCTCGTTTCCCACCTGGACCAGCAACAGACGATCACGTGTCCCCAGGGCCCGAGAGCCCAGCAGCTCAATGACCTGCCCACTGTTCGGCCCCACGCTCTGGACCCGGCGCATGACCCAGGCCAGCACGAAAATCAGCCCGATGACCAGCAACAGGCCGAGCAACAGTTGCAGCACCTGCCCTCCCATTCCGCTGGACACGGCATTGCCGACCTGAGGCGCAGCCTGCGCCACAGGTTCGGAAGCCCACGCAGAGGCAGGCAGGCTCAGCAGCACACCCAGGAGCCGCTTCACTTAGCGCAACTTCTTGATGCGTTCACTCGGACTGATGACATCCGTCAGACGAATGCCGAACTTCTCGTTGACCACCACCACCTCGCCATGAGCGATCAAGGTACCGTTGACCAACACGTCCAGCGGCTCGCCGGCCAGACGGTCCAGCTCGATCACCGACCCCTGGTTGAGTTGCAGCAGGTTGCGGATGTTGATGTCGGTACTGCCCACTTCCATGGAGATCGATACCGGGATATCCAGAATCACGTCCAGGTTCGGGCCGTCCAGAGTGACGGGCGCATTGCTCTTGGGCACGCTGCCGAACTCTTCCATCGCCATGCGGGACGAAGAATGACCTTCATCGGCCGCCAGCAATGCATCGATATCGGCCTGACCACCCTCACCGGCTTCACCCAGTGCCGCAGCCCATTCATCGGCCAACGCCTGATCTTCAGCAGACGTCATTTCGTTTTCATCAGCCATTGGTTGTCCTCAGCGGGCATTGATTCAGTTACGCAACAATTTCGGCATCGACCTGAAAGATCAACGCCGCTCTATGGGTTCGATTACTTGCAGGGCCAGATTACCCTTGTGCGAGCCGAGCTTGACCTTGAAGGAAGGCACGCCATTGGCACGCATGACCAGGGTTTCAGGCAGCTCGACCGGAATGACATCGCCAGGCTGCATGTGCAGGATGTCGCGCAGCAACATCTGACGCTGCACCACTGTCGTGCTCAGCGGCACGGACACATCGAGCACGTCCTCCTTGAGCGCCTTGATCCAGCGTTCGTCCTGGTCGTCCAGGTCCGACTGGAAACCGGCGTCGAGCATTTCGCGGATCGGCTCGATCATCGAGTACGGCATGGTCACGTGCAGATCGCCGCCACCGCCATCGAGTTCGATGTGGAACGTGGAAATCACCACGGCCTCGCTCGGCCCCACGATGTTGGCCATGGCAGGGTTCACTTCCGAGTTGATGTACTCGAAGTTCACTTCCATGATCGCCTGCCAAGCTTCCTTGAGGTCGATGAAGGCCTGATCCAGAACGATCCGCACCACGCGCAGTTCGGTCGGCGTGAACTCACGACCTTCGATCTTGGCGTGACGACCGTCACCGCCAAAGAAGTTGTCCACCAGCTTGAAGACCAGCTTGGCATCGAGGATGAACAAGGCCGTGCCACGCAAGGGTTTGATCTTGGCCAGGTTAAGACTGGTCGGTACGTACAGCGAGTGTACGTATTCGCCAAACTTCATCACCTGGACACCGCCCACCGCCACGTCCGCCGAACGGCGCAGCAGGTTGAACATGCTGATACGGGTATAGCGGGCAAAACGTTCGTTGATCATTTCCAGGGTCGGCATGCGTCCCCGTACGATCCGGTCCTGGCTGGTCAGGTCATAACTCTTGATGCTGCCTGGCTCACCGGAACTTTCGGTCTGGACCATACCATCGTCAACGCCATGCAGCAGCGCATCGATTTCGTCCTGGGACAGCAGGTCTTGAACGGCCATGTGTCGGAGTCCTACTGCAATACGAAGTTAGTGAAGAGCAACTGTTCGATCACAGTCTTGCCGAGTTCTTTCTGGGCCACTTCCTGAATGCTGGCGGTCGCCTTCTGACGCAGCATTTCCTGGCCGATCGGCGAAGCCAGCGACTCGAAAGGAATGGCGGCGAACATCATGACCAGGTTGTTGCGGATCACCGGCATATGGACTTTCAACGCTTCCATGTCAGCCGCATTGCGCGCCAGCATGGTGATGCTGACCTGCATGTAGCGCTGACGGCCATTGGCGTTGAAGTTGACCACGAAGGCCGGCGTCAAGGGCTCGAAGACCGCCACAGGCTTGACGTTGGCCGCCGCGGCAACCGCCGCCGGGTCAGGCTCACTGGCCGACTTGTGCATGATGAACCAGGTTGCGCCTACTGAAAGGCCGACAGCGAGCAATAAAGCCACGACTGCGACGATGATGAGCTTGAGTTTACCTTTGGAAGCGGGGTCTTTAACTTCTTCGCTCTTCGCCATGCCAATAATCCGTCACTATTCAAGGGGTTCGCTGATGCGTGAGAGAGGCTGAGCAAGTGTTATGCCAGAGTTGCGGGGAGGGCGCTACGAGGAGGGAATGAAGAGAGGGCTTTCTCCGCTTCTGCGGAAACGGGCGAGCATCATTTTCGCGAATGAATTCGCTCCCACACAGATGAACTGTGCAGGAACGGACGCATTCGCAAATCGGCCAATCAGGCGTAGTAATCGATCTCGCTGGAACCGATCACACGGGCCGCTGGCTGGCTGACCGGAGCGGTGGCATCAGCTGTGGCAGTATCGTCCAGCGAATCGCCGGAATCCGAACCACCGCCGCGCCCACCACGCTGCGCCCTGCTGGCCTGTTCCTGGGCCTGCTGTTGCGCCTGCTGCTGGGACTGATCGGCCACGTTGACGTCCACCTGACCAAGCCCCTGCTGAGTGAACGACTCACGCAGGCGCGACATCTGGCTTTCCAGCGCTTCACGAACCCCGACATGGGCACTCATGAACGTCACCTGGGTCTGCTGCTCCGGCGCCATATTGACGCGAATATCCAGACGTCCCAGTTCGGCCGGTTCCAGTTTGATTTCAGCCGATTTCAGGTTCTGGCTCGACAGGTACATCACACGATCGACAATGCCTTCGCTCCAGCCACTCTGGTTCATGGCCAGCGGCTGGTTGATCAGAGGCGTCGAAGTCGTTGCCCTGGCAGGTTGCGCCGCCTGACTCAAGGCCGCCAGACGCTCGGCAAAGTTATCGACCCGCGTATCGCCCGCAGCACTCTTGGTGTCTTTCAGGCCGTCGCTGATCAGGTTGCCGAACGACTTGTCACTGCTCTCGGTACTGCTTTCATCCGAAGGGAGCTGCTCGCTCAAGGCTGCCAGGTTATTGGCGGCATTTTGACTCGGGTCATTCTCGGTATTGGCGGCCGCTCTGCTTGAGGCATTGGCGTGCTGCGCCGCCTGCGCCTTGGAATTGGCGTTTTCCAGCGCGAGCTGCACGGCATGCAAACCATCCAGAGGATCGGCCTCGGGATCGAACGAATCCTCTGCCACATCGGCACTCGGCGTCACAGGCAGCGCAGCCACTGCCGGCAAAGCCTTGGCCGCCTCACTGGCCGCATTGGAAGCCGCCAGCGCCGCAGGCGTCTGGGCCGCAGCAATCTGCAGTGCCGGATCAAGGGCTGGATCGGTGACCGGCGGCGTCAATACCTCGGCAACCGCTTCACCATCGGTATCAGGCTTGTCATCGGTGCTGGCACTGGCCGAATCGGCAGGCAAGGCATTGCCGCTATCGGCAACGGTCGACTCATCGGCGGCAGTGGTTTCGTTCGTATCAGCCTTGTCCTTGCCAGCGACCGTCTTGTCCTTTGCAGGCACAGACTTGTCACGTACCGAGGTGTCATTGCGGTCGGAGACCTTGTCTCGGGACTGCTTGGCATAGACGTTGGAGAAGCTGGAAGCATCGTCCCTGCCACTATCCGCAGACTTGATCGCATTAGTGGCCGCACTGGACTTTGCTGTCGCAGTCACATTGGCCTGAAGAAGCACGTTAGGGGCAAGGGGCATTTCGATCTCCGCATAAGCAGCTGGTTCCTTGAACTACAGCAAGATGCGGGCCAGCTTTACCGGCATACCGAAACAGGGAAAGACGTCAGGCTTGCCCGATGAACAGTTGAAGCTCGGCATCGAACAGTCGACGGACTGTCAGGTACTCATTGGCGAGGGTACCGATCAGCTCGCCGATACCGGCCGGCTCCTGACGTCGCGCACGCTCTTCAAGCTGTCGACACAGGTCCGACAGGAGCAACGCCCCCATATTGCTGCTGCTGCCCTTGAAGCTATGGGCGATCAGGCTCAGCTCCTGCAAGTCAGGCGCGGGGCTATCGGCGATCCTGCGCAATTGCGACAGGCGCTGCTCGGAGTCCTTGAGGAAGACTTCCAGCAACGTCGGGTACTCATCTTCCATGACTTCCTGCAAAACATTCAAAACGTTGTAGTCCAGATGAATCGACACTTGCTCACTCCTTGATCAAGACTTCACGGGCGATTATGCCATTGCCTCCCAGAAAAACTCCACGCAGGCCATCCGGCCGTCCCTGGACCATTGCGCCTGCCGGCTCAACTCACGAATCAACCTCAACCCGCGACCATGCAAGCCCTCGAACGAAGCCGGCATGGCGAGCACTTGCTGTACATCGAAGCCTTGCCCACTGTCTTCGACCCGCACTGTCAGACGGCCGCCTTTCGCCAAGGGTTCAATCTGCACATGCAAACGAATGAAACCCGACTGCAGTGCCTCCAGGCGCTCTTCCCGCTCTTTATAGTAGCGGGCAAATCCGGCGGCATCCTGTTTCAGACTCGAATCAAGCCCCAGCACCCCATGCTCCAGAGCATTGCTGTACAACTCGGTCAACACACTGTGTACGGCGGCGCTCTGTTCCTGAAGCCCGCGCACCTCAAGCAGCAACTGCATCACGTAGGGCAAGGGGTTGAAACGCTTGAGGGTCGAGGCACGGAATTCAAAGCTGGCCGACCAGTCCAGCGGGCTCGAGACTACGTTGTCGGAGTAGTTGGATACCGACTGTGCAGACGGATCCTCATCGAGAATGCTGATCTCCAGCATGCTGACGTCATCACGCGCCCGACCGCCAAAATGATTGAGCGCCTGGAGGATTTCCTGAATCAGTAACGACGGCTGACGGTTTGCCGTCAGCACCTCACGCAGGCGCTCTACACCAAATAACTCGTCATGATTGTTACTGGTATCCAGCACACCGTCTGAAAGCAGAAAAATCCGGTCCCCTGTCGCCAGCGGGTAAACCTCTGTGCGATCGTCGAAAGCACCGACGCCCAGCACACCCAGAGGCAGATGCCTCGACACCAGAGGCAACTGACTGCCGTCGGCCACGCGCAACAGATAACCATCCGGCAACCCACCGTTCCATATTTCCAGCTGGCGTTGCGCAAGATTGACGGACAGCAATGCCGTACAACAGAACATGTCCACCGGCAGGATGCGTTTGAGCTTGGCATTCATTTCCCGCAGGATTTCAGGCAGGCCATAACCCTTGGCGGTCATGCCATAGAAGACATCGGCCAGCGGCATCGCTCCGACCGCAGCAGGCAGGCCGTGCCCCGTGAAATCACCAAGCAACACATGCATGTTCCCGGCCGGCGAATAGGCCGCAAGCATGAGATCGCCATTGAAAAGCGCATAAGGCGATTGCAGGTAACGGATGTTATCTGCCCCCAGACACCCCGAGTGGGCCACCTGATCGAACACCGCCTTGGCCACGCGCTGTTCGTTGAGCAGGTATTCGTGATGCCTGGCAATCAGGTCGCGCTGTTGCAAAACCGTTTCCTGCAACAGGCGCAGCCGGTTCATGGCGTTGATCTTGGCGGCCAGGACCAGCGGGTTGTAAGGCTTGGAGATGAAGTCGTCGCCCCCGGCATCCAGGCAGCGGGCCAGAGCCTCGCCTTCGGTGAGGGACGTCAGGAAAATGATCGGCACCAGCGACTCGCCCGACAGGCTCTTGATGCGCCGCGCGGCCTCGAAACCGTCCATGACCGGCATCAGCGCATCCAGCAGGACCAGATGCGGGCGTTCGGCCTCGAATATTGCCACCGCCTCGATCCCATTGGCAGCACTCAACACCCGATGCCCCTGCCGCCCGATGATCGTCGACAGCAGCAAACGGTCGCTGGCGCTGTCGTCAGCAATCAGTATGCACAGCCCCCCGGATGCAGGCGACAAGGGTCAGCTCAACTGAAACAGCTTTGAGAAATTGGAGATCGTGAGGATCTTGACGACATCGGCGGTGCAATTGACAAGCCGCACCACAACCCCGTCACCGCCGGCATGATCGCGCAGCAGTAACAGCATGCCCAACGCCGAGCTGTCCAGATAATGAGTTGCGCTCAGGTCCACAACGTAATTCAGGTGACCGGGATGCCCTTCATAGGCAGCCCGAAAGTCCTGGTGAGTGGAAAAATCGAAACGCCCCTGAATGAAAAGGGTCAGTTGCTGACCATCCTGGGAAAGCTCGGAAGTGATCGTCGTCATAGGGATTCCTGAGGTACGTCATCACAGAAACAATTAGAGCGTAGACCAGAGAGTCGAAATATGAACCCGTATCAATATTGATCGTGACGCGGCAGGCGCTGGGACAACTCATCGAGCAGTTTCTGCTCGCGCTTGTCTTCAAGCTGACGCGCCTCATCGATATAGCGCTGAACCAGCTTGCGCAGCCCCTCGACCCGCGCATAGCACTCCTGCCAGGCACCACGGGCCTTTTCGAGATTGACCTTGTGCCATTCCAGACTCTTGTTCTGTTGGCCGACAGCAGTGTCCAGCTGATTGAGAAAGCGCTGGTAGTTGGTCAGCCATTGCCCGGAGACGCCGTTGCTACCCTTGTTGATCCACTGATCCTGATAGCTCTGGCGAAACCGTTCCAGCTCCTCGAGCTTGCTGTAGGCCAGATTGACCTGCCCCTGAAAATGCCCGAGGCGCTGGGCAGCCGTGCGCTCGGCCGCTTCTGCCATCTCGACCACCGGCGCCAGGCGCGCCGCTCGACTCTGGGCCATGACCTATCAGCCGCCCGGTGCCGGCGCGAAGACTGCTGCCAGGTTATCGCTGCTGGACTGCATGCTTTCGTTGTCCCGCAGACCTTGACGCAGGTAACGCACCAGCGCTGGCTGCAGAGCGATGGCCGTGTCGGTCTCCCGATCGCCGCCCGCCACATAGGCCCCTACGCTGATCAGGTCGCGGCTCTGTTGGTAACGTGACCACAGTTGCTTGAAAAGTTGCGCGCGCGCCATGTGCTCGGGGCTGACCACCGCTGGCATGACCCGACTGATGGACGCTTCGATGTCGATGGCCGGGTAATGCCCTTCTTCGGCCAGACGCCGGGACAGCACGATATGGCCGTCGAGCACACCCCGCGCCGAGTCGGCAATCGGGTCCTGCTGATCGTCCCCTTCGGACAGCACCGTATAGAACGCAGTGATGGAGCCGCCGCCTGCCTCGGCATTACCGGCACGCTCCACCAGCTTGGGCAACCGGGCAAAGACCGACGGCGGATACCCCTTGGTCGCAGGCGGCTCACCGATTGCCAGGGCGATTTCCCGCTGGGCCTGGGCGAAACGGGTCAGGGAGTCCATCAACAACAGGACATTCTTGCCCCTGTCGCGAAAATATTCGGCAATGCGCGTGCAGTACATGGCCGCACGCAGACGCATGAGTGGCGCATCGTCCGCTGGCGAAGCGACGACGACGGAACGCTTGAGGCCTTCCTCGCCCAGGATGTGCTCAATGAACTCCTTGACCTCACGACCCCGTTCACCGATCAATCCGACGACGATGATGTCGGCTTCGGTAAACCGCGTCATCATGCCCAGGAGCACACTCTTGCCCACCCCTGTACCGGCGAACAGGCCCAGACGCTGGCCACGTCCGACCGTCAATAATCCGTTGATGCAGCGAATCCCCACATCGAGCGGCTGGCTGATAGGGTCACGCTTGAGCGGGTTGATGGCCGGGCCGTCCATCGGCACCCAGTCTTCGGCCTTGATCGGAGGACGACCATCCAGCGGACGACCGGCACCGTCAAGGACCCGTCCCAGCATGCTCATGCCCATCGGCAGGCGGCCGGTATCGGCAAGCGGGACAACTCTGGCACCCGGCGCAATGCCGGCCACGCTGCCCACCGGCATCAGAAAGACCTTGTTACCCGAAAACCCCATCACCTCGGCATCGACTTCGACCGGATGATGGCTGTCATCGTTGATCACCACACAACGACTGCCCATGGCGGCACGCAGCCCTTCGGCCTCGAGCGTCAAGCCCACCATGCGCAGCAGGCGCCCTTCCACGACCGGCTGGGCAGGCAGGGCAATGGAGTCGGCATAAGACCCCAGACGCTTGCCGAAGCTGGTGCGATCAAGGCGCATCGTCGTTATCCATGTCAGGCACGCCAGCCGCAGCAGGAGCAGCCCCGGCCAGCTCGATATGCAGATCCGCCGCCCCCGGATGCGCGACCTGTTCATGCAACTGGTCGTACATTTTCGAAATGGCCAGGGAAATGCGCGTCTCGACACTCGCATCGATCCGGCTGTGCTCGGTCTCGATCCGGCAGCCACCCGGCAACAGACTGTCATCCTCCAGGATTTTCCAGTCTTCCTCATGACGCTCACGCAGCGCCTTGACCAGACCGAAATCCTGAGGGTTGATGAAGATTCGCAGGTTCTGCGCCCCCATCGGCAGCAGCTTCAGGGCATCGCGCAAGACATGGGCGATCTGCTGCGAGTCGGTTTGCAACTCGCGCTGAATGACTTGCCGGGCAATGTGCTCGACCAGGTGGATCACCGCCTTCTCAATCTGGGTGTCCTGCTCGGCCACTGGCTCGAGCAGGTTCCCCATCAATTGTTCAAGGCTGGCAATCTTGGCCGCCAGAGCCACTTCCGCCTCCTGACGAACCTTGAGCTGGGTGCTGTGAAAGCCTTCCCTTTCACCCGTGGCGAAACCTTCGTTCCAGGCTTCCTGGCGAATGCTTTCCAGCTCTTCCAGGGTCAGCGGTTGAACCTCCTCCAATGGAACTTCTTCCATCTCGGCAGGTTCTTCCTCCACGGGCTCCGGCTCAGGCTCCGGTTCCGGCTCCTTGTACGGGTCAAAGCTGGGCAATGACCATGTATCGAAACCACCGACATCCTTGGCGCGAATAAGGTCGCTAACCGATTCTTTACTGGAGCTGGCCATGTGTCAGGGCAATCCTTAAATCATTTCCTCGCCACCTTTGCCACCGAGCACGATCTCGCCGGCCTCGGCCATACGACGCGCAATGGTGAGGATCTCTTTCTGTGCGGTTTCCACATCGCTGACACGCACCGGACCCTTGGCTTCCAGGTCGTCGCGCAACAGTTCGGCAGCGCGCTTGGACATGTTCTTGAAAATCTTTTCCTTGATCGCCTCGTCCGAACCCTTGAGCGCCAGTACCAGAACGTCCGAAGACACTTCGCGCAGCAGCGCCTGGATACCGCGGTCGTCCACATCGGACAGGTTGTTGAAGACGAACATGAGGTCTTCGATCTGCACCGACAGGTCTTCGTCGACCTCGCGGATCGAATCCATGAGCGCGCCTTCGATGGAGCTGTCGAGGAAGTTCATGATATCGGCAGCACGCTTGATACCACCCAGGGTCGTACGCGACGTGTTGGCGTTACCGGAGAACTGCTTCTCGAGAATCTGGTTCAGTTCCTTGAGAGCGGCTGGCTGTACGGTGTTGAGCGACGAAACGCGCAGGATGATATCCAGACGCACCTTGTGGTCGAAGTGCCCCAGCACCTCGCCCGCCTGGTCGGCATCCAGATACGCCACCACAATGGCCTGGATCTGCGGGTGCTCGAAACGGATGACGTCCGCGACGGCACGCGGCTCCATCCACTTGAGGCTGTCCAGACCGCTGGTGTTGCCGCCCAGCAGGATACGGTCGATGAGGCCGTTGGCCTTGTCCTCGCCCAGCGCCTGGGTCAGCATCTTGCGGATGTAACCATCGGAACCGACACCAAGGCTCGTCTGATCGCCGACGATGTCGACGAACTCGCTCATGACTTCTTCGACCTGCTCACGATGCACGTTGCGCATCTGAGCCATGGCCACACCCACTTTCTGGACTTCCTTTGGCCCCATGTGCCGAAGCACCTGGGCCGCATCGGTTTCACCCAGGGAAAGCAGCAGCACGGCTGCCTTCTCCACCCTGCTCAGTTTGGCTACGACGGCTCGATCATTCATCAGTGTTAATCCACTCTTTCACGACCTGGGCCACACGACCCGGATCTTCGGCCACCAAACTCTTGATTGCATTCAACTGTGCGTCATAACCCTCGGTAGGGCTAGGCAGCAGGATACTTTGCGGGCCACCCAGGCTGACACGGTCGTTGGACAGTTCACCGTCCATACCGGAGCCGCCCATGCCACCAAAGCCACCCAGTTCGCCGTCACCCCCGAAGCCACCCAATTCCTTGCTCTTGCCATTGGTGATGTTGTTCAACACCGGGCGCAACACACCAAAGACCAGGATCAGGATGAAGATCACCCCCACCGCCTGCTTGAGAATGTCCCAGAACCAGGGCTGCGAGTAGAACGGAATGTCCGGGATCACTTCACCGCGCTCGCTGGAGAACGGTACGTTGATGACGCTGACGCTGTCACCGCGGCTGGCATCGAAGCCGACCGCATCCTGAACCAGACGGGTAAAGCGGGCCAGGTCGGCAGCGCTCCATGGCGCACGCGTCACTTCACCATTGGCCGGGTTGGTCTTGACCATGTCGTCGACCACCACTGCCACCGACAGACGGGTCAGACGGCCCTGCTGTTGCTTGGTGTGGCTGATGGAACGGTCCAGCTCGAAGTTCTTGGTCGACTGCACGCGCTTGTCGGACGGGTACGGTGCCAGGGCTGGCTGACCGGTCGCCGGGTCCATGATCTGTTGGCCGTTGGCATCGAGCAGCGGCTGGCCGGGAGCGATCGCGGCGGCTGCACCGCCCGCAGCACCACCGGTTGTCTGAGGCGCAGTCGCAGGACCAGGAGGCTGGTTGCTCAAGGCACCCGGAACGCCCTGAGGACCGGAACTGCTGGAACGCTGCTCATTGACCGACTGCTCGCTGCGCAATGCAGGCTGATCAGGGTTGAAGCTTTCAGCCGTCGATTCCACGGCACTGAAGTCGACGACAGCCGAGACTTCAGCCTTGTAACGATCATTGCCCAGGATCGGTTGCAGGATGTTCTGTACACGCTGGGTCAGCATGCCTTCCATCCGGCGACTGTAGTCGAACTGCTTGCCGGCCATGGTCAGCTCGGAGTTCTCGGCCTGATCGGACAGCAGGTTGCCCTTCTGATCCACAACCGTGACCTGAGACTTGCTCAACTCGGGAACACTGGTCGCAACCAGGTTCACGATGGCCAGAACCTGGCTCGGCTCCAGCGTACGACCGGCGTACAGCTCGACCAGAACCGAAGCACTTGGCTTGCGATCGTCGCGAACAAAGACCGAACTCTTGGGAATGGCCAGATGAACACGCGCCGCCTTGACGTTGTTCAAGGAGGAAATGGTGCGTGCCAGTTCGCCTTCCAGGCCACGACGATAGCGGGTGGCTTCCATGAACTGACTGGTGCCCAGGCCCTGATCCTTGTCGAGAATCTCGAAGCCGACATTGGAGTCGTTCTGAACCACACCGGCCTGGGCCAGCTGGATACGTGCACGCTGAACGTCGTCAGCCTTGACCAGCAGAGCGCCGGAGTTGGGTTCGACGGTGTAGGAAATGTTAGCGGCAGTCAGGGTGTCCATGATCTGCTTGCTGTCCATGCCGGCCAGGCTGCCGTAAAGCGGCCTGTAATCGGGCTGCTGAGACCAGAGCACCACGGCAAAGCCAATGGCCACGCTGGCAGCCAGACCGACCATGAGGCCGATCTGACGCAACATGGTCATTTCAGAAAGATTTTCCAGAAAAGACAAACCGAACAACGGTTTCTTGTCTGAAGAGCCCGCTCTTGCCGGAACGGTTTCGGCTGCTGCTTCGGCCATGACTCAATACGTCCTTTAAACCGGCATCTGCATGATGTCTTGATACGCCTGAACCAGCTTGTTACGAACCTGGGTCAGAGCCTGAAACGACACGCTGGCTTTTTGCGATGAAATCATGACATCCGTCAGATCGACACCGCTCTTGCCGATTTCAAAGGCAGTGGCCAACTGGCTGGCAGCCTGCTGGGTTTCCGAAACCTTGTTGACGGCCTGGCCAAGCATATCGGCGAAGCTGCTGGTGCCGGCTTCCGGCGTGGCGGTCACTGGTTTGGATGCTGCCATCGCATCCATCTGCATGGCCCGCATATCCAACATCAAGCGATTAAATTCAACACCTTGGCTCATGGACATATTCTCTCGTAAGGCCCGCAAATTTTTGACACTGGTTCAGCGGATAGTGAAGACATAGCAACAAGGGTGCCAAATAGTTAACAGCCCTCTATCACAACCGCTTCACCCCTGTTTCCGCGAACCGAAGTGGTCCTTCTGGGCGAATCACTCACCTTGAAATTCACGACACCCATGTGTCAGTAAATTGCATCGTTCATACGACAATTCTGAAACAACGGATCATTTTCTTCCCTGTTTCGCCCCAAAAAACTCAGGTTGCGAACAGATAACCCTCGACATCCATACCCGCATCACGCATTTGCGCCAATTTGTAACGCAGTGTACGCGGACTGATACCCAAACGTTCAGCGGCTTCCTTTCGACGCCCGCGTTCAGTGCGCAAGGTGTCAATAATCATCTGAAACTCTCGACGCCTGAGGTCATCCTCCAGCGCACCGACGGACTCCGGCACCGCCCCAGTCGAAACCGCTTCGGCCACCGGAGCCGCCACGGGCGTCAACGGCGCAGGCACAGAAGCAACAGCCTGAGAGGCGCCCGTGACAGGTCCGGCCAGGCAGAAGTCCTCGGCTTCGATCACCCCGCCCTGCTGCAGGATCAGGGCTCGCTGCACCGCGTTATCCAGCTCGCGAACATTCCCGGGCCACGAATACCCCACCAGACATGCCTGCGCCTGAGCAGACAGACGAACAGGCGCATGCTTCATTTTATTGACGTGTCTGGCCAACAGCCGCTCGGCCAGCGGCAAAATATCGGCAGTCCTTTGACGCAATGCCTGCCACGCCAGAGGAAAGACCGACAGCCTGTAAAACAGGTCCTCACGGAACCGACCTGCCGCCACTTCACCCGCCAGATCACGGTTGGTGGTCGCCAATACGCGAATGTCCAGACTGATCGGTTTACGGGCACCGACACGCTCGACCTCACGCTCCTGGAGCACACGCAACAGTTTGGCCTGCAGCCCCATCGGCATCTCGGAGATCTCATCGAGCAGGATCGTGCCGCCATCGGCCTGCTCGAATTTGCCTGCCTGAGCCGCAATAGCCCCGGTAAACGAACCCTTCTCATGACCGAACAGCGTCGCTTCCAGCATGTTGTCCGGAATCGCCGCACAGTTGATCGCGATAAAAGGCTTATCGGCACGTGGTGAATTTTGATGAATGAATCGCGCCAGAACTTCCTTGCCGGTCCCGGACTCACCGGAAATCAACACGGTGGAGTCGCTTTTCGCCACCCGGCTTGCCAGGTTCAGTAACTGGATACTGGCAGGCTCCACGGCAATCGGCCCCTCGTTCTCGGCCGGCCCCAGACGCCCGAGCGCATGCCTGGCCACCAGGGCCAGCAAGGCCTTGGGTTCAAAAGGCTTGACCAGATAATCTGCCGCCCCCTGACGCATGGCATCGACGGCCCGCTCGACAGCCCCATGAGCCGTCATCAACAGAACAGGCAGATTCGGATGCCGGTTACGTAAAAGCGCCAGCAACTGATGCCCATCCATGCCCGGCATGTTCACATCGCTGATCACCAGGCTGAACGGTTCCCGATCCGTCGCCAGCAAGGCATCTTCAGCCGAGCCCACGGCATGGTAACCGTAACCGGCCAACTCAAGCGTCTCACCCAGCGCCTCGCGCAACGAACGGTCATCTTCGACCAACAGCACCTTGATTGACATCAGCTGTTACTCACAGGAGTGGATACCGGAATCAGCGGCAGACTGACGATTGCGCATGTTCCGCGATCGACCTTCGAGCGATATTGCACGCCGCCCTGATGAGCCCGCGTCACTGCGGCAACCACCGCAAGCCCCAGGCCCGTTCCCGTGGTCTTGGTCGTGAAGAACGGCTCACCGATGCGTGTCAGTGCAGCCGCGTCCATACCACTACCGTTATCACTGAAGCACAGACGCAGTGTATTGCCGCGGCTGTAGGCATGAATTTTCAGACGGGTTTTTCCGATGCTGGCCTGCACGGCGTTTTCCACCAGATTCAGCAGCGCCCCCACCAGCGTGTCGCGATTGCACAGCAACTCTCCGTCCACAGGATCACACTGCCAGCGCACCGCGACTTCCTGGACATGCACCTGCGCCGCCGACTGCAACGCCTGGAACAAGGCGTCCGGCGTCAAACGATCCGTCAACGGAAGCTCGCCTCGCGCAAAAACCAGCATGTCGCGCACCTGATGTTCAAGCTCATGCAAGCGCTCCTTGAGGCGAGCAGCAAAACGCTGCTGGGTCTGCACCGGCAATTCCTGCTCGGTCAAATGGCTGGCGTAGATCATGGCAGCCGACAGAGGCGTACGGATCTGATGCGCCAGAGAAGCGACCATGCGCCCCAGGGAGGACAGGCGCTCATGACGGGCCAGCTGCTCTTGAAGATGACGGGTTTCAGTCAGGTCATTGAGCAACACCAGTTGCCCCGGTTCGGCATCGAGCGAGCGCGTGGCAATGGACAGGCGACGCCCGTCCCGCAGAGAGACTTCATGCCCGTCGTCCTCGCGAGGCGCAAAGCAGCGACTGATCACATGACGCCACAGCATCCCCAGCAATGGCTGCCCCAGCAGCTCCACCGCCGTCGGGTTGGCTTCACGGACGATCCCCATGCCATCGATGACGATAACGCCACCCGGCAACAGGTCCAGCAGGTTCTGCAAGCGATTGGCCAGACGCTCTTTTTCCGCCAGCTCCTGCATGCGTTGAACACCCGCCTCCTCCAGCTCGCCTTTCAACTCGGCGACGCGAGCCTCCAACAGTCCGTAGGAATCCGTCAGTTGCGCCGACATCTGGTTAAACAACGAAAAAGCCTGTTCAAGCCCCTGGCGACTTTCCAACTCCAGAGAGGGCTGAGCTTGGCTGGGCAAGTCAGAAGACATTTGAGCGGCCTTGGACATAAATCATCTCTCGCGTGGCGAACCGTCATTAAACGGCATGTTGAGAGACACTTAGCAATCCTCGTGCCGAAAAAAAACCTCTGAAAATTCAGAGGTTTGATTTTTGGCGAATTCAGGAGGCGTCAATCATCCGCCTGATCGTCACCTTCGCGGCGACTCATGCCGTATTTGCGCATCTTTTCCACCAGCGTTGTACGGCGAATCCGCAAACGCTCCGCAGCACGGGCAACGATGCCATTCGCATCATCCAGCGCCTGCTGGATCAAGCCCTGCTCCAGGCCTCCCAGGTAGTCCTTCAGGTCCAGACCTTCAGGCGGGAGCACGGCACCGGACGCGAAGTTTGGCGTATGGCCATTGATCGCCACACGCTCTTCAAGATCGCTGCGCAGGCTGTCGACCATCTGCTCGTCTTCATCATCGACGTAACGGAATTTTTTCGGCAACTCCGCCACACCGATAACGCCATACGGATGCATGATTGCCATGCGCTCCACCAGATTGGCAAGCTCACGGACGTTACCCGGCCAGGCATGCCGGCACAGAGACATGATCGCAGCCGAATTGAAACGGATCGAACCCCGCTTTTCATGCTCCATGCGCGAGATAAGCTCGTTCATCAGCAGCGGAATATCTTCGACACGCTCCCGCAAAGGGGCCATTTCGATCGGGAAGACGTTCAGACGGTAATAAAGGTCTTCGCGGAAGCCGCCCGTCTCGATCATGTTTTCGAGATTCTTGTGCGTCGCCGCAATGATGCGCACATCGATGCTTTGAGTCTTGTTACTGCCTACCCGCTCGAACGTACGCTCCTGCAGGACACGCAACAGCTTGACCTGCATCGGCAAGGGCATGTCCCCGATTTCATCAAGGAACAGCGTGCCGCCATTGGCCAGCTCAAAGCGCCCCGCCCGGCTGGTGATCGCACCGGTAAACGCACCTTTCTCATGCCCGAACAGTTCGCTTTCCAGCAGTTCGGCCGGAATCGCACCACAGTTGACGGGAACGAACGGCGCATCGCGACGCTTGGAGTGATAGTGCAGGTTCCGGGCGACCACTTCCTTGCCCGTACCCGACTCACCGAGAATCAGCACACTGGCATCGGTATCAGCCACCTGCTGCATCATCTGCCGCACATGCTGAATGGCACGACTGGTACCTACCAGGCTGCGGAACAGATTGGGTTCGCGATGCCGACCACGCTCACGGGCCTGGTCGTACATTTCGCGATACACCTGGGCACGGTGCAGCGCATCCAGCAGTTTGCTGTAGCTGGGAGGCATTTCAAGGGTGGAAAGCACACGTCGGCGCAGGTCTTCAGGGAAGTCGATGGAAGAATTTTCACCCATCAACAACACCGGAAGGAACTCATCCCATGCGGCGACGGTCTTAAGAAGTCCCTGAAGACTACCCGGCGCACTGACGCTACCCACCAGCACGCACAAAACTTCGCGAGTGGATGCCAATGAACCGACAACCTGCTGCCAGTCCTGGCTGGAGCAGGAAAGATTTTCTTCGCCCAGAAAATTCAGGATAACCGCCAGATCCCGGCGGCGCTGGCTATCGTCATCGATTAGCAGAATCTTGATTTCACGCCACATGCAATAGCAACTTCCCTAGTCAACTCAATGCCCGAGATCGGGGGGCAGCTTGGCATCTCAGCCGTTATAACGGATGAGACGCCAGAAAATAGTAAACATCACTAGTTAAGTCAAAAAAACACATACAGTCAAATTTATGGCGAAACGCTTGTAGGAAAATTAATCCGACAATTAAAAGCTAGCCAAACAGATGGTATACCTTCGCAGCGTTTTTAGCATTCCGGATTTGCGTCATTTCATCGGCGATTGCTTGACGCTCATCACTAGCAACGTCAATCAATTGTCGATAGACCCCCAGCAACTCTTCCAGATTGCTGCGCAGCCCCGGCTCATCGGCAGGCGCTTCGCTGACAACAGCCTCGACACATTCACGGCATGCCAGATCAAGCTTGACGATAGCTTCCCAGTCACGTTCGGCCAAGGCACCGACCAACGCTTCACGGGTTTCCTCGATACGCTTGAGGGCAGCACTCATGGTGTGTTCTCCAGAAGACAGCAAATTATTGTGCGGCGCCGATTGCATCCCAACCTTCCTTCACAGTAATCAGCAGACCCGCAACTTCATCGAGCATCTTTTGATCGTTCTTGGCATTGGCCTCGGCCAGACGCGTCATCATGTAGTGATAAAGACTGTCCTGCTTGATCAAGGCTTCAGTCGGGTCGTTTTCCAGATCCAGCCCCTCACGCAGACCACCCACAATACCAATGGCCTTGCTGATGAAAATGCCTTTATTGGGGATATCCTTGCGGGCCATCGCACCTTTGGCCTGAGCAATACGGTCGAGGCCACCTTCCATCAGCATTTGAACCAGACGGTGCGGGCTTGCTTCCGAGGTCTGAGCCTGGGAACCAATCTTCTGATACTGACGCAGTGCTAACATCGGATTCATAAGGGGCCTCGTAGCCAATCCAGATTACGTATACCCAAGCTATCGACGTACGGTCAAAAAACTTTAGCCCAAAAGCAAAAACCCGACACGGGGTCGGGTTTTTGGCATGGACCTTACTTACGAAGCGTTCTTCTGGGCGTTCATCGCCTCGAAGATCGAGGTGATACTGGTCGCGGTCGCCTTGAGCTGACCGACCGCCAGGTCCATCGCGTTGTACTTCTTGGTCAATGTCGCAGTCAGCGTTTCGATCCGGCGATCAAGCGCATCCTGCTCATTGCTGAGACGGGCCTGCACCTGGTTCAGGCTGGTTTTCTTCTGAGCCAGAATACCGCCCGTTTCCGTGTAAGGCGTAATGGCCTTTCCTATACGCGACAGCAGACCATCAGTACCCGTGAACAGGTTCTGAATCTCGCCACCCAGTTTTTTATCGCTCAGGGCAGCGTTGAACTTGGTAGTGTCCAGCGACAGGGTACCGTCGCTCTGCTGAGTCGTGATCCCCAATTGCGCCAGGGAGCCAAGACCGCTGTTTGACGTCGCCGTCGCAATCTGGGTCCGAATACTTGCCAGCAAGGCACGAGGCGTCGAGTCCCCTGTCAGGGCCGCAGCCGTGTAGGTCCCGTCATCGTCCACAGCCCCCTTGGTCAGCGTGGTCACCAGCTTGGCCAGGGTGTTGTAGGCATCAACGAAGGTCTGCAGAGAGGTCTTCAAACCGTCGGTATTGGTACCTACAGTGATCGTGGTATCCGTAGAGCTTTTGGCAACCAGTTCAAATGTAAGGCCAGAGACGGCCGTGCTCACCGTATTGCTCGAGCTGGTCATGCTCAACCCGTCGATGGTGAACTCGGCATCCAGAGCCAGGGACGAAATGGCCCCCGCTCCTGGAATCGCCTTGCCATTGGCATCGGTCGATGTACTGGTGGCGCTCATCAATTTGGTGCCATCGATGTTCAACATGCTGAGCGATGTGCCGCCATCAACCGAAATATCGCTGCCCTTGCCGGTCGTCGTCGAGCTGAACACCAGACGGGAACCGTTGCTGTCGGTAATGATGTTCGCGGAGATCCCCTTGCTCTGGAGCGAGGAGTTTATCTTGTCGCGCACTTCCTGCAGCGTCGAGGTCGCCGTAATGTTGACATCATAAGAAGTGCCATTTTGAGTGATTTTCAGGGTACCACTCGGAATAGCACTGGTTTGACTGGAGTCAAGCGCAGCCGTCGCAACCTTGGAAGCCGTTGCCAACTGACTCACGTTAAGCGTGTACGTGCCATTGACCGCGGTATTACCTGCCGTCGCCTTGACCGAAGACTCATTGGACGAAGTCGCGGAAAAGCCCTGAAATGCAGGTGTCGTGGTGCTGTTGAGCGAAGTCATTGCCGTCTGGAACGCGCTCACGGCAGCAGTAAGCTGATCGACGCCGGAAATGGACGCCGTCGTTGCTGTCGTCTGCTTGGTGATCTGGTTTTGCTTGGCTGCCTTTTCGGCATCTACCAGTGTTTCTACGATTGTGCCGATCGCCAGACCGGAACCCAATCCTGTTGAAGCTGAAATTGGACTTGCCATGTTGCTTCTCTCCTCAAGAATGTCGCCGATCTTTTGACCCTTTCAAGGAGCCGAAAAACCTGCAACAAGTTTCGTGCCAGCAGTCAGGCCCTAGCGTGGAACAACAAGCTGTGAGCGTCGCTCAAGCTATCGGCCAGTTTCAGGATTTCCGCATTCGGAATCTGTCGGACCACTTCACCGGAGTCGCTTGCAATCACTTTGACAATGACTTTTCCAGAATCTTCGTCAATCGAAAATTCGAGGTTACGCCTGACCGACTGAAAGAACTTCTGAATGTCTTCCGCGGCAGCCTTCACCTTCTCCTCTTCCCGTGAGTCATCCTTGTGTAAATCAGGACTGCTACTTTCAGCCGTCGCCGCAACCCGCTCGACGGACGGTGTCTCAACAGGCTTATCCGTTGCCGTAGCAGGGCTCGCCGATTGAGCGGCAGGATAAGACAAACTCAGCTTTACACTCATATCCATGACCATCACCTCCGAAAGTAAAAAAGCGAGAGAGCACGATTCCGCACTCCCCCGCCAAACTCATTCCGATATTACTGAAGCAGTTTCAGTACAGCGGAAGGCAGTTGGTTAGCCTGAGCCAGAACAGAGGTGGAAGCTTGTTGCAGAGTCTGTTGCTTGGTCAGCTGTGCAGTTTCAGCAGCGAAGTCGGTATCTTGTACGCGACCCAGTGCAGCACTGGCGTTTTCGTTGATGTTCTGCAGGTTGGAGATGGTGCTCGACAGACGGTTTTGAGCAGCACCGAGGTCAGCACGAGTGGCGTTGATGGTTGCCAGAGCGGAGTCGATGGCGTCCATTGCAGCAGAGAAGTTGGTTTCTGCAGTGGCGCTGTCGGAACCGGCGATGGTGATGGCCGAACCTACACCCAGAGTGTCTGCGTCGAAGCTGGCGCTCAGAGTCAGAGTGATCTGGTTGGAAGTACCAGTGTTGGAACCGACCTGGAAGGTCATGGTGCTGGCGCTACCATCGATCAGGTTCTTGCCGTTCAGGTTGGTGCTGTTGGCGATACGGGTCAGCTCTTCACTCATCTGAGTGAATTCTTTGTTCAGAGCGTCACGGTCGTCGGAGCTGTTGCTGTCGTTTCGAGCCTGGACAGCCAGTTCACGCATACGTTGCAGGATGTTGGTGGACTCTTGCAGAGCACCTTCAGCGGTCTGAGCCAGAGACATACCGTCGTTGGCGTTTTTGATGGCCATGGTCTGGCCTTTGATCTGCGAGTTGATACGAGTGGAGATTTGCAGACCGGCAGCGTCGTCTTTGGCGCTGTTGATTTTCAGGCCGGAAGACAGACGAGTCATCGAAGTCGACAGTGCGTCAGAAGCACGACCCAGGTTCTTTTGAACGTTCAAGGATGCAACGTTGGTGTTTACTGTTAAAGCCATGATGAATTCCTCGTTGGTTGTGTACTACGTGGCTTCCGGCCCCTGCAAGCGCCGGGTGTGCCTAGAGAACCTTCGTAATAGTTATCGTCGGGCTGGCAGGTTGCTTGAGTATTTTTTTGAAAATTTTTGCCAGTCACAGGCCACCCCTTATAAAACAAGGACTTGAAGCCTTAACAACGAAGAAATGACGCCAGTAAATTGCCCCTGTATCAGAAGGCATACACAAACGAAAACGACGACAGTCGAACTATAGCAACAACACACAACCTCGCTTTCACAAAAAAGCGCCTGAGGAGAACCCCCTCAGGCGCTTTTCATGAACAGCCCGGATCAGGCGCGATAGATGATCGCCGATCCCCAGGACAGCCCGACACCAAAACCACTCAGGGCTACGCGCTTCCAGGAAGAGCCCAGCACATGCTTTTCAATCAGCAGCGGAATACTGGAAGACACGGTGTTGCCGGTCTCGACCATATCCTTGACGAACTTCTCGGGTTTGTCCTCGAAACGACGCGCGACAGCGTCCACGATCGCCGCACTGCCCTGATGGATGCAGAACGCATCGATATCGTCAGGCTGAAGACCGGATTCGCCCAACAGCTCATGCAGGTGTGCAGGCACCTTGAGCAATGCGAAGTTGAACACCTGGCGACCGTTCATGAAGAACACGCCATTGCTGACTTTCAAGTGCGGCGCCCCGGAACCGTCGGTACCGAACTTTGCCTTGCCCAGTTGCCACGGGGCATCTTCGCCCATCCATGTCGCCGTTGCGGCATCGCCAAACAGCATGGTGGTGTTGCGATCTTCGGGGTCGACGATCTTGGAGTACGGGTCAGCTGTCACCAGCAAGCCGTTCTTCAGCCCTGCGGCTTCCATGAAACCCTTGATCGCATAGATGCCGTAGACGTAACCGGAACACCCCAGGGAAATATCGAACGCCGCGACAGACGTCGGCAGGCCCAGTTTGTCCTGAACGATGGCGGCCGTATGCGGCAAGCCTTCTTCGTCGCCGTTCTGGGTCACAACGATCAATACATCGATGCTGTCACGGGTCAACTGAGGGTTGTTGGCAAACAGTGTATTGACCGCCTCGACGCACAGGTCCGAAGTTTCCTGAATGTCATCCTTGCGAGGCAGGAATGTAGAGCCGATCTTCCCGAAGATGAATTCTTCATCCTTGCCGAATCTGGCACCTTGAGCGTAGTTATCCACGCCAGCTGCAGGCACGTAACTCGCTATGCTTTTTATGCCAATCATCATGGCTTCCCGATTAGTAAACAGGTAAATATTCGTCCCAGGAAAATCAGGGCGCTACCGAATTAGAGGCAATTTGCGGACATTTTCAGGGGGCGGGGCACGTTTACGCAAGTCAAGTGCATGCCGCTCCCTGTAACGCGATACAGTGAAGATGCTCTTTATGACCCGCAGGTCACTCCAAGATGCATGCTTTGCGATTTGCGGGAGCCTGAAAACGGCAGCCGGCCTCCTTCCCTGGCCAGGCCCTGAAAAGAAAACGATCCGTCTGTGATGACAGACGGATCGTTTCGTCGAGCCAGAATTAAAGCGTAGCCAGCGTGAATCCAGCCCCCTTGAGGCTCAGGTTTCTGTTGTAGGCCTCGTCCTGGCCGAACTGTGCAGCCCACTTCTCGATCAACGCCTTGCGCGCCTCATCGGGAGCGTTCACGACACCGGCGTGTACAACCTGAACATGCGGCGTCCAGACCGTCAGATACCCCGCCTGCGCAGCCTTGAGGCACAGGTCGACATCACCCAGCGCTTCGGCAAATTCACCCTCATCCAGACCGCCTATCGCATCGAACAGCTCCTTGCCGATCATCAGGCAGGCAGATGAAACGGCAGAGTAGTTCTGCTCGACCACCAGACGATGCATGTACCCTCGGGATTGCTTCGGCTCACCGACAAAGCCCGAACCGACACCGCCGTTCAGGCCCAGGATCAGACCGGCCTGGGTCACGGTCCCTTCCCGATCCACCAGCCTGACGCCCACGATCCCGACTTCCGGACGCTGAACCTGATTGAGCAGCGACTCGATCCAGCCGACATTGACGATCTGGCTCTCGGCATCGAGCAGGATCAGGTATTCACCCTTGGCTTCCTGGCTGACCAGATTACGCAGGACTGCCGTGCTCAAACGCTTGTCAGACCTGAATACCCGGACACGGGTGGACAGTTTTTCCTGCTGATCGAGCCATGTCGACAATTCGGGAGAATCGCTGTTGTTATCGGCGATCAACACCTCGAACCGCTGATAACGGGTACGCTGAAGAATGCTTTGCAGACAACGTTGCAACTCCGGCAGGTTGTCCTGGCTGTGCAGCAGAATCGACACCATCGGCCTGTGATCGTGGCGATAATCGATCTTGTAGGTGCCTGGCAGGACAGAACCGACTTCGGCCTGATAGCCACGATGCCCCAGATGGCGGGTCAGCGCCTTCTTCTCGTCTTCATTCTCCTCAAGCTCAGGAGCCTCACAGATCAGGACCGGCTCACTCAAGTGCGCCAGCCCACTCATGCCGCCCTGCTCGATCAGACGCAGCAACAGATCGAATTCCAGCGCCTTCGGGAAATCACGGGAGTAGCCGCCCACCTCGACCAGCAATTCACGACGAATCAACCAGTGACTCGCCATGAGGGCGGGCACACTTTGCAGCAGGTCCAGATTGAAACCCGGCCGGAACAGGGGAGCCAGGGTACCGTTTGGCTGGCGATGAATCTCATCCACTGCAACCGCCCGGCACTGCGAGGCATCGATCAACTCGACGCTGGCCTGGAGCAGACCGCTTTTCGTGAACTCCTCACCGGCCCGGGCCAGCATCAGCCAATCGCTGGACGATTGCTTGACGATCTGGTTGATCCTGTCGATGTAGTTGCTTTCGGTGACCTTCACGAAGTGCAGGGTATTTTGCAGTGTCGTCGTCGCAGGCAGCTCACCCGTGGTGAAGACAATTACCTTGAACGCTCGATAATGGCCATTGATCAGGCTGTCGAACGTAGCCTGCAATTTGAAAATATCCGCCTCGAGGTCCAGCAGAAGAATGCTGATCTGTGAACCTGCCGGCTTTTTCGCCAGTTGGGCGTTGAGCTTCTTCAGTTCGATCGGAGCCGGATTACGTGCATCCAGCCACTTGAGCAGGCGACCGGACGCCATGCCGTCGAGCAGCCTGCCATTGTCATCACTGGACACCGCCTGCAAGCGTTGCCCCCAGGCCACGATTCGCTCAGCCTCTTCCTCATCGTCCGCAGACTTGCCCAGCTCCAGTGCCAGTTGCTGCACGACACCATGGTTGAAGGCATAGACGCTGTAGGCCTGCCAGAGCCGGCTGATCAGCGTCTCGGCGTCGGGGTTGACCTGTGGGCGCAAAAGCTCGGCCTGCTTGAGCAGCGCCGCTTCCAGCTCTTCCAGTTGCAGTTGACCGGCCGGCATGATGTGAATCAGAAATTCGATTTTTGCCAGCTCGTCGAAGAACGGCTGGTTGTAAAAGGGTAGCTCGACAAACTGTTGGGGCTCGAAACGCGGCTCGGCACGCTCGAAGGCAACATTCCATGCCGAGCTGACGATCTTTTCCTTGCCTTGATAACTGCAAGTGTCCAGCCATTCAGCCATCGACTCCAGACCTGCCAGCACCTGCTCCTTGCCCTGCTCGCCATCAAAACCAGCAGATTTGCCCAGAATGCTTACCAGCGCCTCGGCGAAAAAATCACGCCGGGCCCTGGCCTTGGGGTCGGTATGAACAAGCGTCGACTTGATCACTGAACAGTAACGCGACTGCAGGTCCTCGCCCGGACTGAAATGCACGGCGTAAGGAACAGACTGAATGCGTATCGCGGCAGCCGAAGCCAGGAAGGCCATATGACCGATATCCTGCCAGTGCGGCTCCGTACTGGCAGGAACGGAGGCAAACCATTGCCGGGCCAGTCCGGTCCGGGTAACGGCATTGAGCAGTGAAACGGGCTGCGCCATGAAGCCGACAAGGCGCTCGCCGGAATGACCCGACGCATGATCGTCAGTCACCTTGAGATCGCGACGGAAATAATCCACATGGTCGACATGAGCCTGATAACTCAGGCTATAACCCTGACACGCACCGTATTGCTCATTGACCTCAAGAAAGTGCAAGGCGTCGGTCAAGGCATTCGTCAACAGGAAGCTGCTGACATCGGCATAAGCCATGAACGGCGTAGTGACGTGCCGGATGCCCTCCGCCACCCTGACACTCAAGTCAGCGTCGGCCAGAGCGGCATCGTGTACATACTGAATGCCGGGAACCTTTGTCATTGCGACGTCGGACTCTACCGAGCCATCGACCACCACGACAGCGCAAGGATAATCGCTGTAGTACTTCAAGGCCCGGCGAAGGAAATCCGGCTGGTCCTGAGCCAGCAACACCAGTGTCAGACGCTGATTCAACGGTGTAGCTCCATTCCCGAAATTGCTTTGCATAGTCTTTCCTATAGCCAACCTATGGTGCTCCCGACACACACGCCGGCCTGAACCTGCAAGTGAGGCAAGAGCAAAAACATGGCAGCTCCAGCACAGCCCCTGCACTGGAACACATTCATTTTATCCGGATCAGTCCGGCAGCCAGCCATTGGCCCAGTACTGCAGGTTTTCCCCCCGCAACATGAAGTCACGCAGCACTGTCTCACGAAGTTCGTCGCCCATGCGATAGCTCGCATCCGGGTCGGACAGGTGCATGCGGATCGCCTGCAGCCACTCCTGGGAGCTGTTAGTGTAGATGCGAGTTGCTGGCAGATGCCCTCGGTAAGCCTCGGTATCCGAACAGATGACCGGATAGCCGCATGCACCATATTCCAGCAGACGCAGGTTGCTCTTGCAGTCGTTGAAAATATGGAATTCGAGCGGTGCCAGGGCCAGGTCAAGGTTCAGGCTCGCCAGCTTTGCCGGGTACGTATGCAGACTCACTGCCGTATGGAACTCATGAATGTAAGGCCTGAGCAGATCCGGGCACATGCCGAAGAAGACCCATTCGACCTCATCGGCCAGCTCACGTACCACATCGACAATGAGTTCCAGATCGCCCCTGTGACTGGTCCCCCCTCCCCAACCGATACGGGGCTTGCCCGAGCTGCGGCGCACACTGCGCAGGTTGCTCCAGAGGTGAGTCGCCAACATGTTCGGCACGACGCGGATATCGCTGTGCATGCTGGACAGAGCCTGAGCCAGAGGGTGAGTCGAAACCACAACTCGATCACAAAGCCCTATTCCCCGCCGCAACATGGTCGCGATGTTGTCCGGCATATTGCGGCGGTGTTCATTCTTCTCCGGAACGTCGGCGATGTAATCGTCCAGCTCGAAAATACGCATGGCATTGGAATAATTCTTCGCCAGGACAATATCCGGCACCTTGGCCTCGGTATAGCGCCCCTGGAAGACGATGACATCCGGGGATTGCCGCTCGATCTCGATGGCCGAAGGCGATTCATAGGTCATCCGCCCGAGCACACGCCCAGCCGCCATGAGTTCCAGAAGAGGTTGGCTGACCCGATAATGTCCCACGGCCGACGAGTTGACGGCCATGCCGAAAATGAACGGCAAATGCCGCGTACAGAACGGGTTCCAGCCAACCAGCAGCCCTGGATCGAGATGAAAGGACGTTGCCTCACTCAGGTTCAGATTGGGGTTATAGGCCGGATCCCGGGCCATCTTCGGCAGCCACTTCAGGTAAAAGGACTTCTGCTCTTCCTCCAGTCGCTGGCGAGACGCCTCAGAACGCTGAGTGGCTGCCGGCTCGGCCAGAACCACAGACGAACACGGCGTGCCAACAATCAGATAACCTTCTGCCCCGACCCGCATACACAGGTCCAGGTCCTGAAGGCCCAACGTGAAAGTGCCCGCATCCATGCCACCGACGCTGTCGAACACTTCTTTGCGGACCATCAGGCAATTGCCACTGACCGCGCTCCAGTTTTGCGTCAACTGCAACCGCTGCATGTAGCCACTGGCATCTGCCGGAGAATTGACGAACGGCTTGCCTGCCAGCCCTTCCATGCCCAGCACCATACCGGCATACAGGACATTGCCCTGAGGATTGAGTATCCGGGCGCCGACAATACCGACCTCTGGACGCTGGGCATGGTTGAGGAGTTCATCGAGCCAGTCGGCCTGATGAATGATCGCATGCGGGCTGAGCATGACCAGGTACTGACCACGGGTGTGCTCGACTGCAAAGTTCTGCACGGCAGCCTCGTTATGAGCATCTGGCGCAGAAAGCACCCGCAGTTTATCGCTGCCCAGCTCGCCCATGGCCGCAAACCATGCACGGGCATCGGCACTTTCACTGGCCTTGTCGACGATCAGCACTTCGTAATTCAGATAGCCCGTCTTGCTGAGCAGGCTGTCGAGACAACGCTCAAGAGCAGCCAGTTGATCCCGTGCAGTAATAACGATTGAAACCAGAGGGCGAGAAGCGTGTACGTATTCGATCCGGTTGAGCAGCGGCAACTGGTCATGATGGATGACATGCTCCCTACCGATACGCTGCAAGTGCGCCGATACCAGAGGCTCGCTACGCTCGATGACAGCAGGCAGTGACAGCCATTGGGCAAAAGAGAGGCTGGATTCGACCTGCACCTCGGCAATATGCTCGATGGTCTGCGGACCAGCCCCCTCCACCAGCCGCCAGATCACGTCATGAGGTGCCAGTTCGCCATGTACTGGATCGAAACCACCCATTGCCAGCAGATTCCGGCGCTCGAACGCCAGCGTGCGTCCGACATAGGGGTAAGCACGCATCAGATCGAGGTTGAAATCCGGTTTGAAAACAGGCTCACGGGACTCATCATCGACAATGGCACCTTCGTCACTGTAGGCACACAACAACCCGGATATCTGCGCAACACGTTCGGCAAGGACCAGTAATGCAGGCTGTGTCAGGCGGTCACCGGCTCGCAGCAGATAAATCCAGTCGGCATTTTCCAGCAACGGCAGCACATCGTTCAGTTGCCTGGTCCAGTCGGCCTGCAACGGAAAACGCAACACCTGCTGATCCTCGATATTGGCCGCATCACTCAGGACCACGACCGACTCGGCCGGGTAATCCTGATCGGCAATGCTCTTGAGGGTCATCTCGAGGGCTTCGGCATCATTGTGCGTATCAATGACGACCGGAACGATTCGCGGGTGCCAGGCCCAACGCACAATGCGCTTTTCCAGCAGTTTTTTCTGAGGCTCCGTAAAGCGTCGGCACGACAACCATTCGGCATACAGTTCGGCGTAGCTTTCACTGTCGCCACCCACCCGGCTGCGCATGATGCCTTGCCGGTTGGCCATCACCCCATAAAGGCCAACCTCATCCCACTCCCTTGGCGTTTCCTGAGCCTTGCGCAACGCGACAAACCGCACCCACCCCTGGGCAGGTGCCTGCTCGCCACTACGGGCCTTGAGCATTTCGTTCAGCCAGCCCCATTCCGTGGTCGCCGTGTGGTACATGTCCGGCTGGCTGCTGAATCGGGCAGGATGCAACCGTTCGACACTTTCAATGCTGTGCAGCGCAACCAGGTTGCCCCGCCTCAACAGGCAGATGAACAAGGCAAAATCCAGCAGGGCGACAAAGCCCTGCCCCGGTTGCGCCAGGGAGGGCAGATACTCCATGACATCGGCCCGGCGCATCATGGCCCCCGTGAAGCCCCCCAGGTAATTGCGCGGCGTCCGCTCAAAGATCGCCAGCATGTCCTCGCCCTTGAACAAGGCATCGTAAGGGACAAGCCCCACGTTCTCCATGCGGGTCGGCAACACGTAGTCATCGACATCGACCAGGTAGCGCCTGCCCACGACCAGCAGGACATCGGAATGCCGATCCAGCACTTGCGCCTGACGGGCGATGCAATACGAATACAACCGGTCGTCATCGCACAGAAACTTGATGTATTCGCCTTGTGCCTCTTCGAGACACTTCAGCAGATTACCTTGAAAGCCCAGGCGGTAAGGGTTGCCGACATAGCGAGCAACCAGGTTCGATGACGGAACGAGCTCGTCGAAAATCGCCTTGATTTCGCCTGTCTGGCAATCGTCGCAAACAATGATTTCAAGGTTGTCGTAGTTCTGGTTCAGAGCACTTTGCAGTGCCTCACGGAAGAACCGAGGGTTGAGGGCAGGAATGACGATACTGACGAGGGGGGCTGGATTCACAGTTCAAACTCATGAGCGGCGGGAAGCCAGCCTGTCGAATGGCTTCCCTCACCGCTGAAAAAAGACGGTGGATGCTCAGTGCCAGAAACTCAGATCTGGCTGAACAGGTTCAACTTGGCCAGTTGGATAAACACTGACTGGGATGCATCCAGCATGGTCTTCTGCATTGTCAGCCGGGTGGTTGCCTCAACCATGTCGGAGTTGAGGAAAGTCCCCTGTTCAGTCTCATTGTTACCTTTGAGCAAATCGTTGGTCACGCCCTGTGCCGTTGCCGCGACCTGACGCGCACCACCAGCCGATCGTGCGGTGGAGGCCTGCTCCATGCTGCTGACAACGTTGCCCAGCGCCGAGGTCAATGCTGCATCAAGCTTTTGCGAAGCAACCAGATTGCCATCTGTCGGCGTATTCAGTGCCTTGATCGCGGCAGACAGAGTATTGAGTATGTTCTCAGTCTGATGCGTCGAAGACTGGACCACGAACTGGTCACCGTTTGCCGGTGTACCGCTGATCGTGAAGTTGACCCCGGCCGCACTGGCAGTGGTTCCACTCAGCGTACCGGTGGATACCGGTGTACTGCTGCTGGTGATGGGCGAGGCATACAGCTCGTAATCCGTGGCACTGGTGAACTTGAGAATCGCACCAGTGGTCGGGAACGTATTGTTGAAGGCTGTCAGTTCAGCAGCCGTCGTACCCACGGCAGCACTGCTGATGGTCGCCGTCGAAGGGTTGCCCGGGCTGCGGGATGTCGTGATCGTGTCGGGTGTCGAAGCCAACTGATAGGTACGACCGGTCAGTGCAGCGTCGGCAGTTGCCGTCGTGGCCTTTTCCGCGGTAGACAGGTTGACGTTCAGTGTCAGCTCGACACCCCGGAACGTAAATGTCTGGTCCTCGAAGCTGGCGTTGCTGAAAGTGCCCGCCGACGATGCATCGGTGGTCACATCATTGCCTGCGCCATCGGTGATCTTGAACTGCGTACCACTCAGAAAGGTCAGCGTGTAGGGCTCGCCTGACTGGTAGCTGGAGTTATAGGTGTTGCTGGACTTCACCAATCCGCCGGTCAGCCATACCTTGCCATCTTCGGTCGCAGGCGAGGTCAATGTTGCAGAGGTGCGGGTCGTGTTGGTGGCCTGCTCGAAGGCCTCGAAACCGGTGGTATTGCTGGCCAGAACCAGGCCATCGCCGACAGCCAGGTTAACGTGGGTCTGGTCGCCGTTGTAGCTGTAGGTACCGTCGGCATTCAACGAATACGGCGGGGTCGACGATTTCGAGCCCGAGAACATGTACTGACCGTTGGAGTCCTGGCTGTTCATCAGGCCCAGGATCTCGCTTTGCAGTTGCTTGAGTTCGTTGGCCGTGGAAATACGGTCAGCATCGGTGTATGAACCGTTGCCCGCCTTGACGATCAGTTCCTGGGCTGTCTGCATCGCATCGATGATGCTGGTCAGTGCCGTTTCGGAGTTGGTCGTATTGGTATTGATCGTACCGATATTCGACGCGTACTGGGTCAGCATGGAGTTCTGTTGCGACAGCTGCAGCACACGGGCAGCGCCTACCGGGTCATCGCTGGCGGTATTGAGCTTGATGCCGCTGGAGACCTCCTCGCTGGTCTTGAGGATACTCGAATAGTTACGCTGATAATTCAACGTCGTGGATTCGTAAAACTGAGCAGTTGAAATACGCATGGTTCACGACTCCTTAAAGACTGTTGATCAGCGTGCTGAACATGGTTTGCGCCGCCTTGATGATTTGTGACGAGGCGGTGTAGTACTGCTGATACTTGATCAGGTTGGCAGCTTCTTCATCCAGAGACACACCCGATACCGAGTCGCGTGCGGACTTGGCCTGGGCCAGTACCGCATCGGTCGCCGTCACATCGCTCTTGCCCTGGCTGGCGCGAGTACCGATCTTGGCCACCAGGTCACCATAGGCACCGGACAGGCTGGTCCCTACGCTGCCATCGCTCACACCGACGCTCTTGGCGGTCTGCAAGGCAACACCTGCCAGCGCGTTACGGTTATCCGAAGAACCCGCCCCGGTCATGTCGATGCTGAAGGTATCGTTGACCACCGGCGAACCGGAAAGCGTCATCTCGATCTCGAACGCAGTCTGGGTACTTGGCGTGGTCCGGGTATCGGCGTACCCCACACTGAGCTTGATGGTATTGCTTTGTCCCTGAACGATCGTACCGCCCACGGCGTTGCCATTCTGGTCGAGCACGGCAGCGCCGGTTGCATCCACCAGCGTATAGCTCTGAACGCCCGTGCTGCTGACACTGCCCATCACCAGTTTCATGGGGGTAGAGCTTTGCAGGGCGTTGCGCAGATCCGCTGTCTGAGTCGAGTCGTAAATGTCGGACTTGGTGTTCAGAACCGGCTGGGTAAAACCACCGGTGCCGGAGTTGCTGGCCCCTGCCGTGGCAGTCAATGGCGCAGCAGCGGCAATGTCCTTCGCATCCGTCAATGCCACGGCGATGCCCGAAGCACCGTTACGCGTCGGCGTGACCTTGAAGCTGTCGCCGGCAGCCAGCGTATTGCCGTTGAGGCTGACCGTAAAACCTTCGAACTCGGTCGGCGGGTTATCCGTCAATGAGCCGGTGCCCACACTTTCGCCATTGGGCAAACGGCGAACCGTGAAATTGTTCGCGTCCGTGAAAGTCACTTCATAATCATCGGCCGTCAGCTTGCTGGTGTCGCTGATGGTGACATCCAGGTTACCCGAGCCGGTGCTGTTACCAACCTTACCGGTGCTGCGCTGGCTGATCAGTGCATCGCTGTTGATATTCGTGAACAGGCTCGAGCCGAAATTGCCCTTGCTGTCGATACCCTGGCTCATCTGGCTGTTGACCTGATCGGCCAGTACCAGTGCAACGCGCCCCAGCTCATTGGCGGCAGGCGTCAACACTTCGGAGCGATAGCGCAGAAGACCGCCAATGGCACCGCCAGTGACGACAGAGGTGACATCGGTCGATGTCTGGCCAACCGTGATCTGCAGACTGTACTGGGTAGGGTCCGTCTTGCCTGGAGTGGCCGACAGGGCATAGGACGAAGAACCACTGACCAGAGACTGCCCGGTCCCTGTCAGGACATCATAGGTACCATTGCTGTTCTCGAGTACCTTGACCCCGATCAGTTCATTGAGCTTGCGAACCGATTCGCTGCGGGTATCGAGCAGGCTGTTGGGCGTGGTGTTGCCAGCAGAAGCCGCCGTAATCTGTTTGTTCAGACTGGCGATCGTACTGGTCAATTCATTGACCTGGTCTGCCAGCGTGGTCAGTTGCGCATTGACGTTTTCGTTCTGCGATGACAACTGCGCGGCAACCGAGTTGAAGCGCGCACTCAGGGAGCTTGCCTGGGTCAGGAACGAAGAACGCTCTGCCGACTGCGTGGCATTGGAAGCAATGGATTGCAGGTCGGTGAAAAACTGCGACATCTGCGCAGCGACGCCGGTCGTGCTGTCCGACAGCAGGGTGTCAGTCTTGCTCGCCTGGGCTGAATACGCCACGGCATCGGCACTGAGCGCCGTGCTGGCCTGCAACTGGGTATCAAGGTAACCGTTATAGATACGGCGTACATCGGACAGAGTGGTACCGGTGCCGATGTAACCGACCCCCAGCCCGATGTTGATCTGCGCCGAAGCCGTGGTCATTACCTGCTGACGCGAATACCCGGCGGTGTCCACGTTGGCCGTGTTGTTACCAATGGTATTGATCGCGGCACTGCTGGAGGTAATTCCTGAGAGCCCAATTGAAATCAGCGACATGATTCAAAACCTTATAAAGTCGTGGAAGAGCCCGTTGCAGCGGCGTAGTTCTGGTAACTCTTCATCTGTTTCGCAATCTGCGAAATCTTGCTCGCATAGTCCGGATCCGTGGCGTAGCCGGCCTTCTGCAATTCTTTTACATACTGTTCCGAGTTATCGGCGGAGTTGATGACTTCTTTATAACGATTGTTGTTCTGCAACAGGCTGACCAGATCATGGAAGCTGTCGGCATAGGAATCGTAGGAACGGAAGTCCGCCGTCTCCTTGACCATTTTCCCGTCACGGAACTCGCTGGTGATCGCCCTGGCCTGCGCGCCCTGCCAACTGCCGGTCGCCTTGATGCCGAACAGGTTGTGACTGCTGCTGCCATCCTGCTGACGCATGATGGATTTGCCCCAGCCGGTTTCCAGCGCCGCCTGCGCCACCAGCATGACCGGATCCACGCCGATACGCGCGGCAGCCTCCTTGGCCAGGGGCAGCATGGTCGCCACGAACTGGTCGGAGTTGCTGAATGCACGCTTGGCAGGTGCCAGTGGCGGCTGAGCCATGGTGCGAACGTATTGCGGCTCGGCCAGATTGGGGTCCAGCGTCCAGTCACCGTTACGACCTGCCGAACTCTGCACAGCCAGCGGACTATTGGTATTGGCCGTCGCAGTCGAAGGCACGATCCCCAGCAACAGACGATCCGTCAGTTTGGCTGGCAACGACAGACGACGCGAATTGAGCAGCGCCATGTCATTGCGACCCTCGACGACACCGGCCGCCCCCGCCTTGTCGGCAGCAGCCGAGCGCGTGGCCCACAGCGGACGCTGATAGGCACTGGCGGCCAGGCCTGTCCTGGCTGCATCCGTACCGGTCGCCGGGGTTTCAGCCGTCGAAGCCGCGTGCTTGACACCCTTGTCCTTGGACAACTGACGCATCAGCACATCCTGCAGGCCAATGCCATTGGCACGGGTCGACAAGGTGACAGCCAACTGCTGGTCATACATTTCCTGATACTGCCGCGTGGCCGCGGTGTTCAGCGGGTTGTCCTTGGCCAGCACTTCGTTGGCCGAACGCATGGCCTTGAGCATCTGACTGACGAACAACGACTCGAACTCCCGGGCCACCTTCTTCAGGTTTTCCGGGCTGTCCTTGTCGCCACTCTTCAAGGCAGCCAGACGATTGACATCGGTATAGGCACCGGTGTCGACCGTCGTGGACAATCCGCTCTTGGGCATATCCATGCTCGATTCCTCAGATCACGATCAGGTCGGCCTGCAAGGCGCCGGCCTGTTTCAATGCTTCGAGAATAGCCATCAGGTCGCCTGGAGCCGCGCCCACCTGGTTGACCGCACGAACGATCTCATCAAGCGTGGTTCCCGGACCGAACTTGAACATCGGGTGCATTTCCTGCTGGGCATTGATCCTGGAGCGTGGCACTACAGCAGTCTGACCATTGGACAGCGCGCCCGGCTGACTGACGATCGGATCCTCGGTGATGGTCACCGTCAGGCTGCCGTGAGTCACGGCTGCCGGCGATACCTTGACGTTCTGGCCGATCACGATCGTGCCGGTACGCGAGTTGATGATGACCTTCGCGGCCGTCTGGCCCGGATCGATTTCCAGGTTCTCCAGAATCGACAGGTAATCCACACGCTGCCCCGGGTCCAGAGGCGCCGTCACACGAACCGAACCACCGTCCAGAGCCTGGGCAACGCCCGGGCCAAGCATGTCGTTGATCTTGTCCACAATGCGCTTGGCTGTCGTGAAGTCGGAACGGTTGAGGTTCAGGGTCAGACTATTGCCCTGATTGAAACCGCTCGGCACCGCACGTTCGACCGACGCACCACCGGGGATACGACCGGTCGACGGAACATTGACGGTAATCTTCGAGCCGTCACGACCTTCCGCATCGAAGCCACCCACCACCAGGTTACCCTGGGCAATGGCGTAGACGTTGCCATCGACCCCCTTGAGTGGCGTCATCAGCAGGCTGCCACCGCGCAGGCTCTTGGAGTTACCGATGGAGGAAACGCTGATATCCACCACCTGACCCGGCTTGGCAAAGGGAGGTAGATCCGCATAGACCGCCACGGCGGCAACGTTTTTCAATTGCACCGTACCGGAGCCAGCCGGCACCTTGATACCGAACTGCGACAGCATGTTATTGAAGGTCTGCAGGGTGAACGGTGTCTGGGTGGTCTGGTCACCCGTACCGTTGAGCCCCACCACCAGGCCATAACCGATCAATTGGTTGGCCCGAACGCCCGAGATGCTGGCAATGTCCTTCAAGCGTTCGGCCTGAGCACCGAACGCCGTGGACAAGAGCACTGTGGCCGCTATCAATTGCTTGAACTTGTTCATGTCTATCCCGCTATCAGAAAGGGAACAACGGGCTGAGGAAGAAGCGGTCGAACCAGCCAGGCTGGCTGGAATCGGCAAAGGCTCCCGTACCGGAATACGTGATGCGCGCATCGGCCACACGCGTGGATGACACGGTGTTATCGGTGGCAATGTCGTCGGCACGAATCAGACCGGCAATACGAACCAGTTCATCACCGGTATTGAGGGTCATCCATTTTTCACCGCGTACCGCCAGAATTCCGTTGGGCATGACATCGGCCACAGTCACCGTGACCGAGCCGGTCAGGCTGTTGCTCTGTGCCGCCTGGCCATCACCCGCTGTAGAGCGGGAACCCGTGTAACCGGCATTGAGACTCAGATCATTGCTGCCGATCGGGTTATTGGTTCTCAAGCCGGAGCCGAACAACGAGGTCAGACCAACGCTGGTGGTGCTGTCCTTGGTGATCGCAGAGCTGGCTGCCTTGCTGGAAGCCATCCGCTCGGCAAGGGTGATCGTAATGATGTCACCGACCCGGAACGCCTTGCGGTCGCCATACAGGTTCTGCTCGAAACCGGCCTGATAGATCGCACCGTTGTTGGCGGCAGCGGAAATCGGCGTACGAGGCAACACCGGAGCGTAATAAGGGTCATTGGGCTTGGCAGCAGGTGCCACACAGCCCGACAGCAAGACGATCCCGCACAATGGAGCGATCAACACTGAAAAACGCAGAACAGATAGGCGTTTCATGACACTTGAAACCTCGCGGTGTAGCAGGCGCCGAACAGGCGCCTCATCGGTTTGAGCAGATACATCAGGGTCTTACAGATTCTGAGTCAGGTTCTGCAACATCTGGTCGGCGGTCGAAATGACCTTGGAGTTCATCTCGTAGGCACGCTGAGTGGTGATCATGTTCACCAGCTCCTCGACCGTGCTCACGTTGGAGTTTTCCAGGGTGTTCTGCAGGGTGGTACCCAGACCGTTCAAGCCAGGCGTACCGACCTGTGGTGCACCACTGGAACCGGTCTCCAGGTACAGGTTGCCACCGATGGCCTGCAGGCCGGCCGGGTTGATGAACTCGGCCGTCTGAATGTTGCCGATGACCTGAGGTGCAGCGGTGTTACCCGCGACCGTGATCGAAACGGTACCGTCCTGACCGACAGTGAAAGTCTGGGCGTTTTGCGGAACCACGATGGCAGGCTCCAGGGCATAACCGTTCGCCGTCACGATCTGACCGGTGGAATCCAGGTGGAAAGTACCGTCACGCGAATAGGCGATGGTGCCGTCAGGCTGAGAAATCTGGAAAAAACCACGGCCGTTGATTGCCAGGTCCAGAGGGTTCTCGGTGGTTTGCAGGCTGCCGGCGGTGAAGCTCTTCTGGGTGCCGACGATGCGCACGCCCGTACCGACCTGAAGACCCGATGGCAATTCGCTGTCCTGAGTGGACTGAGCACCCGGCTGGCGCTTGATCTGATAGAGCAGGTCCTGGAACTCGGCACGATCGCTCTTGAAACCTGTGGTCGAAACGTTCGCCAGGTTGTTGGAGATCGTAGCCAGGTTGGTGTCCTGAGCAGCGAGGCCGGTTTTCGCAACGTATAGTGCAGGAAGCATTCGTTTTCTCCTCAAGCGCCGGATTGTCGGCGCAAGCTGTCAATGGTTAGCCAAGTTGCAAGACGCGAGCCATCGCCTGATCATCTTCTTCAGCTGTTTTCATCATCTTGACGTGCAATTCGAACTGTCGTGCCAAGGCCAGCACCGAGGTCATTTCCTCCACGGCATTGACGTTGCTCGCCTGCAGGAAACCCGACTCGACGCGCACAGTGGCATCCATCGGCGCAGCTTGACCGCTCTTGGTATGGATCAAGCCGTCAGGGCCTTTCTCCATGGTGTTCAGATCGGGATTGACCAGCTTGATCCGATCGACTTCTGCCATGACCTGCGGGCTTTCACCCATCGAACGAATGCTGATGGTGCCGTCGGCACCGATCTCGATCTGTTGCTCGGGCGGCACGGCAATCGGCCCGCCATTGCCCATGACCGGCAAACCGCTGCCGTCGCGCAACACACCCAGGGCGTCGATATTCATGCCGGCACTGCGGGTATAGGCCTCACCACCGTCGGGCGTCTGGACTGCAATCCAGCCATCGCCCTTGACGGCCACGTCCAGCTCACGGCCCGTCTGGACCAGCGCACCACCGGAAAAGTCAGTCCCAGGACGCTCACCCATCGCATAGGCACGCGAAGGCATGACCTCGCCAAATACCGGCATGGAGCGGGCCTGCTGCAGGTCGCGCATGAAGCCATTGGTCGATACGTTAGCCAGGTTGTTGGCATGAACCTTTTGCGACTGAGCGTTTTCAGACGCTCCGCTCATTGCGACGTAAAGCAACTTGTCCACAGTCTTCCTCCTCCGACAGACGCTTGCCGCCTGTAGCTGTTCTGAGAGGGTAGGAGCAATTTTTGGACCAACTTTTCAGACTCGATACAAATGCCTGATTAGCCTGTAAAAACGGGAGAACCCCGGAAGATTTTCGGCAAGTCGACGCAAGGGAGTGGCGGTAGATTGCCGCCCTTCGACAGCCCGACACGACATACCGCCAAAAAAACTTCCCTCCCCTCTCACCATCCTCGCTCCACCCGAGTGATACTCTTGCCTGAGTACCACCTGACGGAAGCCAACATGCACTGTCGCAAACGCGTTCTCACCCTTGCCACCGCCTGCCTGATGAGCTGCACCCTTCTCGCCCAGGCAGCACCCGCCCGCTACTACAAATGGCAAGGACAAGACATGATCATTTGCGCCCAGACCAGCCCTGGACCCGGCTGGAAACGACTCAATGGCTCTTTCGTCAAGTCCGACTGCTCGATTTGACGCCCCTCACCAGCTCACCTCCAGACCCAGACACCCCAAAACGAAAAAAGCCCCTTGCAAAGGGGCTTTCTCCAACACCTCATCAGACCTGATTATCAGGTCATCTGAATGGTGGTCTGCATGATGGTGCTTTCAGTCGAAATGGTTTTCGCATTCGCCTGATAGTTGCTTTGCGCCTTGATCAGGTTCACCAGCTCGACCGTCAGGTCCACGTTGGACTCTTCCAGCGCCTGGCCAGTGATGTAGCCAAGAGTACCGGACTGCGGCACACCGGTCAGCGCAATACCGGAAGCAAAGGTTTCACGCCAGTTGGTTCCGCCAGCAGGAGACAACCCTTGAACGTTGGCGAAGGTGGTCAGGGCAACCTGACCAATCACCTTGGACTGACCGTTGGTGTAAGTGGCAAACAGGTTGCCGCTTGCATCAACGCTCATGTCACTGATCTGACCGGCAGCGTAGCCGTTCTGAGTACCGCTTGTACGACCCGAGACCGTAGCGGTCTGAGTAGCACCGGTCATATCGAACTGAATACCGCCCGTTACGCTGGCTGCACCGTTGGCAACCCAGGTAGCCGAAGTACCTGTACCGGTCTGCACGGCTGGCACCCAGTTATTGATCTGGAAAGTACCGTCCGCGTTGACCGCAATATTGGTGCTGCTCGACGGAGACGTCGGCGTTGTAGTCGTATCAATGACCAGGTTCCCGGAGGAGTCGAAGGTCAGGTTGTTACGCTCAGCCACTGCCGTCGTCGGATCGGAGATGCTACGACCATCGATCAACGAATACATGGCCCAGGTGTTGGTGCCGGTTTTCGCAAAATAGCTTTCCAGCTTGTGCTCGTTACCCTGAGAGTCGTAAACCGACGTGCTGTAGGTAAAGTTGTAGCTGTTGGTGTTGGTTGCATCGAAAGGACTGATCGTCGGAACAGTCGATGTCGAATTGAGGCTCGCCACGTTGGTGATGATACTGGTGGCCTTGGCCGGCTGGTTCGAGCTGTCGACCCTCAGGTCACCCAGCACGCCAACAGCCACGACACCGTTTTCATCGACGTTATAACCCTGCAGATTCATGCCCGAGCTATTGACGACATACCCGTCTTTATCGGTATGGAATGCACCGGCACGGGTATACAGGTTTTCACCGTTATTGCTGATCATGAAGAAGCCGTTGCCGTTGATCGCCAGGTCGAGACTGTTACCTGTCCCGGTGGTCAGGCCACCCTGGGCAAACTGCTGGGAAACGGCTGCCGTGTAAACACCGCTACCGACACTGGTACCACCGGAGGTGCCCCGAATCGATTGCGCGTACTGGTCAGCAAATTCGATACGCGATTGCTTGAAACCTGTGGTCGCCACGTTGGCAATGTTGTTGCCGGTCACGTCGAGACTTTTGTTTGCCGCATAGAGCCCACTGAGGCCGATATTGAATGACATGTACCACTCCTTCGCCGTCTAGTCGGCTCTATATTCCGATTGATTGAACTTTGGACAGGGCGATCGAGCTACCGCCTGCCAGATTCAACGTCATTTCCCCACCACTGACAGCCGTCGTAACGCTATTGACCGTGGCAGGCAGGTAAGTGCTGAAAGCCGTGTTCGTACCATTGACAGTGCCGCTGGCAACAAACTTGTAAGTCCCGGATGCCAGGGCAACACCTTCACTACTGAGTCCGTCCCAGGTGAAGCTCGCATTGCCGGCACTCTGAGAGCCCAGATCGATCGTATCGACCTGAGTACCGGTGGAGTCGTAGACCTTGACCGTCGTCGCAGTGGTCGAAGCCGGGATCACGACCGAACCGGTCAAGCCCTTCGAGGTGTCGACCTGCGCCGTGCCGGTCTCGACGATCACCGAGCGACCGACCAGGGACGAAGCCTGCAGTGCCTGGGAAGACTTGTAGCTGGTTGCAATCGAATCGACGGTCGACGTCAGGTTCTGCATGCTTTCCAGACTACTGAACTGCGCCAGCTGAGCCACGAACTGCGTATTGTCCTGCGGATCCAGCGGGTTCTGGTTTTTCATCTGCGTCACCAGCAATTGCAGGAACGCATCCTTGCCCAGCGCCTCACCCGAATTGGTCGTGGTGACAGTGGGGTTCTGCAGCGAGTTTATAAAACTCGTCGATACATCGTTTTCAACGGCCATAACTTTCGCCCCTTATCACTGACCCAGGGTCAGGACCTTCTGCATCATGGATTTTGCGGTGTTCATGATTTCGGCGTTCGTCTGGAACGAACGGCTGGCGGAAATCATGTCGGCCATTTCTTCCACGACATTGACGTTGGGGTAGTAGACATACCCGTTCTTGTCAGCGGAGGGATGATTCGGCTCGTAGCGCGCCTCAAGGTTGGAACTGTCTTCGATAATGCCGCTGACCTGAACGCCCTGCCCGGCATCGCCCTGATCCTGGAACAGCGAACCACCGGTCGATTGCTGGCCCTGCAGCACGGTCGCGAACACCGGGTGACGGGCACGGTAGGTCTGATCCATGCTCGACGACACGGTCTCGGCGTTGGCGATGTTACTGGCCGTGGTGTTCAGACGCGTGGTCTGGGCACTCATGGCGCTGCCGGCAATGTTGAATACATTGGCTAGGGACATGAATCATTCTCCACGAAGGGCTGAAACCAGCCCTTTGAATTTGCTGTTGAGCAGCGTGAAACTGGCCTGGAAGCCCATGGCGTTATCGGTGTAGCTGGCCTGTTCAACCTGCGAGTCGACGGTGTTCTGGTCCAGAGAGGGCTGCGACGGAGTGCGGTACATCAAGGTACCGTCACCACTGCTCATGCCTTCAGCTTCGATATGATGGCTATTGGTCGTGGCCAACGAGATGCGACCGTTCTGAGCCTTCTCGCTTTCGGCAGCCAGCACCGAGGAGAAATCCAGATCGCGAGCCTTGAAGTTCGGGGTGTCAGCGTTGGAAATGTTGTTGGCCAACACCTCTGCACGCTGAGCCCGGAAATTCAGGGCCTTTTCGTGTATGCCTAATGCTTTATCGAAGCTGATGCTCATTTCGGGAAACCTTTGTCGGTTGACCTGACTCTCGTATCACGGAGAAAGCAATCGGCGTGCCACTTTCCCAAACCCAATGATTACGGGGCTTTTGCCGTAGACCGACGCGGCAATGCCAGAAAAGCGGCAAGGCGTTTCCGCTATGAAGGAGAAAAGCGGCAAGGGATGTGTCGTTTTTTTGCCATTGCCCGCTCGAGAAGCTGCCACGACTCCAACCCGGCCTCACGCTCAACGCAAGATGGCATGCCTGCCGGGGAACAGCCCTGCTGCGCAGAACATTGCGCACCTTCAACCCGATACATCGCCCTGAAAAACCGCTCAAGCACTCATGAATCAAGCCACTCCATCGACTGCGCAAGGAATTGCGCATGCACGCAGCATATTGCGCGCCTTCCAGGGCATTTCTGATCAAAAAACAAACGAAACAAATATAAATTATTGATTTACAAGGAAAGTTTAAAACAGGTCCGACTTTTGATTACCCCCGACTAAGCGAGCAATGCCATTCGCACCACACTGAACGCCACGGACGCGACACATGACGGTTAAACACGGAACCCTTCAACAGCGGCGCGCAGCACGCTTCGACAAGACACCCGCCACTGCCACCGGCCAGTGCCCGTTCAAGGGCCCGGACATCGCCATTGTTCCCGTGCGCTATGCGCTGGACCGTTCCCGCTACGATGCCCATCCCAAACAGCTCAAGCCACTGCCGGCACAAGGCCGCTGGAGCACTCTGCCACGCCTGAAGACCCGCACTTACACCTTGCGTCAGCTCTACGATGGCTATGTGTACGTGTTCGACGAAACCGCCAGGACCCTTCATGAATACGCCTTTTCAGCCGTCGACGCCGGCCTGACGCGTATCGTCTGGAACGACGGGCAGATCGGTCAGGACACTCGTACCGGCACCGGCGAAGCCAGACCCTACCTGCTTTACCCCCGCAACAACCGTCTGCACCTGGCCTACTCCCCCGTGCAATGGACCTGGCGAGTCTGCGAACACATGCGCTCCCACAGCGACAGCCGCGCCCTGTGGATGAAAGCCCTGGATCTGCAGCGCTTCTGCATCACCCTGAACGAACCGGGCACCTTGCCCCTGTCGACACTGGCCACGGTTGTCGCCGACATCGACAAGGATCGGGTCACCGAGGATCAGCGCTTTGCAGACACGGCCATCCCGAGTGTCGAGCCCACGCCCACCCCCGATCAAACGGCACCTTCGGGCAAGCCGATCGTGAATCCCCTGGGAGCCGATGTGTACTGGCTGGGCAGCGTCCCGGACAAATCCAGCGCGCTGCTCATTGCACTGGACGACCCGCTGGGCGCGCTCAACGACCTGGGCATGCAACTGGCGGGAGACCAGGCGGCGTTTCGGGCCTGGCAGCAGGAACATGAACACAAGCTGCAGATCGCCCAGACCGTCACCCTGTTGTGCGGTGCCAAGGGCGAAACGCAGCACCTGCCCGCCTCGGTACGCAACGACAGCGCCAGAACCC
>NZ_JBIVGV010000026.1:0-58717 GCF_044748865.1 Pseudomonas sp. NPDC089734 | reverse complement strand
GACGCATCATGGTTGGCGGGCTCCAGAAAGAAATCGGGAGCACAGCATCCGTGATCAAGCAGCGGCTTTGAATGTGGGGTTTATGGAGCGCTTACAAAATTTCCGACGATGAAATAAGTTTAATTCGACCTGGTCTTGGCTTTATTTTCACAAAAAATTGATAGAATCCTGCCTAAAGTCTGCGCATGGATGAGCCGTCTGGTTCTACCTCTACTCGATAAAAGAAATAACCCAAGCAGACTGTACATGCTGAAAATAAAAGACGTTCGTCCGGAAGTTGTAACGCTGATTGCCAGTGCCTTTTTATTATTCGGTTTCAATACCAATGTCTGGCAGCATCTTTTTGAAATTACAGGGGGCAGCAGTAAAGGTATTGCCATACGCATTGCCTTTGGTGTGATGGTTTTCTGTGTGTTCAATATTGTATTGACCCTGTTTTCATTTCGGCGGGTATTGAAACCCGTTCTGATGTTCCTGTTTTTTGTCAGTGCCGGCGTCGCCTACTTCATGAATGAGTACGGTGTCATGATCGATGCCGGCATGTTCCGCAACTTCGCAGAAACCAACCCTACGGAAGTGCAGGGGTTGTTGTCGTTGAAACTGGCGCTTTACATCATTCTGTTGGGTGTCCTGCCGTCCGCGTTGTTGTGGCATACGCCGATCCGCTACCGTCGCTGGCACCGTGAGCTGTTCAGCAAGGTGGTGGTCTGCTTTATCTGCTCCGTGTCGATAGGGGGCGTGGCGCTGGCGAACTATCAGGGGTTGTCGTCACTGTTCCGCAATCACCACGAGCTGCGCCTGATGGTCGTGCCGAGCAACTACATCGGGGCGTCGATCGGTTATCTGAGCGAGCAGATCGTTTCGTCCCAGCGTCCATTCCTGAAGCTGGGCGAAGATGCGAAGCGCTCTGCGGACTGGGCGACCCACACCCGCAATTCCCTGACGGTCCTGGTGGTAGGGGAGAGTGCCAGGGCAGAGAACTTCGGCATTCTGGGTTATGGGCGCAACACCACGCCAAACCTGAATAAACAGGACGGTCTGGTGGCCTTTACGGATGTCTACTCCTGCGGAACGGAGACTGCCGTGTCGGTGCCTTGCATGTTTTCCAATATGGGGCGCAAGGACTACAACGCGGCCAAGGCCCGTAATCAGGAAGGGCTGCTTGATGTACTCAAGCGTGCCGGTATCGAAGTGGTGTGGCGTGACAATCAGTCGGGCTGCAAGGGCACCTGTGATCGGGTGACTTTCCAGGATGTCAGTAACCTCAAGGACCCGTCGCTGTGCGCCAACAATGAGTGCCATGACGAGATACTTCTGCAGGGGCTGGAAAACTTTATCGACAGCCTGGATAAAGACACTGTTCTGGTATTGCATCAAATGGGCAGCCATGGCCCCGAGTATTTCAAGCGTTATCCCAAGGCATTCGAGAAGTTTACGCCCGTGTGTGAAAGCAATGCCCTGAATAACTGCAGTCGGGACAGTATTGTCAACGGTTATGACAATACCCTGCTGTATACCGACCATGTGCTGTCCCGGCTGATTGATGTACTGCGCAGCCGTCAAGATAAAGTGGACACCGCCATGATGTATCTTTCCGACCATGGTGAGTCATTGGGTGAGTACAATCTGTTTCTGCACGGTACACCTTATTTGCTGGCTCCCGATCAACAGAAGCATGTACCGATGATGATCTGGCTGTCCGACAGTTATCAGAAGTCCTTTGCCGTTAACACCGAATGCTTGGCCAAAGAACGTAATGCACCACTGAGCCAGGACAATCTCTTTCATTCCCTGTTGGGCCTGTTGAAAGTCGATACCAAGGTTTATGACCCGAACCTGGACATGTTTTCAGGGTGCAGAAGTGCGAGAGGCGGATAACCGCTCGCACAAGCCTGGCTCCATCCCTTCAGGCGGGAATCGCCGCTGCTCTTTGTCGGCTATCTTCATGAAGATAGCCAAGAGTTTCAGGACAGACGCGCGATAACCCGCAGTGGCGATATATACTGCGCGCCATTGTTGAAGGGAGAGCCGTGTGGCCATCGATATTCATTGGATTCGCGACGACGACAGCCTCGCCCGGCAGTGCCAGCAGTGGCAGTCGCTGCCATTTGTTGCACTCGACACCGAGTTCATGCGGGTCGATACCTTTTACCCGATTGCCGCGCTGCTGCAGATCGGTGACGGTTCCAGCGCCTGGCTGATCGATCCATTGCTCATCAGCGACTGGCGTCCTCTGTCCGCCTTGCTTGAAAACCCTGATGTCATCAAGGTTGTCCACGCCTGCAGCGAAGACCTGGAGGTGCTGCTGCGCCTCACGGGCAGCCTGCCGGTTCCGTTGTTCGACACACAACTGGCGGCTGCCTACCTGAACATCGGGTTCTCCATGGGGTATTCGCGGCTGGTGCAGGAGGTGCTGAACATCGACCTGCCCAAGGGCGAGACCCGCTCCGACTGGTTGCAGCGTCCGTTGTCGGAAACCCAGATCAGCTATGCGGCAGAAGATGCGGTGCATCTGGCCGAGCTTTTCACCTTGTTGCGCCCTCGGCTTTCGGACGACAAGTACCTCTGGGTGCTTGAGGACGGTGCCGAGCTGGTTGCCAACCTGCGTCGCGAAGTCGATCCGTACGAGACTTACCGTGACGCCAAGCTGGCCTGGAAACTGTCGCGTGCCCAGTTGGCGGTATTGCGTGAACTCTGTGCCTGGCGCGAAATACAGGCGCGTTCGCGCAACCTGCCACGTAACCGCATTGTGCGCGAGCACTCCCTGTGGCCGTTGGCCAGGACCCAGCCTGACAATCTGGGCGCACTGGCCAGGATCGAAGACATGCATCCCCGGACCGTGCGCCAGGACGGTGAGTTTCTGCTGGAACTGATCAAGACATCCGGAAACCTTCCTCCGGATCAATGGCCCCCGGCACTGCCCGAGCCTTTGCCGATCGAGGCCGCCGGCATTCTCAAGGGGCTGCGGGCTATCGGCCAGCGGTATGCCGAGGAGCTGGAGATGGCGCCCGAACTGATGCTGCGCAAGAAGACCCTCGAGGTCTTGCTCAAGAGTGGCTACCCCGATGGCCCTTATACATTGCCCGATTCGCTGCGTGGCTGGCGCCGTGAATTGATGGGCCAGGCGCTGCTCGACAGCCTGGCCAATGCAGGAGAACAGTCTTGAAACGTATTTGCTCCATTTATCGCAGCCCGAAAAAGAACGAGATGTACCTGTACGTGCTCAAGAGTGATGTGCTCAAGCGCGTACCGGCAGAATTGCTGGTGGCGTTCGGCACGCCTCAACATGCGTTCGATCTGGTGCTCAGCCCCGAGCGCACACTGGCCCGTGAAGACATCAACAAGGTGCTGGAAAACCTCGACACCCAGGGCTATCACTTGCAAATGCCGCCTGCCGAAGAGGAATACATCCAGCATTTGCCCGAAGAATTATTGCGTCGCAATGATCCCGTCTGAGTCGCTATAGCGCCATGTCATGCCGCTTTTCCCGCCAGTCTTCTGATATCGGCGGGTTCGAGCGGCGATACCTGTTGTTGGTTGTCTGTCCTGTTTTTAAGGTTTTTGAAGCATGCGCGTTCTGATTGCCGAACACGATTACCCCATCTATACCCGGTTGTTGCGCAAGGCCGCGCCAGACGTGGAAGTCATGAGCAGCGGCGATTCTGCCGAGCTGTCCCGAATGGCGGGCGAATGCCCGGTCTGGCTGGGGCAGCCTGACCTGCTGGCCAATCTGTTGCGTCAGGGACACAAACCGCAATGGCTGCAATCGACCTGGGCGGGGATTACGCCGCTGCTGGTCGAGGGAGTATCCAGGGATTATCGGCTGACGAGGGCGGTGGGTATTTTCGGTCAGGTCATGGCCGAGTTTCTGTTGACCTACATGCTGGGCCATGAGCGTGAAGTGCTGGCCCGGTTGATGAGTCAGGTTGAACGCAGATGGGACAACCGTCCGGGGCAGAGCCTGTCCGGTCGCAAGGTGTTGATTGTCGGGGCGGGTGACATTGGCCTGCGTGTGGCGCAGTTCCTCGTGCCTTTTGGCGTGGATGTCTACGGTGTGGCTTCGTCGGCGCGCGTCCAGGAGCCTTTCATCGAGGTCGGAGCCCTGGCGGATCTGGACCAGATGGTGGGGGAGATGGACTACGTCATCAACCTGTTGCCCAACACGCCTGCAACCCACGATCTCTATGACTTGAAGCTGTTTGCCCGATTCAAGCCCACGGCACTGTTCATCAACGTCGGTCGCGGTGTGGCGGTGGTGGATGCGGATCTGGTCGAAGCCTTGAAGGAAGGGTATCTGGCGGGTGCGGTGATCGATGTCTGCCGTCAGGAGCCTCTGCCGCAGCGCCATCCTTTCTGGACCGCCTATGGCCTGTTGCTGACCGGGCACAGCTCGGCTCCGACCTCACCCGTGGCCATGATGGAGTTGTTCGTCGAAAACCTGAAGGCCTTTGAGGCTGGCGAGCCATTGCGTGGGGAGGTGGATTTTTCGCGGGGGTATTGAGGAGGGGGGGCTACAAGCTACAAGCTACAAGCTACAAGCTACAAGCTACAAGCTACAAGCTACAAGCTACAAGCTACAAGTCAAAGGCTTGAGGCTTGAGGCTTGAGGCTTGAGGCTTGCAGCTTGCAGCTTGCAGCTTTCTTAAACCTACAGCGAAAAATCGCCTTCGGCAGCCAGTTCTGTCACGGGCTTGCGTGGGCTCGGGACTTCACGGCCTTGCAGGTATTCGGGCAGGGTCGATTTATCCCCCAGTTTGCCGATGGCGACAGCTGCGTGCAGGTCATAGCCTTCCGGAATGTTCAGTTCCTTGCGGGTCCGCTCCTGATCGAAGCCGGCCATGCCGTGGGTGTACCAGCCGCTCAGGCTCGCTTGCAGGGCCAGGTATCCCCAGGCCGAGCCGGTGTCGAAGGTGTGCCACAGTGCCGGGCCTTCCTCGGTCGCGCCCGGTGCGGTGAAGGTGGTCTTGGAAATGACGATCACCAGTGCCGAAGCGTGTTGTGCCCAGTTGCGGTTGAATTCATTGAGCAGGCCCAGGTAACGCTCCCAGTTCGGCGTGTCGCGACGAGCGTACAGAAAGCGCCATGGCTGCGAGTTGTAGGCGGAAGGTGCCCAGCGTGCGGCCTCGAAGAAGCTCAGCAGTGTTTCCTGTGGAATGCTTTCACCGGTAAAGGCGCGAGGGGACCAGCGCTGGGTGAACTGTGGGTCGATGGCGTGATCGGCGATGCGAGTGTTACTGCTCATGTAGGTCTGGTCCTGTAGAGGGATGTGTGAGTCATGGCGCATGGCAGGCATGGGCTGACACGTTACAAAACGCTCTAACGCTACTGTTTTGCCTTCTTGCTGACAAGACTTGCGCACCGGTAGTCGCCAACGCTTGGCCCGCAGGGGATGTGCCACTAGACTTACGGCCTTTTCAATTGTCGATACCCTTGTCCGAACCATGGCCGCTAAAGTTGAACCCTTCTGGATACGCAAGACCCTCGAACAGCTGGACAGGCAGGAATGGGAGTCGCTGTGCGATGGCTGCGGCCTGTGTTGCCTGCAAAAGCTGGAGGATGAAGAGGACAACAGCGTTTATTACACCCGCATCGCCTGCAAGCTGCTGGACCTGAAAACCTGCCAGTGTTCCGATTACAGCAACCGTCGGGCGTCCGTACCGGACTGCATCCAGCTCACTCCCGGTCAGGCCGATGAGTTCAAATGGCTGCCGCCTACCTGTGGTTATCGTCTGGTCAGCGAGGGGAAGGATTTGCCCCTCTGGCACCATCTGGTCTGTGGTGACCGCGAGGCGGTGCATCACGAGCGGATCTCCCAGTCAGGCCGCATGCTCAGTGAGAGCAGCGTATCCGAGGATGACTGGGAGGATTATCTGATCTTCCGCGCCGGCTAGCGTATTCAGACGCCGGCTTTGGGATCTTTCAGCGCATCGATGCCGTTGATGACCGAAGCCTTGGCGGCCTCTTCTGCATTGTTCTTGAGGTGCCTCAACTCCATGCCGGCACGTTCGATATCCGAGCGGACGCTGTGCAGGTTGCTGCGGCTTCTTTCGATCAGGCTCTTGGCCGAACAATGCCCGGTGATGCCACGCGCCAGCACCGCGCCACCGATGGCCAGTTGAACAAGGCCCAGCAGACCACCTCGGCGCAACCCTTTGCCCATCAGGGTCACGCCGGTGGCCAGGGAGCCGATCCGCTCCCAGCCCTGGACGTTCTGCTGCACAGGGGTGGATAGCCGCGGAGTGTCGATTCTTTCAATGATCGGGGTGTCGCTCATGATGGCTCTCCATGATGTGATGAGTCGGTTCAACGAAACAGACTGCCCATCGCTGAAACTGTTCACTGCATTGTGGTCAGCGGTCAGGCTTTTCACGGCCGAACTGAGGGCCTGAACGGGTATTGTTGCCTTTGGCCATGCGGTCATAGAGCACGACGTTGACGGTCGCCGCCAGGTTCATGCAACCCTCGGTGGGGATGTAGACCACATCTTCGCACCAGTCGCGAATCTCCTGATCCAGCGAACCGTCTTCCGGGCCGAAGATATACAGGGCACGGTCGGGGTGGGTGTACTCGGGCAGGGCGCGTGCGCCTTCCACCAGTTCCACTGCAACCGGAATGCAGCCCAGCGGCAGGATGCTCTTGAGGTCTTCGATGCCGATCAGGGGGATGTCCTGATGGATCTTCTTGGTGTCGGTGATGAAATCCTTCGCTCGTTCATAGCGTTTGCCGGTGTAGAAGACCGAAGCGGCGCCATAACAGCCAGCGGCACGCATCACCGAGCCGACGTTTTCCGGGGATTTCGGGTTGTAAAGACCGATGCAGGCGTACCGTTTGTTTGCCACGTGATGGGTGCTCTGGGTAAAACGCGGGATTATACGGCAGAACGCATGGCAGAAACGGACACCTGCCTGTCAGAACCACATCCTCACGCCCAGGACCAGCTTCGCCTCGCTGCGATCCTCACCGTCTTCGCGGGCATAGTCGGCAGTCTTGCCGTAAGACCGGTTCCAGCTCACGCCAATGTAAGGTGCAAACTCCCGGCGGATTTCATAACGCAGCCGTAGACCGACTTCGCTGGTCGCCAGGCCTGACCCCATGCCGCGCTGAGGATCGTTTCGGCCATAGAGGTTGAGTTCGGCCGTGGGCTGAAGGATGAGCCGGTTGGTCAGCAACAGGTCATAGTCACCTTCAAGGCGTACGGCACTCTGGCCGCCCTCACCAAGAAAGGCCGTGGCCTGAGCCTCGAAGTTGGACAGGGCCATGCCCTGAAGCCCGAAGGCGGCCCAGGTCTGTGGCTCGCCCGGTTTGAAATCCTGGCGCGCACCGGCGACCAGGTCCCACCATGGGCTGATCGCATGGCCCCACAAGGCCTGGACTTCGGCGCTTTCGGTCTTGCCGTCGGTGCGTTCGCCTTCGGAGCGTATCCACAAACGATCGACATCACCGCCGACCCAGCCTGTGACATCCCAGGCCAGTGTGTTGCCCTTGTCGGCATCCTGCCATTCCAGCTTGTCGATCAGGGTGAAGGTGTTGAGAGCGTTATCATGGATCATATGGCCAGCATGGCTGGTGTAAACGGCGGCTCTGTCCTCATCGGTCAATGCGGGGACCGGTGTTCGGCTTTCAGTGTCGGTCGACGACATGGACGGCATGTGTTCGTGGTTCATGCCGTGCTGGCTGTGATCCATGCCATGCATGTCAGAGGCCATGGCGGGAGTGATCGTCATGACCGTGCCCAGCAAGGAAAGGCGCAGGGGATCAAGGATTCTGTTCATTGAGGTTCTCATTCTTCCACGCGCACTTCACGGAACATGCCCATTTCCATGTGATACAGCAGATGGCAGTGATAAGCCCAGCGCCCGAGCGCATCGGCCGTGACGCGATAGCTGCGCCTTGAGCCCGGCGGCATGTCGATGGTGTGTTTGCGGACCATGAATTGCCCGTGCTCGTCTTCGAGATCGCTCCACATGCCATGCAGGTGAATGGGGTGAGTCATCATGGTGTCGTTGACCAGCACGACCCGGATGCGCTCGCCATATTTGAGTTTCAGTGGCTCGGCGTCCGAGAACTTCACACCGTTGAACGACCAGGCGAATTTCTCCATGTGGCCGGTGAGGTGCAATTCAATGGTGCGTCCGGGTTCACGTCCGTCCGGGTCCTTGAAGGTGCTGCGCAGGTCCGAATAGGTCAGCACCCGACGACCGTTGTTGCGCAGGCCAATGCCGGGGTCGTTCAGTTTCGGGGACGTCTTCATGGCCTGCATGTCCACCAGCGGATTGTCGTCTTCGGTTTCCGGATGGGTCTGCATCGTGTTCGTTTGGCTGTGGCTCATGCCATGCATGGCGTGACCACCCATGTTGCCGTGATCCATGCCCGGCATCTGTCCATGAGCCTTGTCATGGCTCTGCCCATGCTCCATCCCCATGTCTTCCATGGTGAGCAGCGGGCGCGGGTCCAGAGGCGGGACGGGAGCCGTTGCCCCCGGTCTGCCGGTGAGCGTGCCGCGCGCGAAACCTGTGCGGTCCATCGACTGGGCGAACAGGGTGTACGCCTCTTCAGTGGGCTCGACAATGACATCGAAGGTTTCCGCGACAGCGATGCGGAACTCATCGACGCTGACAGGCTGGACGTGCAGGCCATCGGCGGCCACGACGGTCATCTTCAGACCGGGAATCCGTACGTCGAAATAGGTCATGGACGAGCCGTTGATGAAGCGCAAACGGATCCGCTCGCCCGGCTTGAACACACCCGTCCAGTTCATGTCCGGTGCCTGGCCATTCATGAGGTAGGTGTAGGTTGCACCGCTGACATCCGCCAGATCGGTGGGATTCATCTTCATCTCGGCCCACATCGCACGATCAGCGACTGTCTTGCTCCAGCCTTTCTCACTGACGTCGTGGATGAAATCACCCACCGTGCGCTTGTTGTAGTTGTAATAGTCCGACTGCTTCTTGAGGTTCTTCATCAGACTGGCCGGGTCGTCATCGGTCCAGTCCGTGAGCATCACCACATGTTCACGTTCGTACTGGAATGGCTCGGGTTCCCGGGCATCGATGATCAGCGGGCCATAGACCCCCGATTGCTCCTGAAAACCGGAGTGGCTGTGATACCAGTAAGTGCCGTTCTGCCTGACCTTGAAGCGATAGACATACAGGCCATCGGGCGCAATGCCGTCAAAGCTCAAGCCCGGCACGCCATCCATGTTCGCGGGCAGCAGGATGCCGTGCCAATGGATGGACGTGTTTTCCTTGAGCCGGTTTTTCACCCGCAGCGTCACGGTGTCGCCTTCGCGCCAGCGCAGCAGCGGGCCAGGGAGGCCGCCATTGATGGTCATCGCCGTTTTCGGGGTGCCGGTGATGTTGACCGGGCTTTCTCCAATGAACAGGTCGAACTCTGTTCCGGTCAGCACATTCGGCCCGGCCGGGCGGGTGACAGCCCAGCCAGGGGTTTGCCAAAGCCCGATGCTGCCCAGAAGGCTGCCGGCGGTCAGCCCCTTTACAAAAAATCGCCTTGATATTTTGGAGTGCATGCCGATGTCATATCCAGTCAGTTGCGTGCTTTCAGGCGGGAAGATGCCACAACGAGCGGACAGGGGGGATTACATTTCGGTCAGCTTGGTGGGGGGCTGTGCCTGTTCTCGACAGGGCATCACTGAATGCGGATACGGATCGTACAAAATCTAAGGAATTTCGATGCTTCAGGACGCATATGCAAGGATCTGCCGCTGTCTCGCTCTCATTCCCCTGTTCTTGTTCATGGCGGCCTGCAACAAGGAAGCCCCCGGGATCAATACCCCCGAGTACCGGGCTGCGCACGGAATTACCGAAGGCGAACCGAACAGTGTTCAAGTTGCAGGCTCAACCTTTCTCCTGCCTAGGGATGTTGAGTTCGACCTGTATACAGCAGGCACCATTCAGGCCGGAAAGGCCGATAAGCTGACCTTGTATCTCAATATGGGATTCCTCTTTACCCCACCCAGAACGGGGTCGGCAGGCAAGGGGGAAAAACACATGATCAGGACAGAGATTTCCTCCAGGGGAAACCCGGATCATGGAGAGCGCTTGTTATCTCTCGACGAAAAGACCGGCACGCCCGTTGATCGGGTCGATCTGGATCTGATCGAGTACCCCATAAACTCCCCGGCTCCTGCTGACAACTCCCGAACTTATATTTACCGGGCACGGGAGCCGGGCAGTAACGCTAAACCCACAGCATTCTTCTGCAGCGTTGTCTGGCCGAACGATCCTTCCAGAAGAAACGGAACGTGCAGGACATCTTTTTACAATCACTCCGGATTGCTCATTCAATCTTTCTTTTCTTATGACCTTCTCAAGTACTGGAAGGCTATTACGGACGATGTTCGTCATAAGACTGAAGCGTATGAAATAAAGTGATATCCCCCAATCACCTGTCTGGGTAGATGCATTTTAGGGCGTTGATGACATTTGAGTATGCCACTCGATAAGTCGCCTGGAAATCCGGGTTGGTCACCCATGGAAATACATGCTCCGAGTTGTAGAGCGCTGCGCTTAATGTATCAGGGAGGGCGTTGAAAAATGCGCTTGCGTAGGTCGGGTTGACCTTTCTGAACGGGGCAAGCCTGCCGTTCTGATCATATTGGGCAAGAATGCTGAAAAGACCAATTTCGATCATGAGCAGATACGAGAGGTACCTGATCGTTTCTCGCGCTTTTTCCCTGTCCCTGGTTTCCTTGTTCGTGGGGAGACCCGCATACATCCCACGTTGATCAGTACTGTCGGCGCTATTGATCATGCTGTCCTTGATCAACAGTTCCAGGTCCGGCAGTGCTGCGAGACTCAACATGTTGTCGATCTGGGACAGCACCCGCTCGATACGTTGGGCATCTTGTTCATCCATACATCCAGGTTGATCGCGAAGAAGTCGAACCTTGTTGAATTCAGCTGCGCAGAAGTGTGTAAGTACGTCTTGTCCTTGCATGTTGTTGCGAATGCTTTCATGTATCGCCTCTTCAATCCTTACCTGTAATTGGAGGCTGCTCAGCAGAAGGTTATCGCTCTCATCGAGAAAGTCTGGCAGTGAGCGCGCCCCATCCATCATGGGGATGTTCATGCTTTCCAGGGCACTACCTTGGGGTAATGGCGAAAGCAGTGAGTCTGCGGTGATGTTTTGCCAGTCAGGTAGCTGGCACCGTCTGTGAAGATCAAGGGGCAGCACTTTATGGTCAGGGAGTTCGCTCAAGGGCATACCGGCAACGCGGTAGGCCTGGGCAACCAGTCTTGAACAGAACTGGGTGAAATCGTGAGGGCTACTCGCACCGAAGTATCGGGTGAACTCATACTTTTGCTTTATGTAATGAATGCCTGCCTCAGCGATTTTCTTCGTTGTTTCCTCGGAAATGCCAGGGTTTCGATAAATCTCATAGGTACTGTCCTTGAACTTCAGTGCGTCGGAGACGACCTGGAGTATGACCTCTGTGCCATCGGCGTGAATGATGAGGCCATCCCCAGCCCCAAGCATCACATGTGAGAATTTGGGCATGATCGGTTTCAGACTAATCTTGTCGGTGCTGCGAAGGCTGGCCAGGATGCGTTGCCCTTTGACGTTGCCCCATTGGATCAGCGTGCCGATTCCGGATGTACGAGGACGAACAAAGATGATATCTCCCGCTCGCACGGCCATATGATTGAACTGTTTATCCTGACTGTTATCGACTTGATCCATATCGAGGTCACCACGAGTTGATAAGCGCTGAGTATGAAAGGTAGCTGCCGGTCAGAACTGTCGACGAAAAATAAAAGGACGAAGCCTATTCTTCTATCGATGCTCGGACAGGCAAATTTTTCAATCCCCCACCTCAATCGTGCTCAACCCATTCCCCTGTCGACGTACCTTGATCTGCACCGGAATCCGTTCATGCATTTCCTGTACGTGTGAGATCACGCCGACCTTGCGGCCCTGTGCTTGCAAGCCGTCCAGAGCATCCATGGCCAGTTGCAGGGATTCGGGGTCCAGACTGCCGAAGCCTTCGTCGATGAACAGCGATTCGATACGCAGTGTGCTCGATGCCATGGAGGCCAGGCCCAGTGCGAGGGCGAGCGAGACGAGGAAGGTTTCGCCGCCGGACAGCGAATGCACCGAACGCAGTTCATCGCCCATTTCCGTGTCCAGCACCAGCAGGCCGAGCATGCTGCCGCCGCGTTTGAGGCGATAGCGACGCACCAGTTGTTTGAGCTGGGCGTTGGCGTGATGGACCAGCAGGTCGAGGTTGTAGGCCTGGGCGATCTTGCGGAACTTGTCGCCTTCGGCCGAGCCGATCAGGGTGGCCAGGCGGGCCCAGCGTTGGTACTCGCTCGTGGCCAGTGCGATGCGCGCCTGCAACTCGCTGTTGGCGTTGCGACGCTGCTCGTCTTCGCTCAGTCTGGCGCGCAGGTCGGCGCAGTGTTGTTCGCTGGCTTCGTAGTGGGTCTGTGCTTGTAGCAGTGCCGTGGTCAGTTGTTCGCTATCGATGACGTCGTTGTGTTGTGCCTGATGCTGTTGCAGACGTTCTTCGCGCTCATGCAGTAGCACTTTGGCTTGCTCAAGGGCCTTTTCGCTGCGGCTCAGTTGCTGACGAAGCTCATCGATACGGGAGTCGTCATAAGTCAGCAGAACCTCAAGAGTGGCGTCGTCCAGCTCATGATGGCTGCTGCGCCATTCGCGGATCTGCTCGTCCAGCTCGCCGGATTCCAGCTCCAGTGCCTGCTGTTGTTGCTGACCGGCCTTGAGTTCGGCGTTCAACTGGATCAATTGGCTGTGAACATCCTGCAACGTCTGGCCTGCCGACATCTCCGCGTGTCGGGCCTGTTCGACGGCCTGTTCCAGTGCGTGTTGCCACTGCCGGGCATCGGTATGCGTGCCCAGCAGATCGCTCAAAAGTTGCTGGCTGGCCTGTTGTTGCTGGCTCAGGCCCTGAGCCTGTTCAAGCAGTTCGCTCTGGCGCTGCCCCCGGTTCTGTTGCTCGACCTGTTCCTTTTCGATCTTTTGCTGGCGGTCGCGTTGTTCCTGCTGTTCTTCGCCTTGCTGTTCCAGCTGATCGAGACGGTGCATGACTTGTTGCTCAAGCTGCATCACCGTGTTTGAAGCGTCGCTGCGCAGGTTGCTCAGAAGTTGAGGCGATACCAGGGTGGAGAGCGCGGTCAGTTCTTCTTCCAGGCGCTCACGGTCGGCTTCCAGTTGCTTGAGCTGGTCGGTGACATGTCGTGCGGCAGTCTGGCTGGCCTCATGGGCGACCTGGAGCTGTTGTTGCAGATGTGCGGCGTCCTTTTGCAGCTTGAGCAAGGCATTCTGGCGCAGCTCATCGCGGTCGATGACCTCATTCAACTGACTGAGCTGCTGGTTCAACCAGCCATCACGTTGAGTGGCATCACGGTCCAGCAGCTGGGCGGCGAGGGGATGGGCCTCAAGGTCCGGCATCAGGGCTTGCTGCTGGAGAGTCAATTTTTCCTGCTGACGGATGAGTTCTTTCTGACGGGCAATGACCCCGCCGACCTGCTCGCGCAACTGGTTGTACTTTTCCTTTAATTCATCCACCGCTTTCTGGGCACCGGCCTGTTCTGTTTCGTCGTGGCGGGTCAGGCTTTGCAGCAGTGCTTCGGGCTGATGCCAGGGATGTTCGACGCTGCCGCACACCGGGCAGGGCTGATCGTCCTGCAACTGCGCACGCAACTCTTCGACGCTGGCGCTGCGGGCCAGACGCTGACGCTCCAGCAACTGCTGAGTGACGCTCAGGGTCTGCTCGGCAACTTTCAGATCGTCCCGGGTCTGGATGCCTTCTGCATTGAGCTTTTCGCGTTCCTGTTGGGCATCGTGTTGCTGCTGTGCGAGTGCCTGCAGTTGTTTGTCGATCTCCTGCTGGCTGGCCCACAGGCGCGCCAGCTCCTCGAAGGCGCGCTGCTGCTTGCGGTTGTCCTGCAACAGGTTGCCCAGAAGCTGGGTTTGCTCGGTGACCGCTTCTGCTTCGCAATCGGCCTCTCGGTACAGCACCTCCAGCTCGTTGCGCTGCTGGAGCAATTGCTGATCGGCATCGGTAGCGCGTTGTTGCAGAGCGGGCAACTCGTCTTGCCCGTGTTTCAGGCGATTGGCCGTCAGCGTCAGGGATTTCAGCCGGTCGCGCCAGGCGTTCCAGGCGTGTGCCAGCGGGGCGAGTTCATTGCTCTGTTCAAGCTGCTGCGCAATACGTTCAAGACGCTGGGCAACCTGCTGTTGCTGATCGAGCAAGCCTTGCAACTGGCTCTGGCCTTGAGTGCAGCTCTGATCGACCTGTTGCTGGAGCGCAACGACGCGAGCCAGTTCCTGAGTCAGGTGGTTCAGGGTGTTTTGGGCTTCAAAGGCCTGCTGTAACAGCGGTTTGGCATCGTTCTGTTTTTGCTGGGCTTCAAGCAGATGCGCCTGGGCGTTATGGCGTTCGCTTTCCAGTGTTTGTTGCTGCGTCTGGAGCGTGAGCGCCTGGGCCTGATGTTGACGAATCTGTTCAGCCAGCGGCTTTAGCTGTGCATCCAGCGCAATGCGACGGGCAAAGCGATGGCGTTGCGGCCCCAGACGTTCCAGTTGGCCCAGCGTCTGGCGCTGACCATTCAGGCTGTCCCATTCCTGTTGCGCGCTGCTCAGGCTTTCAGTGGCGCTGAGCTGTGCATCCTGCAGGCGGTGCAGTTCGCTCAGCCACTGTTGCTTGAGTTCCAGTTGCCGCTGTTCGGCCTGATGGCGTTTGAGCTGCTGCTGAGCCTCATTCAGGTGTTGTTCCAGTTCGGCGCGTTGCTCAGGGTCGAGCGGGATGACAGTGCCGGCCTGAGCGTTGAGGGCTTTGAGCGCTTCTTCGGCTTCCTTGCTCTTGCTGTAGGCGCGACGTCCGAGCTGGCTGTAGATGGCCGTGTTGGTCAGCTTCTCCAGCAGTTCGCTGCGTTCCTTGTCATCGGCCTTGAGAAAGGCACTGAACTCGCTCTGCGCCAGCATCACGGCCCGGGTGAACTGCTCGAAATTCAGGCCCAGGCGTTGCTCGATCAGTTGCTCGAACTCGCGCTTGCTCTGATTGCTGAGGACTTGTTCGCTGTCCAGGTCGGTCAGGGTCTGGCGGCTGGCTTGCAGCTTTTTCGCAGCGTTGTCCCGGGCACGGTTGGTTTCCCAGCGGGCACGGTAGCGGCGCTGGTCGATACCGACGAAATCCACCTCGGCGTATCCGCTGCCGGTACCGCGTCGCAGCAGGGTGCGCGGATCGCTGGTGGTGATTTCTCCCTCGACGTCCGGAACCTTGGACTGGCCGATATTGCTCAGGCGCGGAATCGCCCCGAACAGCGCCAGACACAAGGCATCGAGCAAGGTGCTTTTACCGGCCCCGGTGGGGCCGGTGATAGCGAACAGGCCTGCACTGGCCAGTGGTTCTGCGGTGAAATCCAGCTCGAACGGCCCGGCCAGCGAGGCCAGGTTTTTCAGGCGAATGGCAAGGATCTTCATGGCTGTTCGCTCTCCTGCTGAACTTCACGCAGCAGCGTGGCGAAATCGGTGAGGGTCTGTTCATCGACGGCCTGACCGAAGTTGTCCTCCCAGGCGCGGCTGAACAATTCCTGCGGGCTCAGTTGGTCCAGTTCGATCAGGGCAGCCTCTTCATCGCCATCGTTACCGCTGCCTTTGCCGGCATATTCGGCACCGATGCGCACCAGACGCACGGCCTTGCCTTGCAGGGCGGTTTCGATCTGGTTGCGCAGGTCCGGTTGAGGTTCGTCCAGGCGCACACGGACTTCCAGCCAGGGTTGGCGATCGATGTCGGCCAGCAGGTCGATGTCCGGCAGCTCCTTGAGTTGCAGCAGCAGCTCGGCCAGCGGAGCAGGACCCAGGCGTTGCAGGTTGACGGCGCGGGGAATCAGCCGGGGTTCGACACTGACCAGTTGTTCACCGTCGCAGTTGATTTCCAGAATCTGGTGCTGGTAGCCGATTTCCGAGAATGACAGGGGAATGGGCGAGCCGCTGTAGCGAATGCGGTCTTCACCATTGACGCGCTGTGGCTTGTGCAGATGACCCAGGGCGACATAGGTGATGCCCGGGCCGAACAGGCTGGCGGGCAAGGCTTCGGCATTGCCGATGATCAGGCTGCGTTCGGAGTCTTCGGATACTGAACCGCCGGCCATGTGGGCATGGCTGACCGCGATCAGGGCCTGGCCCGGCTCACGCTTGCTCTGGGCAGCTTCGATCAACAGCTCATGGACTTTGGCGATACCTCGCAGGTAATCGTCGCCCAGTGTCGCGCCCGTGACTTCGGCCGGGCGCAGAAAGGGCAGTGCCAGGCACCACGCCCGGATTGCACCGGTAGCATCTGGCAGCGGCAAGAGCAGGCGGTCGGCGTCCAGCGTGCCGTCGTCCAGCCACAAGACCCGACCCAGGGCGTGAGTGCGCAAGCGGCGCATCAGCGGGGCAGGCAGCTCGATACGCGAGCCGGAGTCATGGTTGCCGGCAATCATGACGATGGTCAGATTCGGCTGTTGTTCATGGGCGTTGACGATGAAGTCGTACAGACGTTCCTGGGCTTTGACCGGAGGGTTGACCGTGTCGAAGATGTCGCCAGCGATCAACAGCACATCGGGTTGACGCTCGGCCAGACGAGCCAGCAGCCAGCTCAGGAAGCTGGCATGCTCGAAATCCCGCTCCTGACCGTGGAGGTTCTGACCCAGATGCCAGTCGGAGGTGTGAAACAAACGCATGGAGTTACCTGTAAACGGTATTTATGGGTATTGCCGCTTCGCGAATGAATTCGCTCCCACAGCTCCAGGAGCGAATTCATTCGCGAAGGGCTCACTTCGGATAAAGCGGCGGTAACCCGGTATCCGCTGCCGGGTCCTGAATCCGCTCGGCCGCGGGCAGGGTGCGGATGGCACGCCACAGATCCTCACCGAGCCAGAACTGGCCGGTTTCGCTATAAAGGGCACCGTTCAGCCCGTCCAGTGCATCGGACAGCGGCACGAAGCGGGCTGCCATATCGGCCAGAGTCTCCGGTTGTTGGCGTGCCCAGGTATCCAGCGCCTGACGGGTCGCCTGAGGGTCGTTGGCCTGACAGGCTCGCTTGAGGTCGTCCAGCACGGTGCGCGGGCTTGGCCCGTTCTGTACGGTGCGGGTCACTGCCGGTTGCCCGCGTGCCCGCCACCAGAGGGTCAGGCCCAGCAGGGTCGTGCAGGCAAACAGCAGGGTGCTGAGCTGCCATGGCCAGACGGGCGGGCCAATGACCGCCAGGCTGCCTGCGTCGTTGTTGACCGGTGTGTCCACCGCAAGCCCCGGATTATTGCTGACCTGCAATGTGCGGGCCGGCAGGCTGCTGTGTTCCAGGTGATCTTCGCGGGTGTTCCACCAGGTTACGTCCACGGTGGGCAGATCAATGGCACCCGCACGGTTGGGGACCAGGGCTTCGCGCTCTTCGCGAGTACCGATCAGACCGCGTTCGCTGATCAGGTTGTTCATCTGTGGCTGATCGGGGTAATGACGCAACCCCGGGACATCTGTGGCGGGCAGCGGCGGCAACTGGGAGCCGGATAACCCTTCGGCCTTGAGGATGATGGTCCGGGTCAGGGAATCGCCGACCTGGCTGTTGCCCGGCTCGGGGTTCCAGTGCTCTTCAAGGCTCACGCTGCGTGCCGGTAACCACGGGACATCCGCCGGGTAGCTGGCGGGGCGGGGTTTGACGTTCAAGGGGATCTTGGCGGAGTTGACCCGCACCAGCTTGCCCGGTTGCGGACCGAACGGGCTGGCGTCCTGACTTTGTGCTCCTGTCTGTACCAGCGTGGCACTGAACACCAGGGCCGGAACCTCCAAGGTGCCGCTTTGCTGTGGATAGATCGCATAGCGCATTTCGATCACGCCATGGCGTACGCCGTTGATCAGCTTCTCGTAGGTGCGCGACTCGCCCAGTTTGTCGACCCGTGCTTCAGCGATCTGCAAGGGGCTCAGGCTGCTGTCGTCGAACAGCGAAACCGAGTGGTAGATACGCAGGGTCAGTACCGCCTGAGCCTGTACGTAGACGCTCTCCTGATCCAGGCTCGCTTCGATGAAGACCGGTGCCAGTTTGCTGCCCTGTTCCTGAAGGTCGCCCTGCATGACTTGCAGGCTGACCGGCTGGCTTTTCAGTTCACCCAGTTGCAGGGAGGGGATGACGACAATGCCCGATTGCCTGGGCAGCAATGTGATGATCCAGCGTGTGGTGGCCTGATTGCCGCCGTCCAGGGTGGTCAGGCGGTTGATCTGGCGGGTGCCGCGCACATCGAAGCTTTCCTCCAGGGCCGTCAGGTCGGGTTTGCCGAACAACGTGACATCGGTGGTTTCCAGGGTCAGTTCCACCGTTTCGCCGGAATTGAGGCGTGTGCGGTCGACTTTGGCGATCAGTTCTGCCGCCGGTGACGACAAGGCAATCAGGCTCAGCAGCAGGCCTGTCAGTAAGGTGTAGGCGCGACTCATCGGGTCTTTTCCTGGTGTTGCTGTTCGTAGCGAAACTTGCGCCGCAGCAGTTCGCCGGGGTCGTCCGGGATCTGTCTCAGCCATTGGTCCAGTGCCTGACGCCGTTCGCCGGTGAGCTGGGTGTCGGCAGGCTGGATCGGAGGGCGGGTCGTCTGTTCATCCTCTTGCGTCGGGTCCGCCGCCTCGTTGCCCGGCAGGTCCGAAGACGGGCTGTCCGTGCTGTTTTCTTCGCCGGGTTGCGCCTGGGCCTGATCGGCTTCGGGTCGGTTACTGGCTTGTTGATGCGGAGCCTCGTTGCCCTCTTCGTTTTCGCTTGTCTTGTCCTGCCCGGTCTCTGTGGGCGCAGGGTTTTTGCTCTGGTCCAGAAGGCTCTGGATCAGGGCCTTGTTGTATTGGGCGGCCGGAAAGTTCGGCTGGCGCTCCAGGGCCTGCTCATAGGCGTCCAGAGCGGCTTCCAGTTCTCCGCTGTGGGCCAGGGCATTGCCGCGATTGTAATGGTCCACGGCGGTATTGCCTTCAGCGAATCGCTGGGCGGCGGTGGCATAGTCACCCGCGGCATAGAAGGCCATGCCTTTCCATTGTGGATTTTCAAAGTGCTGGGCGGCTTCAGCCGGGCGATGTTGCTCCAGCAGGCGCTGCCCCTGTTGATCCGGGCGCAGCCACAGATCCTGAAATTCAAAGGCCTGGCTGTTCTGGGGCAGCATGAACAGCAGGGGCAGGCAAAACAGCCAGCCGCGTCGTCCGGCGCAGGCGGCCAGCAACAGCAAGGGCAACAGGAACCAGTGGCCCTGATCGGCCCAGGTGTCCAGATGCAGGATCTGGCCATCGTTGCGCAAATGTTGCGGACCCGAAAACAGGCCCAGGCTGCGCAGGTCTTCGTCATCCATCCGGGCCTGACGGTAGCTGCCACCGATGTTGTTGGCAAAGTCATTGAGGCTGGCGTTGTCCAGACGCGGCACCAGAATCGCGCCCTGGGCGTCCTTGAGCAGACTGCCGTTCTCCAGCGTGACAGGCGCACCTTCTGCCGTTCCGACGCCCAGTATCAGCAGGGGCGGGGACTGCCCCTTGAGCTGCTGCTCTATGCCCTGGCGTTCCTGTTCGCTCAAGGACGAGCCGATCAAGAGCATGCGACCCTGGCCCAGTGCGCCTTGCTTGAGCAGATCGAGTGCTTTCTTGACCGCCAGATCGGCCCGTTGACCGGCCAGAGGCATGATCGACGGTTTGATGGCATCCAGCAGGTTGTGGCTGGTTGCGAGGTCGTCGGACAGTGGCACCAGCGTATGAGCGCTACCGGCGTAGACGATGATTGCGGTTTGTGAATCGCTGCGGGCCTGAAGCAGGTCCAGCAGTTTGCGACGGGCCTGCTCCAGACGTGTCGGCGGACTGTCGGTGGCCAGCATTTGCGGCGTCAGCTCTAGCAGGACCACCAGCGGGTCGACCGGTTTCTGGCTGACCTGCTCGACACGTTGCCAGCCGGGGCCGAGCAGGGCCAGCAACGCCAGAGCCCAGCAAAGGCCCAGAACGACCCAGGGCAATTTGTTATTGCGCCCGCGTCCGCCACTGAGCAGTACGGAGTGGAACGCCACCGGCATGATCATCTGCCAGCGTCCGGCGCGTTTCTGCCGATGCCACAGATGCCATATCAGCAAAGCCAGCAGCGGAAGGATCAGCAGCCACCAGGGACGTAGCCAGTGAGGCCAGAGCGCGATCATCGTGGCCTCCTCATGCGTTCGAGACGTTCACGCAGGCGAACCAGACGTTGCCGGTTGAGCAGGCGTTGCAGTGCGTTGTTGGTCCACAGGTCACGGAGGGCCAGCAGCACACTCGCCAGGAGCGCGACAGCCAGAGGCCATGGATACAGCGCCATGGCCGGACGTGCCTGAGTGGGCTGCTGGGCAACGGGTTCCAGTGAGTCGAGGGTCTGACGGATCTTTCTCAGCTCGTCGCCGTCACGGGCGCGAAAGTACTGACCGCCGCTGAGTTCTGCGATTTCCTTGAGGGTGGGTTCGTCCAGGTCCAGGCTGGGGTTCAGCCCGAGCAGGCTCTGCACGCCGCTGCTGTCGGGGTCGGAGCCGATACCGATGGGGTAGATCTTGACGCCTTCCTCGGCGGCGAGCCGTGCGGCGGTCACCGGGTCGATCTGACCGCCATTGTTGGCTCCGTCGGTCACCAGCACCAACACCCGGCTGTTGGCCGGGCGCAGGCGCAGACGTTTGAGGGCCAGGCCGATGGCGTCCCCGATGGCGGTGTTCTTGCCGGCGATGCCGATTTTTGCCTCGTCCAGCCAGATGCGTACGGTACGGCGGTCGAAGGTCAGCGGCGATTGAAGGAAGGCCTGGCTGCCGAACAGGATCAGGCCAACGCGGTCACCCTGGCGGCCCTCGAGGAAATCCCCCAGCAGATGCTGGACCAGCACCAGTCGACTGACGTCTTCGCCTTGCCACTGCATGTCGGGATAGTCCATGGAGCCGGACACATCCACGGCCACCAGCAGATCCCGGCCGCTGGCGGCAATGGGCAGCGGTTCACCCAGCCATTGCGGGCGGGCGCAGGCGATCAGCAGCAACAGCCAGATCAGCAGCAGAGGCAGGCGTTGCCGCCAGGCGGGCAGGTTGGCCTTGGCCCTGCGCCCGCTCAGTGCTTCGAGTTCGTTGAGAAAACTGACCTTGAGCGCCGCTTCCCCGCTGTCGGCAATGGGCAGCACGAAGCGCATCAGCCAGGGCAGTGGCAGCAGCACGAAGACCCAGGGCCAGGCGAACTCAAACATGTTTGCGAATCCAGGTTTCGACCGACTGGGTCAGGCCGGTAATGGCCTTGTCGTCGAGCTTGCATTCGGGCTTATAGGCCCCTTCGACCAGAATCATCCAGCGGGTCAGGCCGGCGGCGGGGCAGCGGTTGTCGAGGAAGGCCAGCCATTTTCGACCATTGAGGGTATGGCTCTGGCTATGGGGATAGTGGTTGCGGCACACACGCTTGAGCAGGCCATTGATCTGTTGCAGCCAGGCCCCCGCCGGTGCGCCATCGTAGGGTTTGGGCAGGCTGGCCAGCTCGGCCAGCGCCGCCAGACGCACCGGGTCCAGAGGCTGTTCGTTGCGGCGCTTGCCGGTTTTTACCGGCAGCAGGGTACGCAGCCGCCAGCCGCCCCAGAGCACGGCTGGTATCAACAGCAGCAACAGCCACCAGCCCGGAGCCGGTGGCCAGATGCCGACCGGCGCGGGGGCGATCAGCGGTTGCAGTTGATCCAGTGGGTTCATTTGGTTTTTACCGGGCGCCGGGCGTCCAGATAATCGCGTAACTGCTCGACAATGCCGACTTGAGTGCTCAGGGGCATCAACACCACGCGCAGCTTTTTCGCCAGCAGCTCCCAGCGATCGGCGCGGGCCTGCCCTTGGGCACGATAGGCCTTGCGCAGTTCCGGGTCCAGAGTGTCGAGTTCCAGCTGGGCTCCGCGTTCGGCAAAGCGCAACAGGCCAGCGGCAGGAAGTGCACGGTCCAGAGGGTCGGACATGGGCAACAGCAGCAGGTCGCAGTGGCGTGACAGCAGGCTCAATTGTTGTTCGGCAGCATCGGACAGGGCGCGTTCGTCACACAATACGATGACCAGACTGCCGGGCCGCAGCACTTCCCGGGCGCGGCGCAGGGCAATGCCGAATGCATCGCGGTCGGCAGCCGTTTCGGTGTGCAGCGACTGGTTGAAGCGTACCAGCCGGTTCAGCAGCTGCAGCAAGCTTTGCTTGCTGCGCCGGGGCTTGATTTCATAGTTTTCGCTGTCGCCGAACACCAGACCACCGATCCGGTCGTTATGCTCCAGCGCGGCCCAGCCGATCAGGGCGGCGGCCTGGGCGGCCAGCACGGATTTGAACATCAGGCCCGAGCCAAAGAACAGGCGTCGGCTTTGTTCCACCATGATGAAGATCGGCCGTTCGCGCTCCTCATGGAACAGTTTGGTATGCGGCTCCTGAGTGCGGGCCGTGACCCGCCAGTCGATGCTGCGCACATCGTCGCCGGCCTGATAGACCCGCACCTGATCGAAATCCACGCCACGGCCGCGCAGCCGGGAGTGGTGCAGGCCGATCAAGGGGCTGCGTCGACTCGGCGTGGAGAACAGTTGCACTTCCCGCACGCGATGGCGCATTTCGATCAGCTCGCTGAGGCTGACCCGAATGCCCGGCTGGGAGATCAGATAGGGTTGCATGGCGTCAGGCAACAGCGACGACGTCGAGAATTCGCTGAATCACACGGTCCTGATCGATACCGGCCGCTTCGGCCTCGAACGACAGGATGATGCGGTGGCGCAGCACGTCGAACAGCACCGCCTGGATGTCTTCGGGGCTGACGAAGTCGCGCCCGGCCAGCCATGCATGGGCGCGTGCGCAACGGTCCAGTGAAATGGAGCCTCGCGGGCTGGCACCATAGCCGATCCATTCGGCCAGCTCCTGGTCGAACTTGGCCGGGGTGCGGGTCGCCATGACCAGTTGCACCAGGTACTCCTCCACTGCATCGGCCATGTACAGGCCGAGGATTTCCTTGCGGGCGGCAAAGATCGCCTGCTGGCTGATCCGGCGTTCGGGTTTGGTTTCGCCGTTGAGTGCCTCGCCACGGGCCTGTTGCAGGATCTTGCGTTCCACGGCGGCATCCGGGAAGCCGATCTTGACGTGCATCAGGAAGCGGTCGAGCTGAGCTTCCGGCAAGGGATAGGTGCCTTCCTGCTCGATGGGGTTCTGAGTGGCCATGACCAGAAACAGGGGCGACAGGTCATAGGTGCTGCGCCCGACACTGACCTGACGTTCGGCCATGGCCTCCAGCAATGCCGATTGCACCTTGGCCGGGGCACGGTTGATTTCGTCGGCCAGTACCAGGTTGTGGAAGATCGGGCCTTGCTGAAAGACGAAGCTGCCGGTTTCCGGGCGATAGATCTCGGTACCGGTGATATCTGCAGGCAGCAGGTCGGGAGTGAACTGGATTCGATGGAACTGGGCTTCGATGCCTTCCGCCAGCTCCTTGATGGCCTTGGTCTTGGCCAGCCCCGGCGCGCCCTCGACCAGCATGTGGCCATCGGCAAGCAAGGCGATCAGCAAGCGTTCGATCAGTTTTTCCTGGCCGAGAATCTGCGTTGAAAGAAATGTTCGCAGCGCAATCAACGCTTCACGATGTTCCATCGGTGACTGTTCCTGGCAAGGTAATCAGCGGTGTCACATGACACCGGAGCTGGGGGCGCTACTTTAATCCATCCCGGTAGGGATCGACTAACCGCCGTGGTGTTTTTTATACGCTTTCAGGAAGTGGGTGGCGTTTATTTGAGAATGGTCCCACGAGTTTTGTCGAAAATGTGTAGAGGGGAGGGCATGCTATCGGTTTCGATCATGCCCTCCCGATGACAGTGTCATAGCCGGTAGAAGTCTGCGGCATTGCTCCACAGCACCTTCTGGGCTGCCTTTTCACCCAATGCCTCCACGACCACTTCGATATCGCTCGCCTGGAATGCTCGAGGTGCGCGTGTCGAAGGCAGGTCCGTTCCGAACATCAGGGTATTCGGGTTGGCCGAGTGGATGTCCCTGAGTGCCTGAACCACGGGAAAGTCGACACGCCCGAAACCACAGGCCTTGATACGCACGCCGCGTTCGGCCAGTCGAAGCACCGTGGGCAAGCCTTCGCGGCTCAGCCCGAGATGATCGATGCTCACGGCGGGCAATTGCAGCAGGCGGGTTTCGATGTCGGCCAGTTCCCGTGAATCGATATAAAGCTCCGAATGCCAGCCCACCTGCCGATGCACGCGTCTGGCCAGGGATTCGAGCTGGTCCAGCTGTTCCGAACCGCCGCGCTTGAGGTTGAAGCGCAGGGCACGTACGCCGAAGCCATTGAGGGTTTCCAGCTCGGCATCGGTGACGCTGGCGGGCAACTGGGTCACACCGACAAAGTCAGGCCCCAGTCGACGCAGGGCTTCGAGCAGATAGCCCTGATCGAAGCCCTGGAATGACCCGGAAACCACGGCGCCGCCTGTGACCCCCAGTGGCGAGACGGCCGCCAGGTAGTCGGTGACGCCGAAAGGCTCTGGCAGATATCCGTTGTTGGCCGTGAGTGGGAAGTTCGGATCAATGATGTGGCAATGGGCATCGAAGATGGGCTGCATGGGAGGCTCCGGGTGGCGAAGGCTCAACCTTACTCTCTTATGCCGGTTTATTTCGTTGCAGTATGTACCGACATTTTCAAAAAACGACGATGTCGGCGGCACCCTTTACAGGTTGTTCAGGAGCCCGGCTTTGATGCACATTTTTTCTACAAAATGGCTATCTGCCCTGGAAGCGACTTACATGAGCTCGCTTTCGAGCGTACCGATGTCCTGAAGGAGAATTTGCAGCGTTGCGTGCACTTCACCCAGATCATCGGCCGAGGTGGCATGCAGCACTTCATACCGGGTATCGCCGCCCAGGGCTTCTGCATCCTCGGCTGAAATCTCCACTACCAGGTGTGTGGCGCTCAGGGAAACTTTCAGGCTGTTCACATACACCGTGTCATCGCAGACGGTGATCTCGACTTCGTCCTCGTCCGGAAAGCGCGCCAGAGAAAACAGCTCGTGTTTTTCGTCATGGCAGCATAGCAGTGCCATGTCGTCGTTCTCGTCGTCGCAAGGATTGGCGAGTAAAAGGGCGGTCTTGATTTGCATGGCAGTGTCCTGGCTGGGCTAAGAGGCGATTTTGCCAGCCCCGGTTGAAACTTGCTGGGTAATTCTCCCAGTGCGGGATTTTTCCGGAAAGAGATCGTACATCTACACCATTTGTACCGTCCGAAAGCATGCTTTCCCGGATAAATCCGGTCCTACAGGATTTGTATGACGGTTGCTGTTCGTGGATGTCCGAATATGTCGCAGCCCTGTAAGTATCCACGCCTGCGCTCTCGTTAAGCTGCCAACAGATGAGCGGTCAAAGAGCTGCTCCTGGCCGCGTCGATTCCATTTCCGGATCGGATGTGACGACTCGTTCGCGGCAAACGTTATTTCTTTAGTTTTACACTCTGCCATGCTGTGCCTCTGCCCGTTACATCCCCGGTGCAGCCTGGTACGAGACACTTCCATCAAGCTTCCTCCTTATAAAAGCAAAGCGGAGTACCACAGATGGCGTTCTTCACCGCAGCCAGCAAGTCCGACTTCCAGCACCAACTGCAATCGGCACTGGCTCAGCACATCAACGAACAGGCATTGCCACAAGTAGCGCTGTTCGCTGAACAATTCTTCGGCATCATTTCCCTGGATGAACTGACCCAGCGTCGTCTTTCCGACCTGGCAGGCTGCACCTTGTCCGCCTGGCGCCTGCTGGAGCGTTTCGAGCACGGTCAGCCCCAGGTACGGGTCTACAACCCCGATTACGAGCGTCATGGATGGCAATCGACTCACAGTGCCGTCGAAGTGCTGCATCATGACCTGCCGTTTCTGGTCGATTCGGTCCGTACCGAGCTGAACCGCCGCGGTTACAGCATCCACACCCTGCAGACCACCGTACTGAGTGTGCGTCGCGGGCCGGCGGGCGAGCTGCTTGAGCTGCTGCCCAAGGGCACGACGGGCGAGGGCGTGCTGCAAGAATCGCTGATGTACCTGGAGATCGATCGCTGCGCCAATGCCAATGAGCTGACCGTGCTGGCACGTGAGCTGGAGCAGGTGCTGAGTGAAGTCCGCGCTGCGGTGGAAGATTTCGAGCCGATGAAGGCTCGTCTGCATGAATTGCTGGCGGGTATCGACACCAGCGAATACAACGTCGATGCGGACGAAAAGGCGGAGGTCAAAGTCTTCCTGCAATGGCTGGTGGACAACCACTTCACCTTCCTGGGCTATGAAGAGTTCGAGGTTCGCGGTGAAGGCGATGGCGGCCAGTTGATCTATGACGAGTCGTCTTTCCTGGGGCTGGCCAAGCTGTTGCGCCCGGGCCTCACCAGCGAAGACCTGCACATCGAAGGCTATGCAGTGAACTACCTGCAAGAGCCGACGCTGCTGTCGTTCGCCAAGGCAGCCCATCCAAGCCGTGTCCACCGTCCGGCTTATCCCGATTACGTTTCTATCCGCAAGATCGACGCGTCGGGCAAGGTCATCAAGGAATGCCGCTTCATGGGCCTGTACACCTCGTCGGTGTATGGCGAGAGCGTGCGTCAGATTCCATACATCCGCCGCAAGGTCGCGGAAATCGAGCGCCGCTCCGGCTTCGATGCCAAGGCGCACCTGGGCAAGGAACTGGCTCAGGTCGTGGAAGTGCTGCCCCGCGACGACCTGTTCCAGACGCCGGTGGACGAGCTGTTCAGCACGGTGATGTCCATCGTGCAGATCCAGGAGCGCAACAAGATCCGTGTGTTCCTGCGCAAGGACCCGTACGGCCGTTTCTGCTACTGCCTGGCTTATGTACCGCGCGACGTGTATTCCACCGAAGTGCGTCAGAAGATCCAGCATGTCCTGATGGAGCGTCTGAAGGCCAGCGACTGCGAGTTCTGGACCTTCTTCTCCGAGTCGGTCCTGGCCCGCGTGCAGTTGATCCTGCGTGTGGACCCCAAGGTCAACCTGGATATCGACCCGGTACAACTTGAAAACGAAGTCATCCAGGCCTGCCGTTCGTGGAAGGATGACTACTCCAGCCTGGTGGTCGAAAGCTTCGGCGAAGCCCACGGCACCAATGTGCTGGCGGACTTCCCCAAAGGCTTCCCGGCCGGTTACCGCGAGCGTTTCGCTGCGCATTCGGCCGTGGTCGACATGCAGCATGTACTGAGCCTGAGCGAAACCAATCCGCTGGTCATGAGCTTCTACCAGCCGCTGGCCGGTGGCCGTCAGCAATTGCACTGCAAGCTGTACCACGCCGACACGCCGCTGGCGCTTTCGGATGTGCTGCCGATCCTGGAAAACCTCGGCCTGCGCGTACTGGGCGAGTTCCCGTATCGTCTGCAGCACGCCAATGGCCGTGAGTTCTGGATTCACGACTTTGCCTTTACCTACGGCGAAGGCCTGAACCTCGACATTCAGCAACTCAACGACACGTTGCAGGATGCCTTCGTGCATATCGTGAGCGGCGATGCCGAGAACGATGCCTTCAACCGTCTGGTGTTGACCGCCGGTCTGCCATGGCGCGACGTGGCGCTGCTGCGTGCCTATGCCCGTTACCTGAAGCAGATTCGTCTGGGCTTCGACCTGGGTTATATCGCCAGCACCCTGAACAACCACACCGACATCGCCCGTGAACTGACGCGCCTGTTCAAGACCCGTTTCTATCTGGCACGCAAGCTGGGCACCGATGATCTGGACGACAAGCAACTGCGTCTGGAACAGGCGATTCTCACCGCGCTGGACAACGTTCAGGTTCTCAACGAAGACCGCATCCTGCGTCGCTACCTGGACCTGATCAAGGCGACCCTGCGGACCAACTTCTACCAGACCGACGCCAATGGCCAGAACAAGAGCTACTTCAGCTTCAAGTTCAACCCGCGCCTGATTCCCGAACTGCCGAAACCGGTGCCGAAGTTCGAGATTTTCGTCTATTCGCCGCGTGTCGAAGGCGTTCACTTGCGTTTCGGCAACGTGGCTCGCGGCGGCTTGCGCTGGTCGGATCGCGAAGAGGACTTCCGGACCGAAGTGCTGGGTCTGGTAAAAGCCCAGCAGGTGAAGAACTCGGTCATCGTGCCAGTAGGGGCCAAAGGTGGTTTCCTGCCGCGTCGCCTGCCGCTGGGTGGCAGCCGTGATGACATTCAGGCTGAAGGCATTGCGTGCTACCGCATCTTCATCTCGGGTCTGCTGGATATCACCGACAACCTCAAGGAAGGCGTGCTGGTTCCGCCGGCCAACGTGGTGCGTCACGATGATGACGACCCGTATCTGGTGGTGGCGGCCGACAAAGGCACCGCGACCTTCTCCGACATCGCCAACGGCATCGCCATCGATTACGGCTTCTGGCTGGGCGATGCGTTCGCTTCCGGTGGTTCGGCCGGTTATGACCACAAGAAGATGGGCATTACCGCCAAGGGTGCATGGGTCGGCGTGCAGCGCCATTTCCGCGAGCGTGACATCAACGTTCAGCAGGACAGCATCAGCGTGATCGGTATCGGTGATATGGCCGGTGACGTGTTTGGCAACGGCTTGCTGATGTCCGACAAGCTGCAACTGGTCGCCGCGTTCAACCACCTGCACATCTTCATCGATCCGAATCCGGACCCTGCCAGCAGCTTTGCCGAGCGTCAGCGCCTGTTCAACCTGCCGCGTTCTGCCTGGACCGATTACGACACCAGCATCATGTCGGCGGGCGGCGGTATCTTCCCGCGCAGTGCGAAGAGCATTGCGATCACCGAGCAGATGAAAGCGCGCTTCGACATCAAGGCCGACAAGCTGACCCCGACCGAACTGCTGCATGCGTTGCTCAAGGCGCCGGTCGACCTGCTGTGGAACGGCGGTATCGGCACTTACGTCAAGTCCAGCGAAGAAACCCATGCCGACGTGGGCGACAAGGCCAACGATGCGCTGCGCGTCGATGGCAACGAGCTGCGCTGCAAGGTGGTGGGCGAGGGCGGCAACCTGGGCATGACCCAGCTGGGCCGTGTCGAGTTCGGCCTCAATGGCGGCGCGACCAACACCGACTTCATCGACAACGCCGGTGGTGTGGACTGCTCCGACCACGAGGTGAACATCAAGATCCTGCTCAACGAAGTGGTGCAGGCCGGTGACATGACCGAGAAGCAGCGTAACCAGCTGCTTGAAAGCATGACCGACGAAGTCGGCAACCTGGTGTTGGGCAACAACTACAAGCAGACCCAGGCATTGTCCCTGGCGGCGCGTCGTGCCTACGACCGGATCGCCGAGTACAAGCGTCTGATGAACGACCTCGAAGGCCGTGGCAAGCTGGACCGTGCCATCGAGTTCCTGCCGGCCGAAGACCAGATCGCCGAGCGGGTGGCGGCCGGTCATGGCCTGAGCCGTGCCGAACTGTCGGTCTTGATCTCCTACAGCAAGATCGACCTCAAGGAAGCGCTGCTGGAGTCGCGTGTTCCGGATGACGACTACCTGACCCGCGACATGGAAACGGCCTTCCCGCCCTCCCTGGGCGCCAGGTTCTCGACCGCGATGCGGGCTCACCGCCTCAAGCGCGAGATCGTCAGCACCCAGATCGCCAACGATCTGGTCAACCACATGGGCATCACCTTCGTGCAGCGACTCAAGGAGTCCACCGGCATGAGCGCGGCTAACGTGGCGGCTGCCTACGTGACCGTGCGCGACATCTTCCACCTGCCGCACTGGTTCCGTCAGATCGAGGCACTGGACTACAAGGTTCCGGCCGAAATCCAGTTGTCCTTGATGGATGAACTGATGCGTCTGGGCCGCCGTGCCACGCGCTGGTTCCTGCGCAGCCGTCGCAACGAGCTGGATGCCGGTCGTGATGTGGCTCACTTCGGCCCGCACCTCGCGGCGCTGGGTCTCAAGCTGGACGAACTGCTGGAAGGCCCGACCCGGGAAGTCTGGCAGGCGCGCTACGAAGCTTATGTCGAAGCTGGCGTGCCTGAGTTGCTGGCCCGCATGGTTGCTGGCACCAGCCACCTGTACACCCTGTTGCCGATCATCGAAGCATCCGATGTCACCGGGCATAACGCTGCCGACGTGGCCAAGGTGTACTTCGCGGTGGGTAGCGCGCTGGACGTGACCTGGTACCTGCAACAGATCAGCAACCTGCCGGTGGAAAACAACTGGCAGGCGCTGGCCCGCGAAGCCTTCCGCGACGACATCGACTGGCAGCAGCGGGCGATCACCATCTCCGTCCTGCAAATGCCGGAAGGTCCTGCCGAAGTGGAAGAGCGCCTGGCCCTGTGGCTGGAGCAGCATGCCCCTATGGTCGAGCGCTGGCGTGCCATGTTGGTCGAACTGCGTGCCGCCAGCGGCACGGACTACGCCATGTATGCCGTTGCCAACCGCGAGTTGCTGGACCTGGCCATGAGCGGGCAAGCCGTTACGGTGTGATGGCTTGATCTGCGGTTAAACGAAAGGCCCTGCATTGAAAGATGCGGGGCTTTTTGTTTCAAGGCCCGCATCGCTTCTGATGATAGTGACTATCAGAACTCGCACTTTCTGTTTGTTTCGATAAAAAAGGAGAATGCCCGGCATTGATTACAGGGCTCGATGAGCCGTTTTTATTTCAGGATTCCCTCCATGCGTCTTTTTCTTGTCCCTGCCTTTACCGCGGCAGCCCTGTTGTTGGGGGGCTGTGCTTCGGCTCCGAATGAACCGACCCTCACCTTGCAGACGAGCAAGGCACCTGATGAGTATGTGCAGTGCGTGGTGCCGAAGTTGCAGGAAGAGGCTCTGACCCCGACGCTGTCGCAATCCCAGCGGCATTACAAGATTGTCGTTTCCAGCGCGATCGCAGCCGACAATGTCATCGAGGCTTACAAGGCCCCGACAGGCGGGAAAGTGTTCCTGTATGAGCGTCAGTTGCTGACCGCGAGTTTCATGCCTTCCAGGTTCGAGCGCGTAGCGCAGGAATGCCTCTAACCGGTACTCAGCGTTTACTCAGGGCCAGACGTGCAGCAAACAGCACGAAGATCAGGCCGGTCGTGCGGTCCATCCACTTGATCACGCTCTCACGCCGCAGCACACCGGCGAGTGGCCGGGTCGCGCCAATCAATACGATTGACCAGATCAGGCCGATCACCACATGAATGCTGACCAGGCCAAAGGTCCAGGCAATCAGCGGCTGCCCTTGAGGGATGAATTGCGGCAGAAAGGAAACGTAGAAAATACCGACTTTAGGGTTGAGTACGTTGCCTGCCATTCCTTTCAGAAACCAGTTTGCACCTGGTTTTCCATCCGCTTCGACAGGCGAGAGTGCGCTACGTGGGCGCAACAGCATGTTCAACCCCAGCCAGCACAGATAAGCCGCGCCGCAATACTTCAAGATGTTGAAGGCCAGCTCCGACACCGCAATCAGGGCGCCCAGGCCAAAGGCAACGGCCGCTCCCCACAGTAGACACCCCGCATTGATGCCCAACGCGGCACGAAATGCCTGCTGCCTGCCTTCCACAGCAGCGGTTCTCAGCACCAGAGCCGTATCGAGGCCGGGTGTCAGCGTCAGCAGCGTAGCGGCGAAGGTGAAGGCGATAAGGCTGTCGGTGATGGACATGGCGAAGGGCTATAAAATGATGAGATGCCTACGTTAGCACATCCTCTGTGGGACCGAATTCATTCGGGAAGGCAATCTGAAAGGCCATAAAAAACCCCATCACAAGGATGGGGTTCTTTTAACGCAGTGCTTCGTGCTTAGGCTTGAACGACCGGGATATTGGCGTTCGCAGCGGCTTCACGGAACTCGGCGATCTGATCGAAGCTCAGGTAGCGGTACACGTCCGTTGCCATGGTGTCGATCTGGTTCGCGTAGCTCATGTACTCCTCGACGGTCGGCAGGCGACCCAGGATCGAAGCCACGGACGCCAGCTCGGCCGAAGCCAGGTAGACGTTCGCGCCGTCGCCCAGACGGTTCGGGAAGTTACGCGTCGAGGTCGAAACCACGGTGGAGTTCGGTTCCACGCGTGCCTGGTTACCCATGCACAGAGAGCAGCCCGGCATTTCCATGCGTGCGCCAGCCTTGCCGTAGATGCCGTAGTAGCCTTCTTCGGTCAGCTGATGAGCGTCCATCTTGGTCGGAGGCGACAGCCACAGGCGTGTCGGCAACTGGCCCTTGACCTGATCCAGCAACTTGCCCGCAGCGCGGAAGTGGCCGATGTTGGTCATGCAGGAACCGATGAACACTTCGTCGATCTTCTCGCCCTGTACCGAAGACAGCAGGCGAGCATCGTCCGGGTCGTTCGGCGCGCAGAGCACAGGCTCCTTGACGTCGGCCAGGTCGATTTCGATGATTTCGGCGTACTCGGCGTCCTTGTCGGCTTCCAGCAGCTCAGGATTGGCAATCCAGGCTTCCATCGCCCTGGCACGACGCTCCAGGGTACGAGGATCGCCGTAGCCTTGCTCGATCATCCAGCGCAGCAGGGTGATGTTGGAGTTCAGGTACTCGATGATCGGTTCTTTTGCCAGCTTGATGGTGCAACCGGCAGCCGAACGTTCGGCCGAGGCGTCGGACAGCTCGAAAGCCTGTTCGATGCTGAGGTTTTCCAGACCTTCGATTTCCAGAATGCGGCCGGAGAAGGCGTTTTTCTTGCCTTTCTTCTCGACGGTCAACAGGCCAGCCTGGATCGCGTAGTAAGGAATGGCATGAACCAGGTCACGCAGGGTGATGCCAGGTTGCAGCTTGCCCTTGAAGCGGACCAGGATCGACTCAGGCATGTCCAGCGGCATGACGCCGGTGGCTGCGGCGAAGGCAACCAGACCGGAACCGGCCGGGAAGGAGATACCGATCGGGAAGCGGGTGTGCGAGTCGCCACCGGTGCCGACGGTGTCAGGCAGCAGCATGCGGTTCAGCCAGCTGTGGATGATACCGTCGCCCGGACGCAGGGAAACACCGCCACGGGTCATGATGAAGTCAGGCAGCGTGTGGTGAGTCTTGACGTCGATCGGCTTTGGATAAGCAGCGGTGTGGCAGAAGGACTGCATGACCAGATCGGTGGAGAAGCCCAGGCACGCCAGGTCTTTCAGCTCGTCGCGGGTCATCGGGCCAGTGGTGTCCTGGGAACCGACGGTGGTCATCTTCGGTTCGCAGTAGGTGCCTGGACGGATACCTTCTACGCCGCATGCCTTGCCGACCATCTTCTGCGCCAGGGTGAAACCCTTGGTGCTGGCAGCTGGCTGCTCGGGTGTCTTGAACAGGTCCGAAGGTGGCAGACCCAGCTCGGCACGTGCCTTGCCGGTCAGACCGCGACCGATGATCAGAGGAATACGGCCGCCAGCGCGAACTTCGTCGAGCAGGACCGGGGTCTTCATTTCAAAGGTGGTCAGGATTTCGTCGCTGTTGTGCTTGGTGACTTTGCCTTCATGCGGGTACAGGTCGATCACGTCGCCCATGTGCATGTTGGAAACGTCGAATTCGATTGGCAGTGCGCCAGCATCTTCCATGGTGTTGTAGAAGATCGGAGCGATCTTGCTGCCGAAGCAGAAACCACCGGCACGCTTGTTCGGGACATAAGGAACGTCGTCGCCGAAGAACCACAGCACCGAGTTGGTCGCCGACTTACGGGAGGAACCGGTACCGACCACGTCACCGACGTAGGCGATAGGGAAGCCCTGGCCGCGCATTTCTTCGATCTGCTTCATCGGACCGATGGAGCCTTGCACGTCAGGAACGATGCCTTCACGGGCCATTTTCAGCATGGCCAGGGCGTGCAGCGGGATATCGGGACGGGACCAGGCATCGGGTGCCGGGGACAGGTCGTCGGTGTTGGTTTCGCCGGTGACCTTGAAGACGCGCAGGCTGATCTTGTCGGCCAGGACAGGGCGCTTCTTGAACCACTCGCCGTCAGCCCAGGATTGCAGGACGGCCTTGGCGTGGACATTGCCGTTTCTGGCTTTTTCCGCGACGTCGTGGAAGGCATCGAACATCAGCAGCGTGTGCTTGAGCTGTTCGGCAGCGACCGGAGCCAGCTCGGCATCGTCGAGCAGGGCAACCAGAGTGACGATGTTGTAGCCACCCTGCATGGTGCCCAACAATTCGGTTGCGCGTTTCTTGTCGATCAGCGGAGAGGTGGCTTCGCCCTTGGCCAGGGCGGACAGGAAACCGGCCTTGACGTAGGCAGCCTCGTCAACTCCCGGCGGAACACGGTTGGTGATCAGGTCGACAAGGACAGCTTCTTCACCAGCTGGGGGATTCTTCAGCAGCTCAACAAGGCCTGCGGTTTGTTCGGCGTTAAGCGGCTGGGGCACGATACCCTGGGCGGCACGCTCTTCGATGTGTTTACGGTAGGCTTCAAGCACAGTATTACCCTCATCAGTGGTCCCAAATGGGTGTCCGGGACGCTCATCCAGAAATTGTCCGTACCCACGCAAGGCTTTGGAGCCCTGTTGGCAGAGTATCGGCAATTCCTTACGAAGCTGTTTTCAAAGTTTTACGCCTGCAGGACGGGGGAAGTGTAGGTCGACACGGCCATTCGTGATGAGGGAACGGCCTGTCGACACCGTACTGCGGGATTAACTTGACTGTGCTCGTGACGCTTTGAAAACAGCTTCTAACGGACATTGGCGCCTTGTAAGGCACGCTGATTCTACGGCAAAACTTCGTTAAAGGTAAGTTAGACCCTACATCTTCGGGGGTGACCCCTGTTAGACAAAGGGCTAACATGCCAGCTCGTTTCGCCTGCCCCTGTCCTGCCAGCCATGCCTGATCAAATCATCAAAACGCCTTGCGTCGGCCTCTGCTCCACGGTTTACGGAGACCTGGTCTGCCGTGGTTGCAAGCGTTTCCACCATGAAGTGATTCACTGGAATGGCTATAACGAAGACGAGAAACGAGCGGTCTGGCTCCGACTGGAGCATCTGCTGGTTCAGGTGATGACCGCCAAGCTCGAGATCTTCGATATCGAGAAACTGCGGATGCAACTCGTTCAACGCAAGATCCGCTTTGTGGCCCATCAATCCGAATACTGCTGGGCTTATCAATTGATCGCTCGCGGGGCGCGGGTCATCAACCAGGTCGAGGCTTATGGCTTCGTTCTGCTGCCGGAGTTTCGCGATTGGGCACTGCCGGAATTGCGCGATGCCATCGATCGTGAGTTTTTCCTGCTGTCCGAGGCCCATTATCAGCGTTATATCGCGCCGGGTTTTCTCAAGGATGCGCTCGGGGGCTGATGAGGTGGGTGCCTGATCCTTAATGATGTGTTTGGCTCCAGGCCGCCTTGCGCCTTTACGGCGCGTCCCTTTGGTTTCGGCCAAAGGAACCAAAGCCATTGCTCCGGGTTCGGCCCCGCCTGACGGCAGGGTTCCTTCGCTCCGGCACCGATCCGGCGGTCGCCACAATGGGCCATCCATGGCCCAGTGCGGCTAATTCTGCATCCCTGCAGAATTCCCACCGGATCACCGCCTCCACTCAGCCTTCACCAACGTCGCGTTTGGCGTTGTTCACGCCATCGCGGCACAGAGCTTTTTAGCTTTTCTTTGCTTTTCAAACACAAAAAGCCCAGACACCACCGATTGCGACGCTGGTGAAGGCCGAGTGCAGGTGTTGTGGAGTGGGGTGCGAGGCAGGAGCCGAGCAAGCGCCGCCAGGCCATGGATGGCCCATCGGCGCGGCCCCATGGAACAACGCCGGAACGAGGGAACCCCGCCGTCAGGCGGGGCCGAACCGGAGCCGATGGTTTTCCCCCCTTTTGCCGAAACAAAAGGGGGCCGCCGTAAGGGCGGAACCAGATACTCGCCACACAGCAAAATCCGGATATGTCCACGGTAGAGGAACGTACCTGTTCCTTGGATGGTTCGTTCGACTTGATGCCGCCTTGCGCCTTTACGGCGCCCTACTTTGTTTTCGGACAAAGTAGGCAAAGCCATTGCTCCGGGTTCGGCCCCGCCTGACGGCAGGGTTCCTTCGCTCCGGCGCTGATCCGGCGGTCGCCACAATGGGTCATCCATGGCCCAGTGCGGCTAATTCTGCATCCCTGCAGAATTCCCACCGGATCACCGCCTCCACTCAGCCGTCACCAACGTCGCGTTCAGTGGTGCCTGCACCATCGTGGCAAAGAGCTTTCTTTTTCTTTAGCTCTTTTTCGCTTTTGATTTTTTGAGCATAAAAAGTCAAAACACCACCAACTGCGACGTTGGTGAAGGCCGAGTGCAGGTGTTGTGGAGTGGGGTGCGAGGCAGGAGCCGAGCAAGCGCCGCCAGGCCAAGGATGGCCCATCGGCGCGGCCCCATGGAACAACGCCGGAAACGAGGGAACCCCGCCGTCAGGCGGGGCCGAACCGGAGCCGATGGTTTCGCCCCTTTGCCGAAACAAAGGGGCCCGCCGTAAGGGCGGAACCTGTACTCGCCACACAACAAAATCCGGATATGCCCACAGTAGAGAAACGTACCTGTTCTTTGATGGTTCGTTCGGCTTGATGCCGCCTTGCGCTTTTACGGCGGGCCCCTTTGCCGTAACAAAGGGGCCCGCCGTAAAGGCGGAACCAGATACCCGCCACACAGCAAAATCCGGATATATGCACCGATGAGAAACGTGCCTGTTACGGGCTACAGATGATCCTCCAGATGCCTGATGATCTCCTCAGTCTTGAGCACCAACACATCGCTTTCCAGCGAATCAAGCACCACTTCAGCAGTATTGCCGATCAACGCCCCCGAAAGCCCCGTACGCGCGACCGTACCGATAATGGTGACGGCTGCGTCAAGCTGATGCGCAGTGAACGGAATCAACACATCGGCCGGACCTTCGGCGATATGCAGATGACTGTCGTCGATATCGAACTCCGTCTGAAACGCCCGACACTGCTCCCGATAGCGGGCCTCGATACTTTCCTTGAGCTGATAGATCGGGTCGGCAGCCGACAGCATGGGCGACGGATGAGCCGTAATGACATGCAGATGCCCCTTGGCCAGTGCCGCAATGTCATAACCATGATCGACGATATCGAAGTGCAACGCCTTGTGCTCGCCATCCGCATTGCCGACATCGACCGCCGCCAGAATCACGCCCCCGCTCCAGGGGCGCGACGTCTTGACCATCAGCACCGGGCTTGGGCAATAACGCAGCAGTTTCCAGTCGTCGGGAGTCAGCAGGGCCTTTTTCAGCGGGTTGTCGGGAAAGTGCTGCTTGATGACCAGCCCGCAGCCTTCCGCCTGCTGCACCTTGCTGATGGTCTTGTGGGTGGACTCTTCCCAATGCTGCTCGGCGGTGGCGGTAAAGCCTTCTTCCAGCAGGTTTCTTTTCAGCTCGTTGAGCCGCTGCGTATGAGGATGATCCTTGTCGCAGATCAGTAGATGCAGATGAGCCTGAGTGACGCCGGCAATCAGTCTGGCGCGGTTGAGCGCCAGGCTCTCGGTCTGGTTGGGTTCGATGATCACCAGAATGCTGCGAATCGACTGCATGGGGCTGACCTCCACAAGGCGGGCTGTGCCGTACAACTATAGTTGTGCTGCATCGAGGTGTCGTTTGATCTGGATCACTGCATTTCTATCGCGGCAGACGCGCACCCCTCGTATAATGCGCGGCCTTGCAAACCCGCTATCCGTGAGCTTATGTACCCGATCCCCGAAATCGAAGCCTTCCTGCTGTGCCGCACGCCCGACAGTTGGGTTCAGGCCGCCTTGCGCAATCTGGACATTCTGTTGATCGATCATGCGAACAACGAGAAGAAAGCGGCCGGGGCGGCGTTTCAGTTCATGTTTCAGTACAACGACAAGTTCGACCTGTTGAGCAAGATGTCGCGACTGGCCCGTGAGGAGCTGCGGCATTTCGAGCAGGTGCTGAGCATCATCCGCAAGCGCGAAATCCCGATGGCGAACGTGAGTTCGGCGCGCTATGCCGGTTCATTGCGCAAGCTGGTGCGCAACCATAACCCCTATCGGCTGACCGATGCCCTGATTGTCGGGGCAATCGTCGAGGCCCGTTCCTGTGAGCGTTTCGCTGCATTGGTGCCGCATCTGGATGAAGAACTCGCCAAGTTCTACTCCGGCCTGTTGAAGTCCGAAGCCCGGCATTTCCAGGATTACCTGAAGCTGGCCTACACCTACGGCGACAAGGCCGATGTCGATGCCAAGATCGAAGAAATTCGTCTGGCCGAGCGTGAACTGATCGAAAGCCCCGATGAAGAGTTCCGCTTCCACAGTGGTGTGCCCATCGAGGCTTGAGCGTTCCGGCTTCCCTGAAAACGACCGCCTGACCACCGGTCGTTTTTTTGTGGGTATTCGTTAGCCGGCTAATAAATATTTTGACATTAACTGCTTAGGCAGTAATATCGCCACATTACTGCCTAAGCAGCTTTTATGGTGAGTTCTTGAAACATTTTACGCCCGAGAATTTCGATTCCAGCCTGATGGGGTTACTGGTCGGTCGCACCAATGCTCTCAAGGACCGCATGCTGGACAAGTACCTGCTGCCTTATGACGTCACCTTCTCGCAGTTCAAGGTGCTGATCATCATTGCCCAGTTCTCGCTCGATACGCCGGTCGAATTGTGTCGGCACCTGTCGCTGGACAGCGGCTCCATGACACGCATGCTCGATCGCCTTGAGCAAAAGGACCTGATCGTGCGCACCCGTTCGGAAGCCGATCGGCGTCAGGTGCACGTGGCCTTGAGCGAGCAGGGGCGCAAACTTTCGGATCTGTTGCCGCAGATCGGCGCCGATGCGATGAACGACACCTTTGCTGCGCTGGACAAGGAAGAAGTCGAAACCCTGCAGCGAATTCTGACCAAGGTGCTGGTGGCCGCCGACGACCACATCACCCTCACTCGCCTGAGCTTCAAGTCCACAGGCATGAAGTGAATGGCTGTGACCGGCATCGTCGGATCACGTTTCGATCTCCCGCAATGACTGCTTCACCGACTACAAGGTAATACTCATGGCCACTGCCGCTACTGAAAAAACATCTGCCGGTTCATCGCAGGATACAAACCCCGGCAAGCGCCGATTCATGTTGCTGGTGGTTGCCTTTGTCGTCCTGCTTGGCGGCGCGGCGGTCTGGGCCTGGCATGAGTTCTACGGTCGCTGGAGTGAAAGTACCGACGATGCCTACGTCAATGGCAATGTCGTCGAGATCACGCCTCTGACCACCGGCACCGTCATCAGCATCGGAGCCGATGACGGGGATCTGGTGCGTGAGGGCCAGGTGCTGATCAAGTTCGACCCCAGCGATGCCGAAGTCAGCCTGCAAAGCGCCGAGGCCAATCTGGCCAAGGTGGTGCGCCAGGTGCGCGGGCTCTACAGCAATGTCGATGGCATGAAGGCTCAGTTGGCCGCGCAGCGTGCCGAAGTGCAGAAGGCTCAGGACAACTATGCCCGTCGCCGGACTCTGGCCGTGACCGGGGCGATCTCCAAGGAGGAGCTGTCTCATGCCAAGGACGACCTGACCAGTGCGCAAAACGCATTGCTCAATCTCCAGCAGCAACTGGCCAGCAGTGTTGCGCTGGTGGACGACACAGTCGTGTCCTCGCATCCGGATGTGAAGGCGGCCGCCGCGCAATTGCGTCAGGCGTATCTGGCCGATGCCCGTACCACCGTGGTTTCTCCCGTCACCGGCTATGTGGCCAAGCGCACCGTGCAACTGGGTCAGCGAATCCAGCCGGGCACCGCGACCATGGCCGTCATCCCTCTGAATCAGCTGTGGATCGACGCCAACTTCAAGGAAACCCAGCTGGGCAAGATGCGTATTGGCCAGCCGGTCGAAATCACCTCTGACCTGTACGGCAGCCATGTGAAATACAGCGGCACCATCGACAGTCTGGGTGCTGGCACCGGCAGTGCCTTTGCGTTGCTGCCCGCCCAGAACGCGACCGGTAACTGGATCAAGATCGTTCAGCGTGTGCCGGTACGGATTCATATCAACCCTGAAGAGCTGGCGAAGAATCCCCTGCGGATCGGCCTGTCGACCATGGTCGATGTGGACCTGCATGACCAGAGCGGCCCCGTGCTGGCCCAGCAACCGCCGAAGAAGGCGACTTTCAGCACCACGGTCTACGCGGAGCAACTGGCCGATGCCGACGCCATGATCGCCCGTCTGATCCATGACAACAGTGCCGCCGGCAGCAAGGCGACTGCCCAGCGCTGATCCGCCAATCCGCAAGCCCCGACCTTCCGGCCGGGGTACCGCTTTCGTGTCCAGGGATTTGCGATGAGCAACAACGCTCCAGCCTCGTTTACGCCGCCCAGTCTGCTGATGTGCACCATCGGCCTGTCGCTGGCGACCTTCATGCAGGTACTCGATACCACCATTGCCAACGTCGCCTTGCCGACCATTTCCGGGAATCTGGGCGTGAGTTCGGAGCAGGGGACGTGGGTCATCACCTCCTTTGCGGTGAGCAACGCGATTGCCTTGCCACTGACCGGCTGGCTCAGCCGCCGCTTCGGAGAGGTCAAGTTGTTCCTGTGGGCGACCCTGCTGTTCGTGCTGGCGTCGTTCCTGTGCGGGATTTCCCAGTCGATGCCGGAACTGGTCGGCTTTCGGGTCTTGCAAGGCGTAGTGGCCGGGCCGCTTTATCCCATGACCCAGACCCTGCTGATCGCGGTGTACCCTCCTGCCAAGAGGGGGATGGCATTGGCACTGCTGGCCATGGTCACGGTGGTCGCGCCGATTGCCGGGCCGATTCTGGGGGGCTGGATCACCGACAGTTACAGCTGGCCGTGGATTTTCTTCATCAACGTGCCGATTGGCCTGTTTGCGGCCTGGGTGGTGCGTTCGCAGATGGCCAGGCGTCCGGTGAGTACCAGTCGTCAGCCGATGGATTATGTCGGGCTGCTGACCTTGATCATTGGTGTGGGGGCCTTGCAGGTCGTTCTGGACAAGGGCAACGACATGGACTGGTTCGAGTCGAACTTCATTGTGATCGGCTCGCTGATTTCTCTTGTCGCGCTGTCAGTGTTCGTGATCTGGGAGATGACGGACAGGCATCCCATCGTCAACTTGCGCCTGTTCGCCCATCGCAACTTCCGGATCGGCACGCTGGTGCTGATCGGCGGCTATTCGGCGTTCTTCGGGATCAACCTGCTGTTACCGCAATGGTTGCAGACCCAGATGGGGTACACCGCGACCTGGGCCGGGCTGGCAGTGGCGCCCATCGGTATCCTGCCGGTGCTGCTGTCGCCTTTTGTCGGCAAGTACGCCCATCGCTTCGACCTTCGTCTGTTGGCGGGCCTGGCCTTTCTGGCCATGGGCTTGAGCTGCTTCATGCGTGCGCGATTCACCAATGAAGTGGATTTCGAGCATGTGGCGCTGGTGCAGATGTTCATGGGGATTGGTGTGGCGCTGTTCTTCATGCCGACCCTGAGCATTCTGCTGTCGGACCTGCCGCCCCACCAGATTGCCGATGGCTCGGGTCTGGCGACGTTCCTCAGGACATTGGGCGGCAGCTTTGCGGCGTCTCTCACCACCTGGATCTGGATTCGTCGCGCCGATCAGCACCATGCCTACCTGAGCGAGAACATCAGCACCTTTGAACCGGCCACCCGCGATGCGCTGAACAGTCTGGGCGGCGCAAGCCCTCAGGCTTATGCGCAACTGGAGCAGACGCTCAACAGTCAGGCCTACATGATGTCCACGGTGGACTATTTCTACATGCTGGGCTGGGTGTTTGCGGGGTTGATCCTGCTGGTGTGGTTTGCCAGGCCCCCGTTTGCTGCCAAGGCCGGGCCGGGCGGGCATTAATGCTGTAGGAGCGAATTCATTCGCGAAGGTCATCGCGAATGAATTCGCTCCTACAGAGCCCTGTTGTGCCCCGCAAGCGAATCAGTTCAACAAAACCATCTGCTCAGGCGGAAAATCGAACGCATTGAGCGAAAAGCCTTGTTCATCCACCTGCAAGGCCCAGCCCTGACGGTCCCAGTCGCCCAGCACGATGCGCTGTGCGGTCTGGTCGCCGATCTGCAGTTTATGGATGGCCGGGCGATGGGTATGCCCGTGAATCAGGGTGCGGACGCCATATTGCGCCATCACCTGAGGAATGAATTCGGGAGTGACATCCACGATGTCATTGGCCTTCATGCGGGTCTGCGCACGGCTTTCGTTGCGCAGCTTGCGGGCCAGCTTGTGCCGGGTATTCAGAGGGAGGTGCCGCAGGACCCACAAGGTCAGCGGGTTGCGCAGGTAGCGGCGCATGCGGATATAGCCTTCATCGCGTGTACACAGGCTGTCACCGTGCATCAACAGCACCGGCTCGCCATTGAGCGGCACGACGCTCGGATCGCTCAACAGGGTGCAGCCGGCCGCCTTGCAGAAGGCTTTGCCGATCATGAAGTCGCGGTTGCCGTGCATCAGGAAAACCTGGGTGCCGCTGTCGCTCAGTTCGCGCAGGGCCTGGCAGATCGAGCTCTGGAACGGCGACATGGCGTCGTCACCGATCCAGACCTCGAAGAAATCCCCGAGGATATACAGCGCCTTGGCCTGGCGTGCCCGGCCAGAGAGTAGATCCAGAAACGCCCGGGTAATGTCCGGACGTTTTTCCTCAAGATGCAGGTCGGAGATCAGCAGTATCACTCAACGATCTCTGCTTTCTCGATGATGACGTCTGTGGTCGGCACGTCCTGGTGGCCGGCTTTGCTGGTGGTCGCAACGCCCTTGATCTTGTCGACGACTTCGGAGCCTTCGATCACTTCACCGAACACGGCATAGCCCCAGCCTTGAACGGTCGGTGCGCTGTGGTTCAGGAAGCTGTTGTCGGCCACGTTGATGAAGAACTGCGCGGAAGCCGAATGCGGCTCCATGGTGCGAGCCATGGCAATGCTGTACTTCTTGTTCTGCAGGCCGTTGTTGGCTTCGTTCTGGATGCTTGGGCGCTTGTCTTTCTTTTCTTTCATGCCAGGCTCGAAACCGCCGCCCTGGATCATGAAATTACCGATGACACGGTGGAAAATGGTGTTGCTGTAGTGGCCGGCCTTGACGTATTCGATGAAGTTGGCAGCGGTGATCGGAGCCTTCTCGGCGTTCAGTTGCAGAACGATGTCGCCGTGGTTGGTAGTCAGTTTTACTTTGGACATATCGAAAGTCGCTCTTTTGGCATTCATGAATGGGCGCAGTATCTCCCTGACGCGCAGTTTACAGGGGAGGTTACATATTTCAGGTATTTTGCTGCTTTTATACCCCTCTAATGCGCACACTGTTGTCAGGGGATTGACAGCTTCGGCTATGATAAGCGCTTTGATTTAGTCGGCCTACCCTGGCCGCGCACTTGTATGTCCAAGGATCCTATGAGCAAGCCCACTCCAGAACCCGCTGCGAATTCAAAGGCAGGCCCTGTCGTCCCTACCAATTTCCTGCGTCCGATCGTGCAGGCAGACCTGGATTCAGGCAAGCACACCCAAATCGTGACCCGCTTTCCGCCGGAGCCCAACGGCTATCTGCACATCGGTCATGCCAAGTCGATCTGCGTGAACTTTGGCCTGGCCAACGAGTTCGGTGGTTCGACGCACCTGCGTTTCGACGACACCAACCCGGCCAAGGAAGACCAGGAATACATCGACGCCATCATGAGCGACGTCAAGTGGCTGGGCTTCGAGTGGGCGGGCGAAGTGCGTTACGCCTCGCAGTATTTCGACCAGTTGCACGACTGGGCGGTCGAGCTGATCAAGTCGGGCAAGGCCTATGTCGACGACCTGACTCCCGAGCAGGCCCGCGAGTACCGTGGCAGCCTGACCGAGCCGGGCAAGAACAGCCCGTTCCGTGAGCGCAGCGTCGAGGAAAACCTGGACCTGTTCGCCCGCATGAAGGCCGGTGAGTTCGAGGACGGTGCCCGTGTACTGCGCGCCAAAATCGACATGGCCTCGCCGAACATGAACATGCGCGACCCGATCCTGTATCGCATTCGTCATGCCCACCACCACCAGACCGGCGACAAGTGGTGCATCTACCCCAACTATGACTTCACCCACGGTCAGTCCGATGCCATCGAGGGGATTACCCACTCGATCTGCACCCTGGAATTCGAAGGCCATCGCCCGTTGTACGACTGGTTCCTGGACAACCTGTCGGTGCCGAGCAAGCCGCGTCAGTACGAATTCTCGCGCCTGAACCTGAGCTACACCGTCACCAGCAAGCGCAAACTCAAGCAACTGGTCGACGAGAAGCACGTCAGTGGCTGGGATGACCCGCGCATGTCGACGCTGTCGGGCTTCCGCCGTCGTGGTTACACCCCGGCTTCGATCCGCAATTTCTGTGAAATGGTCGGCACCAACCGTTCCGATGGCGTGGTGGACTTCGCGATGCTGGAATTCAGCATTCGTGACGACCTGGACCGCAACGCACCGCGTGCCATGTGCGTGCTGCGCCCGTTGAAGGTCGTGATCACCAACTACCCGGAAGGCCAGGTCGAGAAGCTCGAACTGCCGCGTCATCCGAAGGAAGACCTGGGCGTTCGCGAACTGCCGTTCGCTCGCGAGATCTACATCGATCGCGACGACTACATGGAAGAGCCGCCAAAAGGCTACAAGCGCCTGGAGCCAGCCGGTGAGGTCCGTCTGCGCGGCAGCTATGTGATCCGTGCCGACGAGGCCATCAAGGATGCCGAGGGCAATATCGTCGAACTGCGCTGCTCCTACGACCCTGACACCCTGGGCAAGAACCCCGAAGGCCGCAAGGTCAAGGGCGTGATCCACTGGGTTCCGGCGGCCGAGAGCGTCGAGTGCGAAGTGCGCCTGTACGATCGTCTGTTCCGTTCTGCCACGCCTGACAAGGCTGAAGACGGCGCCACCTTCCTGGAAAACATCAATCCCGATTCCCTGCAAGTACTGACGGGTTGTCGTGCTGAACCTTCATTGGGGCAAGCGCAGCCGGAAGACCGTTTCCAGTTCGAGCGCGAAGGTTATTTCTGCGCGGACATCAAGGACTCGAAGCCAGGTCGTCCGGTATTCAACCGCACAGTGACATTGCGGGATTCCTGGAGCTGAGGTTAGCCAAGTGCTTTCAATCTACAACACGCTCACGAAGAGCAAAGAAGTCTTCAAGCCGCTGGATGGCAACAAGGTACGGATGTACGTCTGCGGCATGACCGTGTACGACTTCTGTCACCTGGGCCACGGGCGCAGCATGGTGGCGTTCGATCTGGTGACCCGCTGGCTGCGGTTCAGCGGCTATGACCTGACTTACGTGCGCAACATCACCGATATCGATGACAAGATCATCAATCGTGCCCGTGAAAACGGCGAATCGTTCGACGCGCTGACCGCGCGCATGATCGATGCCATGCACGAGGACGAAGCGCGTCTGAACATCCTCAAGCCGGACATGGAGCCGCGTGCCACCGATCATATCGCGGGCATGCACACCATGATCCAGACCCTGATCGACAAGGGGTACGCCTACGCACCGGGTAACGGCGACGTGTATTACCGCGTCGGCAAGTTCCTGGGCTACGGCAAGCTGTCGCGCAAGAAAATCGAAGACCTGCGCATCGGTGCCCGCATCGAAGTGGAAGAGGCCAAGGACGACCCGCTGGATTTCGTGCTCTGGAAGGGCGTCAAGCCCGGCGAGCCGAGCTGGGAGTCGCCATGGGGGCCGGGACGTCCCGGCTGGCATATCGAATGCTCGGTGATGTCCACCTGCTGCCTGGGTGAGACGTTCGACATTCATGGCGGCGGCAGCGACCTCGAGTTCCCGCACCATGAAAACGAAATCGCCCAGAGCGAGGCCGCTACCGGCAAGACCTACGCCAATGCCTGGATGCACTGCGGCATGATTCGCATCAATGGCGAGAAGATGTCCAAGTCCTTGAACAACTTCTTCACCATTCGCGACGTGCTGGAAAAATATCATCCGGAAGTGGTGCGTTACCTGCTGGTGTCCAGCCACTACCGCAGCGCGATCAACTACTCCGAAGACAGCCTGAAAGAGTCCAAGAGTGCGCTGGAGCGTTTCTACCATGCGCTCAAGGGCCTGCCAGTGGCGGAGCCTTCGGGTGGCGAGGCGTTCGTCGAGCGTTTCACGACAGCCATGAACGATGACTTCGGCACGCCAGAGGCCTGTGCGGTGCTGTTCGATATGGTGCGTGAGATCAACCGTCTGCGTGACAGCGATCAGGCGGCGGCAGCCGGTCTGGCGGCACGCTTGAAGCAACTGGCCAGCGTGCTGGGCGTGTTGCAGCTCGAAGCGGAGGATTTCCTGCGTGCCGGCGCTGAAGGGCGTGTCGATGCGGCCGAGGTCGAAGCCTTGATCCAGGCGCGTCTGGATGCTCGCAGCGCCAAGAACTGGGCTGAATCCGATCGCATCCGCGACCAGCTCACCGCCATGGGCGTGGTGCTGGAAGATGGCAAGGGCGGTACGACCTGGCGTCTGGCGGATTGATTGGCTGACGCCTTCGCGAATGAATTCGCTCCTGCCGTAGGAGCGGATTTATCCGCGAAGCTCCTGTTCCCGCAACCGCTTGTAAAGCGTGTTGCGGGACACCCCCAACCGTTTGGCCAGCAATGAAATATTGCCTCCAGCCTCCTGCAACAGGTGGTTCAGGTTATCGGTAGACGGAAAACTTCCCTTTATCAGCCGCGGCGTCACGGGCTTCTCTCTCTTCTCATCGATCTGCGCATCCAGAAAGAAATCTTCCGGCAGGTGTTCCAGCATGATCGTCTGCTCATCGGCCAGTGCCAGTGCGACCTGAATCACGTTGTTGAGTTGACGAATATTGCCCGGCCATGGGTGATGCTCGAACAGTTCAAGCACCTCTCTGGAAAATCCGGCCTGTTGATGAGGTTCGCGGTGCCGTTCCCAGATCCTTTGAATCAGCGTCTGTTTATCGGTGCGCTCGCGTAAGGGAGGCAGTTCGATATTCAGCCCGCTGATCCGGTAATACAGGTCCTGACGAAAATGCCCTGTCTGTACCCGCTCGCGCAGGCTGTGATTGGTGGCTGAAATCAGGCGGATGTCCACAGGATGCAGCTCGCTGCTACCCAGGGGCTGAACGCAGCGTTCCTGCAATACCCGCAGCAGACGCGCCTGTACGGGCAGGGGCATATCACCGATTTCGTCGAGAAACAGCGTGCCTTTATCGGCCTTGCGTATAAGCCCGATACTGCCTTTCTGATGGGCTCCGGTGAACGCGCCCCTGTTGTAGCCGAACAGTTCCGACTCCACCAGTTCGGCCGGGATGGCTGCGCAATTGACGGCCATCAAGGGCTGGCTGGAGCGGGAACTGGCCTGGTGCAGGGCCTTGACGAAGACTTCCTTGCCGACGCCGGTTTCACCGTGAATCAACAGCGGAATGTCCTTTTCCAGCAGCCGTTGCGCCTGTCGTACCGCCTTTTCGACTTTTGCATCGCCCAGGTCGATGGCGTGGAGATCCAGTGCCGGGCGGGAAGGGGGAGGCGGGCTGGATGGAATGGCCTGTAGGTGGACCGGTTTGCGTCGCGGGCGCTTGAGCAGGCACTGGAAACGGTTATTGCCGACGGCATGCAGCGCAAAGGGACGGGCTTCGGGCTCGCTGAGCAGTTGCAGGATCGGGCATTTGAACAGGTCTTCAATGTTGACCCCTGACAGACTCGTCCCCAACAGGTTATCGGCCCGCCGATTGGCGCACAGAATCCTGCCGCTTTCATCGAAAATCAGCAGGCCTGCCCACTGGCTGTCCAGATTGGTCAGGCCGGTATTGAAGGTCAACTGGAAGTGAGTGTCGCGGAACTGGTCGAGAATCAGCCGGTTTTCCACCGACTGGCTCATCATTTTCACCATGCCCAGCGTGTGGGAGGGTGGCAGGAAGCTGTCGCTGGAGACATCCAGTATGGCGATCATGCGTCGATCTGCATCGAAAATCGGTGAGGCCGAGCCTGTCATGAAACGATTGGCCTTGAGGAAGTGTTCGTCGGGCTCGATATGCACCGCCTGTTCGCAGACCAGTGCCGTGCCGATGGCATTGGTGCCCGCGCCGCGTTCATTCCAGTTGGCTCCGGCCATGAAGCCCTGAGTCTGCGCCGCGTTGGCAAAACGCTGGGAGCCCCATGAGGTGAGCAATTGACCGTGGTTGTCGGCCAGCAGGATCAGGCAATTGGAGTTGCTCAGGATATTTTCATAGAACGGCAGCACCTCCTGATGGGTGGTCTGTACGAGGGAGTGATGGCGTTCGAGCAGCTGTGAAATCTGCGTGTCCGGCAATACGTCGAACGATGGTCGCGTCTGATGGCTGAGCCCGAAGTCCCGGCAACGTGTCCATGAGTCCTGAATGATGAGGTCGTGAGCGAGCGATGAGCTGGAGGTGGCCATGAGCATGGACCCTGCTGTCTTGTTGTTTTTGTGTCAGGTCTTGCAGGGAGCATCCGTGCCCGAAGCGTTCATCCAGTGTCGTTCAGAACTGTTCAAAGTCAATGTTCAACCTGTTCAAGTGTTCAGCGTTTTCTGTTCATTTTTGTTCACCTGTGAAGAGTGTCTGGCAGCGTCATAAAAGTCAGAGGCTCTGGCCCGGCATTCTCGAAGCGGAAGGTTGATCTGGCACGAATGTCGCTCTGTGCACCTGCCGAGCAGCATCCCGAGAAGAAAAAATAAAAAGGGCACGCCATGTCACTTACGCTGGAACACGTCAGTCGTGCAGTCGATGGTCAGGTCTGGGTCGACGACGCCTCCCTGAGTTTTGAGCCTGGATCCTTCAATGTCCTGTTGGGCCGGACCCTGTCCGGCAAGACCAGCCTGATGCGCCTGATGGCCGGGCTGGACAAGCCCGACAGCGGACGGATTCTGATGAACGGTGTCGATGTCACGCAGCGCCCCGTGCGCCAGCGCAATGTATCGATGGTCTATCAGCAGTTCATCAATTACCCGAGCATGACGGTGTTCGAGAATATCGCTTCGCCATTGCGTCAGGCGGGGGCCTCCAGAGAGGTGATCCAGAGCCGGGTGCTGGATACTGCGAAGATGCTTCGTATCGAAAGATTTCTCCAGCGCTATCCTCTGGAGCTGTCCGGCGGGCAGCAGCAGCGCACCGCCATGGCCAGGGCGCTGGTCAAGGATGCCGAGCTGATTCTGTTCGATGAGCCGCTGGTCAACCTCGATTACAAATTGCGCGAAGAGCTGCGCCAGGAAATGCGCGAGCTGTTCGCGGCGCGCCACACCATCGCCATTTATGCCACCACCGAACCCAACGAAGCCCTGGCGCTGGGCGGTACGACCACCATTCTCCACGAAGGTCGTGTGATCCAGAGTGGCAAGGCTGCCGAGGTCTATCAGCGACCAGGCACGGTGCTGGCGGCCGAGCTGTTCTCCGAGCCCCCCATCAACCTGATGCCCGGTCGTATCGAGGGTAACGAAGTCAGTTTCGCCAATTTCGTGCATTTCCCTCTCAATGCGGACCTGCGCAAGATCGGTGACGGTGAATACCGCTTCGGTGTGCGGCCCAGTCATCTGAGCCTTGTGCCCTCCAATGATGACGATCTGGAGCTGGCCGTCACGGTCGAGCTGGCGGAAATCAGCGGTTCCGAGACCTTTCTGCATGTGCGCAACGAGCTGTTTGCACTGGTCCTGCACTTGCCGGGCGTGCATGGCTATGACGTGGATGCGGCGATCCGGGTGTATATCCCGACCCACAAGCTCTTTGTGTTCGATCAGCAGGGGCGTCTGATTCAGGCGCCCGGTCTGCGCATGGCGAGGGTTGCCTGATGGCCGAGATCCGTTTGCAGAACCTGGCCCACAGTTACAGCGCCAACCCGGGGCCTGACGATTACGCCATCCGGGAAATGACCCATGTCTGGGAGCAGGGCGGTGCCTATGCACTGTTGGGGCCTTCCGGGTGTGGCAAGTCCACGTTGCTCAATATCATTTCCGGCCTGTTGAGCCCGTCCCAGGGGCAGGTGCTGTTCGACTCCAGAGAGGTCAACGCACTGAGTCCCGAACATCGCAACATCGCTCAGGTTTTCCAGTTTCCGGTGGTCTACGACACCATGACGGTCTTCGATAACCTGGCTTTTCCGTTGCGCAATCAGGGGCTGGATGACAAGCGGGTTCAGGCCAAGGTGCTGGAAATCGCCGAGGTCCTGGATTTGCAGCCTTTGCTGAAAAAGAAGGCACGCAATCTGACGGCCGACGAGAAGCAGAAGGTGTCCATGGGGCGCGGGCTGGTTCGCGATGACGTCTCGGCGATCCTGTTCGATGAGCCGCTGACGGTGATCGACCCTCATCTGAAATGGAAACTGCGCCGCAAGCTCAAGCAGATCCATGAGCAGTTCAATATCACCATGGTCTACGTCACCCACGATCAACTGGAGGCTTCGACCTTCGCCGACAAGATCGCGGTGATGTACGGCGGCCAGATCGTGCAGTTCGGCACGCCCCGGGAGCTGTTCGAGAAGCCACGCCACACCTTCGTCGGTTATTTCATAGGCAGTCCGGGCATGAACCTGATCGAGGTCCGGCCGCAGGGCGACGGCGTGGTGTTCGGGGACGTGCATGTGCCGTTGTCCGGCCCCTTGCAGCAACTGATCGCTCATACACCGTTCACCAGTCTGAAGATCGGTATTCGCCCCGAGTTCATTCATGTCTGGGACGGCCCCTACGATGAGGCGATGTGTGCCGAGGTGGTGTATGTGGAGGATCTGGGCACCTACAAGATCCTGACCCTGTCGCTGGCCGGGCAAAAGCTCAAGGTGCGCCTGCCCGAAGACAAGCCGGTGCCTCAGGGCCAGGCCTGGATCAGTTTTCCGGGGCAGTGGTTGATGCTGTACGCCGACGATTTCTTGCTTGAATCCGGTCAGGAGCGGGGGACGCCATGAACAAGGTCCATAACAACAAGGCCTGGTGGCTGGTGGTGCCGGTTTTCCTGCTGGTGGCGTTCAGTGCCATCGTGCCGATGATGACGGTGGTCAATTACTCGGTGCAGGACATCTTCGACCAGTCCAACCGCTATTTCGTGGGCGCAGACTGGTATCGCCAGGTCTTGCAGGACCCGCGCCTGCACGACTCTCTGTTACGGCAGTTCATTTATTCGGGCTGCGTGCTGCTGATCGAGATTCCGCTGGGTATCGCCATCGCCCTGACCATGCCGACCAAGGGGCGATGGTCATCGCTGTGCCTGATCATCATGACCCTGCCGCTGCTGATCCCCTGGAATGTGGTCGGCACCATCTGGCAGATCTTTGGTCGCGCCGATATCGGCCTGTTGGGCTGGAGCCTCAATCAACTGGGCATCAGCTACAACTATGCGGCCAACACCATGGATGCCTGGGTGACGGTGCTGGTCATGGATGTCTGGCACTGGACCTCGCTGGTCGCGCTGCTGTGCTATTCGGGGCTGCGGGCCATTCCGGATGTGTACTACCAGGCGGCGCGTATCGATCGGGCGTCGAGCTGGGCCGTGTTCCGGCATATCCAGTTGCCGAAGATGAAAAGCGTGCTGTTGATCGCGGTGATGTTGCGCTTCATGGACAGCTTCATGATCTACACCGAGCCGTTTGTCCTCACCGGTGGCGGGCCGGGTAATGCCACGACTTTCCTGAGCCAGACCCTGACGCAAATGGCGATCGGCCAGTTCGACCTGGGGCCGGCGGCGGCGTTTTCGCTGGTGTACTTCCTGATCATTCTGCTGGTGTCGTGGCTGTTCTATACCGCGATGACCCATAACGACAAGAACTGAGGATCGGTCATGAATGCGCGAAAGGCGGTGCCGCTGTTGATCTATATCCTGTTTCTGCTGGTGCCGATCTACTGGTTGCTGAACATGTCGTTCAAGAGCAACACGGAAATTCTCGGCAGCCTGACCCTGTGGCCCCAAGACTTCACGCTGGCCAATTACCGGGTGATCTTCACCGATCCCAGTTGGTACAGCGGTTATATCAATTCGTTGTATTACGTTTGCCTGAATACGGTCATTTCCCTGGCGGTGGCCTTGCCGGCGGCCTATGCGTTTTCTCGCTACCGGTTTCTGGGTGACAAGCACCTGTTCTTCTGGTTGCTGACCAATCGCATGGCACCTCCGGCGGTATTTCTGCTGCCGTTCTTCCAGCTCTACTCCTCGATCGGCCTGTTCGACACCCATATCGCTGTGGCGCTGGCCCATTGTTTGTTCAACGTGCCACTGGCGGTATGGATTCTGGAGGGCTTCATGTCAGGCGTTCCCAAGGAAATCGATGAAACCGCCTACATCGACGGCTATAGCTTTCCACGCTTCTTCGTGAAGATCTTTGTGCCGCTGATCGGCTCCGGCATCGGTGTCACGGCGTTCTTCTGCTTCATGTTTTCCTGGGTCGAATTGTTGCTGGCGCGCACGCTGACATCGGTCAACGCCAAGCCCATTGCAGCGGTCATGACCCGCACGGTTTCTGCGTCGGGCATCGACTGGGGAGTGCTGGCGGCAGCCGGGGTCTTGACCATTCTGCCAGGCATGCTGGTGATCTGGTTCGTGCGCAATCATGTGGTCAAGGGCTTTGCCCTGGGCCGGGTCTGAGGAGACGGGATATGGAATGGATGGCCTGGACTTCACTGACGGCAGGCTTCTTCGCGGCCATTGCAGTGCTGTTGATTGGCATGACGGTGTGGGAACTGAGCTCGCCCTGCGTCGAGCGTCGCGGTTTTCTGCCGATCGAAACCAGCCGTGGCGACCGTCTGTTCATTGGATTGCTGGCAAGTGCCTACCTGCATTTGCTGGTCATCGGCGTGACGGACTGGAGCATCTGGATCGCCTCGCTGGTATCGCTGGTGTGGTTGTTTGTCGTAATGCGTTGGGGGTAGCCGAATCACTGTTTTATGCCGGGACTGTCCGGGAGGCGGCAACGTGCCCTGGGTAATAATCATCTGGAGGTGTCTATGTTCTACAAAAACAACAAGCTGAGACATAGCGTGGCGCTGGCTTCGATGCTGGCGTGCAGTGGATTGAGCGTGACGGCGTGGGCTGATGCCTATCAGGATGCCGCCAAGAAATGGATCGGCGCCGAATTCAAGCCTTCGACCCTGACCCCCGAGCAGCAGATGGCCGAGCTGGAATGGTTCATCAAGGCGGCTGAACCGTTTCGCGGGATGGAAATCAAGGTGGTGTCGGAGACCCTGACCACCCATGAGTACGAGTCCAAGACCCTGGCCAGGGCGTTTACCGAAATCACTGGCATCAAGCTCACCCACGACCTGGTGCAGGAAGGGGACGTGATCGAGAAGATCCAGACCCAGATGCAGTCGGACAAGAACATCTATGACGGCTGGGTCAACGATTCGGATCTGATCGGCACCCATTTCCGTTATGGAAAGGCGCAATCGCTGACGGAGCTGATGGCCAGTGATGCAGGCAAGAAGGTGACGTCGCCGACGCTGGATCTGAAGGATTTCATTGGCCTGTCCTTCACGACTGCGCCGGATGGCAAGGTTTACCAATTGCCTGATCAGCAGTTCGCCAACCTCTACTGGTTCCGTGCCGACTGGTTCGAGCGTGCCGACCTGAAAGAGAAGTTCAAGGCCAAGTACGGGTATGAGCTGGGCGTGCCGGTCAACTGGTCCGCCTACGAAGACATTGCCAAATTCTTCAGTGAAGACGTCAAGGAAATCGACGGCAAGCGCATTTATGGCCACATGGACTACGGCAAGAAAGACCCTTCTCTGGGCTGGCGCTTTACGGATGCCTGGTTCTCCATGGCCGGGGGCGGTGACAAAGGGTTGCCGAACGGTCTGCCGGTGGACGAGTGGGGGATTCGGGTCGAAAACTGCCGTCCGGTGGGTTCCAGCATCACCCGTGGCGGTGATACCAACGGACCGGCTGCGGTGTTCGCGACTCAGAAATACATCGACTGGCTCAAGGCTTATGCGCCGCCGGAAGCCGCGGGCATGACGTTCTCGGAGTCCGGTCCGGTGCCTTCCCAGGGCAACGTCGCACAGCAGATTTTCTGGTACACCGCTTTTACCGCCGACATGACCAAGCCCGGTTTGCCGGTGATGAATGCCGACGGCACGCCCAAGTGGCGCATGGCGCCTTCGCCCAAGGGGCCGTACTGGAAAGACGGCATGAAACTGGGCTATCAGGATGTGGGGTCGTGGACCTTCCTGTACTCGACACCTGAAAAGCAACGGTTGGCCGCTTGGCTGTACGCGCAGTTCGTGACCTCGAAAACCGTGTCCCTGAAGAAAACCATCGTGGGTCTGACGCCGATTCGTGAGTCGGACATCAACTCCAAAGAGATGACCGAGCTGGCGCCCAAACTGGGTGGTCTGGTGGAGTTCTACCGCAGCCCGGCACGGGTGCAATGGTCGCCGACTGGTACCAACGTCCCGGACTACCCGAAACTGGCTCAGCTGTGGTGGAGTCATGTGGCGGAAGCGGTCACCGGCGAGAAGACGGCACAGCAGGCACTGGACGGGTTGGCCAAGGATCAGGATTCCATTCTGATGCGGCTTGAACGCTCCAAGGCCCAGGAAAAGAGCGGCTGCGCACCGAAGCTGAACCCGGAAACCACGGCTGAAGAGTGGTACAAGAAAGGCGAGGCGAGCCCGGATGGCTGGGCGGCTCCGCAGCGCAAACTGGCCAACGAGAAACCGAAAGGCGAGACCGTGGCGTATTCCGAGTTACTGAAAAGCTGGGAGGCGGCGCGCAAGTAAGCCGTCACCCAAATAAAAACGGCACCTGTTTCAGGTGCCGTTTTTTATTGGATAAACACTCAGTCGTGCAGGCTTTCTGCCGCATACAGGGTGTTTTCCAGCAGGCAGGCGCGAGTCATCGGACCAACGCCGCCCGGTACTGGTGTGATCCAGCCAGCGCGGGGCAGGGCGGTTTCGTACACAACGTCACCGACCAGCTTGCCATCGTCCTGACGGTTGATGCCCACGTCGATGACGATGGCACCCGGCTTGATCCACTCGCCCTTGACCAGGCCGGGCTTGCCGGCTGCGACCACCACCAGATCGGCGCGTGCTACATGGCCTGCCAGATCCTTGGTGAAACGGTGGGTCACGGTGACGGTGCAGCCAGCCAGCAACAACTCCATGGCCATCGGGCGACCGACGATGTTGGAGGCACCTACGACGACAGCATCCAGCCCGTACAGATCGACACCGGTGCTTTCCAGCAGGGTCATGATCCCTTTCGGGGTGCAGGGACGCAGCAGCGGGATGCGTTGGGCCAGGCGGCCGACGTTATAAGGGTGGAAACCGTCGACGTCCTTGTCAGGACGAATGCGCTCCAGCAGCAGGGAGGCGTCCAGATGTGCAGGCAATGGCAGTTGCACAAGGATGCCGTCGACACTGGCGTCGTCGTTGAGGCGATCGATCAGCTCGGTCAGCGCAACCTGTGTGGTCTCGGCGGGCAGGTCGTAGGCCTGGGAAATGAAGCCGACTTCCTCGCAGTCCTTGCGCTTGTGAGAGACATAAACCTGGGAAGCGGGGTCGCTGCCCACCAGAATCACCGCGAGGCCCGGCGTACGCAGGCCTTGCTCGCGACGTTCGGCGACACGTTTGGCGATCTGCTGGCGCAGGCTGGCGGCGATCGCTTTGCCGTCGATAAGTTGTGCAGTCATGACGCGTGATTAACCATCGAGAGGAAAAAAATGAGCGCGCATTCTCGCATGACATGACGCACGGGCAAAGGCGCTTGGTCTGCATATTCAGCTAACTCCTTTATCTGACTGAATTTTTTTTAAAAAAGAGTTGACGACCCATGGGGGCATCTATAAGATTCGTCGCACTTGCCGGGCAGCACCCCGCACCGCTAAACAAGACGGCGCTGGTTGATGTAAGTCAGGTGGAGCTGAAGTTAAGCTCGACGTGATTAAAAGCCTTGTAATTTGTAATCGTTAAAGAATGCAGATTATATAAGTGCCCGTAGCTCAGCTGGATAGAGCATCCGCCTTCTAAGCGGATGGTCGCAGGTTCGAGTCCTGCCGGGTGCGCCATTAAAGGCGGCTTTGGCACGGTAGGTAAGTTGTAGTAGTTACATGCAATATGGTGGGCGTAGCTCAGTTGGTAGAGCACAGGATTGTGACTCCTGTTGTCGTGGGTTCGATCCCCATCGTCCACCCCATATTCGGAAAGGCGCCAGACTTATTACTGATAATCTGGCGCCTTTGCTTTAAAAGCTTGTAACGCGGATGTGGTGGAATTGGTAGACACACTGGATTTAGGTTCCAGCGCCGCAAGGTGTGAGAGTTCGAGTCTCTCCGTCCGCACCAAGATATGAATGGCGAACTGATTGGATTTTGCCATTTAAAGAAAAGCCGCCTAGTGCGGCTTTTTTTGTTTCAGCGTGTTGGTTTTATCGTCTCGCTGGCTGGTTGGTGTATTGCCGCCGGTCGAGCGGGGCGCGCTACGTGGATGGAGTCGGTAGCGGTCCGGTGCACGTGCTTCCTTTATATAGCCCGTGCCAGACGCGTTGCCATTGAAGCGAAGGCTTTGGTGTCTTTGCTTGCTGGCAGTCCGATTTCATCCTCTTAAACCTGCCCTTTTTCAGTAGGGTGACTTCTTGAGTTTGACCCACTAGAATGCATGCCCTTGATTCTGGGGTCGGAAACGGCCGGCTAACGTCTGTGCAACGAGGAATATCCATGCAAGTTTCTGTTGAAAATACTTCCGCTCTTGAGCGCCGCATGACCATTGGCGTGCCTGCCGAACGCATCGAGACTGAAGTCAACAAGCGTCTGCAGCAGACCGCACGTAAAGCCAAGATCCCGGGCTTCCGCCCTGGCAAAGTGCCTATGAGCGTGATCCGCCAGCGTTATGAAGATGGTGCGCGTCAGGAAGCGCTGGGTGATCTGATCCAGGCTACCTTCTACGAAGCTGTGGTCGAGCAGAAGCTGAACCCGGCTGGCGCACCTGCCGTAGAGCCAAAGTCCTTTGAAAAAGGCAAGGACCTGGAATACATCGCTACTTTCGAAGTGTTCCCAGAGTTCACTGTTGCCGGTTTCGAGTCCATCTCCGTCGAGCGCCTGTCGGCTGACGTGGCTGACAGCGATCTGGACAACATGCTGGAAATCCTGCGCAAGCAGAACGTCCGTTTTGAAGTGGCCGATCGTGCTGCCCAGAACGAAGACCAGCTGAACATCGATTTCGTTGGCAAGGTTGACGGCGAAGTCTTCGCTGGCGGTTCTGCCACCGGCACTCAGCTGGTTCTGGGTTCCGGCCGCATGATCCCGGGCTTCGAAGACGGTCTGGTGGGTGCCAAGGCGGGCGAAGAGCGCGTTCTGAACGTCACCTTCCCTGAGGACTATCAGAACCTGGAGCTGGCTGGCAAGGCTGCCGAGTTCACCGTCACCGTCAACAGCGTTTCCGAGCCAAAACTGCCTGAGCTGAACGAAGAGTTCTTCAAGCAGTTCGGCATCAAGGAAACCGGCATCGACGGCTTCCGCACCGAAGTTCGCAAGAACATGGAGCGTGAACTGCGTCAGGCCATCAAGTCCAAGGTCAAGAACCAGGTCATGGACGGTCTGCTGGCCGCCAACCCGATCGAAGTGCCAAAGGCTCTGCTGGAAAACGAAGTCAACCGTCTGCGCGTCCAGGCTGTTCAGCAGTTCGGCGGCAACATCAAGCCTGACCAACTGCCGGCCGAGCTGTTCGAAGAGCAAGCCAAGCGTCGTGTCGAGCTGGGCCTGATCGTTGCCGAAGTGGTCAAGCAGTTCGAGCTCAAGCCTGATGACGCTCGCGTTCGCGACCTGATCCAGGAAATGGCTTCCGCTTACCAGGAGCCTGAGCAGGTTGTAGCCTGGTACTACAAGAACGAACAGCAAATGAACGAAGTACGTTCGGTTGTGCTCGAAGAGCAAGTTGTAGATACTGTTTTGCAGAAAGCTAGCGTGACCGACAAATCGGTCTCCTACGAAGAAGCGGTCAAGCCGGTAGAAGCTCCAAAAGCCGACTGATTTCTCCTTTCGTTCGAAAACACCCACAAGCCAGCCTTCGCGCTGGCTTGTGCGTATTCAAGACTCGACTATTTGGGAGTGAATGCAGGACATGTCCCGCAATTCTTATATTCAGCAGAACTCTGACATCCAGGCCGCTGGCGGCCTGGTCCCGATGGTTATCGAGCAGTCCGCCCGTGGCGAACGCGCCTATGACATCTATTCGCGCCTTCTCAAGGAGCGAGTGATCTTTATGGTTGGTCCGGTAGAGGACTACATGGCCAACCTTATTGCGGCGCAACTGCTGTTCCTTGAAGCGGAAAACCCGGACAAGGATATCCATCTCTACATCAACTCGCCGGGCGGTTCGGTGACGGCAGGCATGTCGATCTACGACACCATGCAGTTCATCAAGCCGGACGTATCGACCATCTGTATCGGTCAGGCCTGCAGCATGGGTGCTTTCCTGCTGGCTGGCGGTGCCGAGGGCAAGCGTCACTGCCTGCCGAACTCGCGCATGATGATTCACCAGCCATTGGGCGGTTTCCAGGGGCAGGCGTCGGATATCGACATCCATGCCAAGGAAATCCTGCACATTCGTCATCGCCTGAACTCGCTGCTGGCCCACCACACCGGCCAGAGCCTTGAAACCATCGAGCGTGACACCGAGCGTGACAACTTCATGAGCGCGGACCGTGCGGCGGAATACGGCCTGATCGATTCCGTGATCAGCAAACGTCAAATGCCTGCCTAAGTGACCCAAAATGTAGGTGGTTGGGCCAACCAGCCGCCTGCGGACTTGAAAAAGCCCGCAATAGCCTTCATCTTGTGTTGCAAGCCTACCGGATTGGATCGATCGAATGACTGACACCCGCAACGGCGAGGACAACGGCAAACTGCTCTATTGCTCCTTCTGTGGCAAAAGCCAGCATGAAGTACGCAAATTGATTGCCGGCCCCTCGGTCTTTATCTGCGACGA